>NZ_CALGNQ010000028.1 GCF_937958535.1 uncultured Georgenia sp. | reverse complement strand
TACCTGGAGGAGAACACCGACGGCTGGAGCATCGACGTCTTCCCGAACGAGACGCTCGGCGCCCAGGCCGAGGCCCTGCAGCTCGTCTCCGACGGGTCCGTCGACCTGGCCATCGTCTCCGGCACCCAGCTGGAGAACCTCAACGAGGACTTCGTCGTCTTCAACCTGCCGAAGGTCTTCGACGACGTCGACCACCAGATGAGTGTCATCCACGACCCGGAGATCACCGGCGACCTCTACGCCTCGCTCGAGGACTCCAACAACATCACCGTGCTCGGCGGCTTCACCCAGGGCGCCCGCTCGATCTACACCACCTTCGGGCCGGTGGAGACCCCGGAGGACCTCGCGGGCAAGAAGATCCGCGTCCAGGAGTCGGACCTCCACATCGCGATGGCCGAGGCGCTCGGCGGCGCCGGCACCCCGATGGCGTACGGCGAGCTCTACACCGGCCTGCAGGGCGGGGTGGTCGACGCCGCGGAGAACAACGAGGTGTCCTACTTCACCCAGCGCCACTACGAGGTCGCGCCGTACTGGTCCTACACCAACCACCTCGTGGGCCTGGACTACCTCATCATCAACACCGAGCTCCTCAACAGCATGTCCGACGAGGACCGTGCGGCCTTCGAGGCCGGCTGGCAGGCTGCCTACGAGGAGCACACCCAGCTGTGGGAGGAGGCCACCCAGGAGGCCATCGAGGGCGCCCAGGCCGGTGGCGCGACCTTCACCGAGGTCGACGAGGCCGCCTTCGCCGAGCCGCTGGAGGCGCTGGCCGCCGAGTTCATCACCACCGAGACCCAGCAGCAGCTCTACGACGCGGCCCGGGCGGCAGCGAACTGATGGACCGGCCGAGCCACACACTCATGGAGGTGAAGCGTGGATAGCGCCAAGAAAGTCCTGGACAGGGTCCTGTACTGGATCACCGTCGTCCTCTTCGCGCTGCTCGTCGTCGTCGTCGTCTGGCAGATCTTCAGCCGCCAGGTGCTCCACGACCCGAGCACGTGGACGGAGGAGGGCGCCCGCATGACCTTCGTGTGGCTCGGCCTGTTCGCCTCGGCGTTCGTCTTCGGCGAGCGCGGCCACATCGCGGTCGAGTTCGTCGTCCGCAAGCTGCCCGTGGGCGGTGAGCGGGTGGTCTCGGTCCTCGTCCAGCTGGTCGTCCTGGCCTTCGCCGTCATCGTCCTCGTCTGGGGCGGTTGGCGGGCCTCGCAGAACGCCTGGCTGCAGAACCTCTCCGCGCTGCCCTTCACGCTGGGCCAGATGTACCTGGCCCTGCCGATCTCCGGAGCGCTCATCGCGTTCTACTCCCTGTACTACATCCAGGCCGTCGCCCGGAACACCCAGCTGCCCTACGGCGACCACAGCGACGAGGACGAGCTCGTGCCGGCGACCACCGTGGAACCGGAGCCGCGCGGGCTGGACGAGGTCGACAGCATCCTGCTCGACCCGGACGAGACCGAGCGCCGCGGTGACGACCCGGCCGGACCGAAGACGGAGGCATGATGGACCCGGCAACCCTGGCAGGGCTCACCCTGCTCGTCGTCATCGTCATCGGGATCGTCTTCTCGCTGCCGATCGCCATCGTCATCGGCACGGCGTCCTTCCTCGCCGCGATCCCGCTCCTGGGCATGGAGCAGGCGGTGCTCGTCACCGCCCAGCGGATGTTCACCGGAATCAACTCCTTCCCGCTGCTCGCCATCCCCCTGTTCGTCCTGGCCGGCGTCATCATGAACAACGGCGGCATCGCCGGCCGGCTCGTCGACTTCGCCAAGGTGGTCACCGGGCGCATGCCCGCCTCGCTCGCCCAGACGAACGTCGTGGCGAACTCCATGTTCGGCGCCGTCTCCGGAGCGGCCGTCGCCGCGGCGGCCGCGGTCGGCAACGTCATGAGCCCGCGGATGGCCAAGGAGGGCTACGACCGGCGCTTCGCCGCGGCGGTCAACGTCGCCTCGGCGCCCGCCGGGATGCTCATCCCACCGTCGAACACGTTCATCGTCTACTCGCTGGTCTCCAGCACGTCGATCGCGGCGCTGTTCATGGCCGGTCTCTTCCCCGGCCTGCTGTGGGCCTTCGCCTGCATGATCGTCGTCTACCTCTACGCACGGAAGCAGCCGGGCCGGCTCAAGGCCACCGAGCGGGTGAGCTTCTCCCAGGCGATGCGCGTGCTGTGGCGGGCGGTTCCCTCGCTCCTCATGATCATCATCGTGGTGGGCGGCATCCTCACCGGTTACTTCACCGCCACCGAGTCGGCGTCGATCGCCGTGGTCTACTGCCTCGTGCTCGCGGCGGTCTACCGGAGCATCAAGCTGCGTGACCTGCCGGCGATCCTCGTCGACGCCGGCCGCACCACGGCCATCGTCATGCTGCTCGTGGCGGTCTCCACGGCGCTGTCCTTCGTCATGAGCTTCGCGCGGATCCCGGACATCATCTCCGACGCCGTGCTCGGCTTCACCGACTCCAGCGTCGTCGTCCTCATCATCATGATGGTCGTCCTGCTCGCCGTCGGGACCTTCATGGACCCGACGCCGGCCATCCTCATCTTCGTGCCGATCTTCCTGCCGATCGTCACCGAGTTCGGGGTGGATCCGGTCCACTTCGGTGCGATGGTCGTGATGAACCTCTCGGTGGGTGTGATCACCCCGCCGGTCGGCAACGTGCTCTTCGTCGGGGCACGGATCGCCCGGCTGCGCATCGAGCCGGTCATCACCCGGCTGTGGCCGTTCCTCCTCGCCATCATCCTAGCGCTGCTCGTCGTGGTGTTCGTCCCGCAGCTCTCCGTCTGGCTGCCGACGACGATGGGCCTGATGTAGCCCCACCCGCACGTCACGCCGGTGGCCGGGAGAGCGACCACGCCCTCCCGGCCACCGGCCGTTCTCCCCCACGTCCCCGTAAGGTGGGCGCACGCCGTCTTCCGTCCCCAGAAAGGCCTGCCACCATGTCCAGCCAGACCTCCCGTCGCGGCCCGCTCGCCGCCTACCGCGAGAAGCTGGGCAACGAGACCTTCGCCGGGATGGTCCTCCTCGCGGCGGCGCTGCTCGCGCTCGTGTGGGCCAACTCCCCCTGGCGGGCGGTCTACGCGGACCTGTCCGGTGTCACCTTCGGACCGGCAGGCCTCCACCTCGACCTCAGCCTCGCCGCCTGGGCCTCCGACGGGCTGCTCGCCATCTTCTTCTTCGTCGTCGGTCTGGAGCTCAAGGAGGAGTTCGTCACCGGCTCGCTGCGTGACATCCGGACCGCAGCCGTGCCGGTGATCTCGGCGTTCTTCGGTGTCGCGGGGCCGGTCGCCGTCTACCTCGTCGTCCAGGCCGTCACCGGGTCGGGGATCTGGGACGGGTGGCCGGTGCCGGTGGCCACCGACATCGCCTTCGCCGTCGCCCTGCTCGGCATCTTCGGCCGCGGCTTCCCGCCGGCGCTGCGCACCTTCCTCCTCACCCTCGCCGTCGTCGACGACCTCATCGGGATCGTCATCATCGCCGTCGTCTTCGCCGGGGGCCTGAACTTCCTGCTCCTCGGCGCCGCGTTCCTCGCCGTCGCCGTCTTCGCCGTGCTCGTGCGCCGCGGCATCACCGCCTGGTGGCTGCTCGTCCCGGTCGGTGTCGTCGCCTGGGCGTGCATGCACGCCTCGGGCGTCCACGCCACCATCGCCGGCGTGCTGCTCGGCATGGTCGTGCCCGCCGTGGCCCGCCCGGGTGAGCGCGAGCCGCTCACCCACCGCTTCGGCGCACGGGTGGGCTGGATCTCCTCCGGGGTCGTGCTGCCGATCTTCGCGTTCTTCGCCGCCGGGGTGAACGTCGTCGACGCCGGCGGCCTCCTCGGCGTCGTCACCGACCCGGTGTCCGTGGGGATCTCCCTCGGTCTGCCGCTGGGCAAGCTGCTGGGGATCTGGGGTGGCACCGCGCTGCTCGTCCTCCTCACCCCGCTCGTGCTGGGCAAGGGGCTCAACCTCAAGGACATGGTCGGGATGAGCCTGCTCGCGGGCGTGGGCTTCACCGTCTCGCTGCTCATCGCCCAGCTCGCCTTCGACCCGGCGTCCGTCGAGGGCAGCCACGCCCGGGTGGGCGTGCTCCTCGGCTCGCTGCTCTCGGCGATCCTCGGCGGTATCGCGCTGCGTATCCGGGCCCACACCCGCCTCGCGGAGGCCGCACAGGGCTGACCCGGCCGGCTCAGTACATGAGCTGGCCCACCCAGCCCGCCACGGCCACGACGAACGCGTAGGTCCCCACGGCCAGCGCCGCCACCGCCGGCCAGCGCGGCTGCACCCGCTGCCCGAGCGCGACGATGCCGAGCACCACCGCACCCACCGCGAGCACGATGGTCAGCAGCACGTCGACCGACTCGTAGGCGGCGACGTTCGTCATGCCGGGTGCGGTGACCGCGTAGATCACCCGCCAGGCCGTGAGCACGCCGGCCACGGTGACCCCGATCCAGCCGAGCCGGTTGCGCTCCGGCCGCCGCCCGGGCTCGCCTGCGGCCCGCTCCGTGCCCGCCGCGCGCTGGTCCCCCGGCGGCTGTCCCCCGGCCCGGTCCCGGTCGCCTCGTGCCATCGTGTGCCTCCTCCCCCGCGACGGCAGGACGCCGTCTCCTGGCTCAGCCTGCCACCTCCCACGGTGGTACGACTGGTACATGACAACCTCTCCGCAGCCCCGCCGCACCCGCACCAGCTCCGTCGCCGTCACCGGCGGCCGCGTCGTCCCCGTCGACGGCGAACCGATCGACGGCGGCACCGTCCTCGTCGTCGACGGCGTCATCACCGCCGTCGGGCGGGACGTCGCCGTCCCCGAGGGGGTGCCCGTGGTCGACGCCCGCGGCTCGTGGGTGCTGCCCGGGTTCGTCGAGGCGCACGCCCACCTCGGCGTCCACGAGGAGGGCGAGGGCTGGGCCGGCGCCGACGTCAACGAGATGACCGACCCCGACGGTGCGGCCCTGCGCGCCCTGGACGCCATCAACATCGAGGAGGAGGGCTTCCGCGACGCCCTCCTCGGCGGGGTGACGGCCGCCGTCGTCAAGCCCGGCTCCGGCAACCCGATCGGCGGGCAGACCGTCGCCGTCAAGACCTGGGGCGGGCGCACCGTCGACGAGCAGGTGTTCCGCGAGCGGGTCTCGGTCAAGGCCGCGCTCGGGGAGAACCCCAAGCGGGTTTACGGCGACAAGAAGGCCCTCCCCTCCACCCGGCTCGGCGTCGCCAAGGTCATCCGTGACGCCTTCGTGCGGGCGCAGAACTACATCGCCAAGCGCGACCACGCGCTGGCCGAGGGCAAGCCGGTGGAGCGGGACCTGGGCCTGGAGGCCCTCGCCGCGGTGCTCGAGGGCGAGCTCATCTGGGACCAGCACACCCACCGCCACGACGACATCGCCACCGCGATCCGGCTCGCGGAGGAGTTCGGCTACCGCCTCGTCGTCAACCACGGCACCGACGGCGCCCGCATCGCCGACGTCCTCGCCGAGAAGGACGTCCCGGTGATCTTCGGGCCGATGCTCACCAGCCGCTCCAAGGTGGAGCTGCGCGACCGGGACATCGCCAACCTCGTGCGCCTCGCCGAGGCGGGGGTGAAGGTGGCGATCACCACCGACGCGCCGGTGGTGCCGATCAACTTCCTCGTCCACCAGGCCTCCTTCGCGGTCAAGGAGGGCCTGGACCGGGACGTCGCCCTGCGTGCCCTGACGGTGAACCCGGCGCAGATGCTCGGCCTCGACGACCGGGTGGGCGCGCTGCGCCCGGGCCTGGACGGCGACGTCGTCGTGTGGTCCGGCGACCCGCTGGACGTGTTCTCCCGGGTGCAGCGGGTGTTCATCACCGGCACCGAGGTGTACTCCGCCGAGCGGGGCGTGGTGGAGCGCGACACCCGCTTCTGACCTCGACCGACCGCCGCGGGCCGCGGCGGGTTACGGTCGGGTCATGGACGAGCACACCACCCCGGGTACGTACGTGAGCACCGGCAAGGAGTTCACCCGCGACACCAACTACATCACCACCCGGATCACCCGTGACGGCGCGGACGGGTACCCGGTGGAGCCGGGTCGCTACCGGCTGGTCGCGGCCCGCGCCTGCCCGTGGGCGAACCGCACCATCATCGTGCGGCGGCTGCTCGGCCTGGAGGACGTCATCTCCCTCGGGCTGCCCGGTCCGACGCACGACGAGCGCTCGTGGACCTTCGACCTCGACCCGGACGGCCGGGACCCGGTGCTCGGCATCGAGCGGCTGCAGGAGGCCTACTTCGCCCGCTTCCCGGACTACCCGCGCGGGATCACCGTCCCCGCCATCGTCGACGTCACCACCGGCCAGGTGGTGACCAACGACTACGCCCAGATGACGCTCGACTTCTCCAG
>NZ_CALGNQ010000027.1 GCF_937958535.1 uncultured Georgenia sp. | reverse complement strand
GGGCGCGCCTACGAGGTGCTGTCCAACCCCGAGAAGCGCCAGATGTACGACCTGGGCGGGGAGTCGGCCCTGGGCGGCAACGGGGGCACCGGCGCGGGCTTCGGGTTCTCCGACATCTTCGAGACGTTCTTCGGGGCCGCCACCGGCGCCACCCGCGGGCCTGCCCCTCGCGGCCGGCGCGGCCAGGACGCCCTCATCCGGCTGGAGATCGACCTGCGGGACGCCGTGTTCGGTGTCGAGGAGGAGATCCAGGTCGAGACCGCCGTCCTGTGCGGCACCTGCAACGGCACCTGCACCCGGCCCGGCACGAGCGTGCAGACCTGTGCCGTGTGCGGCGGGCGCGGCTCGGTCCAGCGGGTGGCCCGCTCCTTCCTCGGCAACGTCATGACGACGTCGCCCTGCTCGGCCTGCGGCGGCCACGGCACCACCATCCCCGACCCGTGCCCGGAGTGCTCCGGCCAGGGCCGGGTGCGCACCCGCAAGTCGATCCCGGTGTCCGTGCCCGCAGGCGTGGACACCGGCAACCGGATCAAGCTCACCGGCAGCGGCGAGGTCGGACCCGGCGGCGGCCCGCCCGGCGACCTCTACGTCGAACTGCGGGTGCGGCCCCACCCCGTCTTCGCCCGCCGCGGCGACGACCTCTACGCCCGGGTCCAGGTGCCGATGACGGCCGCCGCCCTCGGCACCGTCCTCCACCTCGACACCTTCGACGGCCCGCAGGAGATCGACATCGCCCCGGGCACCCAGCCCGAGGAGGTCATCACCCTGCCCGGCCTGGGCGTCGGCCGCCTCAACGGGCACGGCCGCGGCGACCTCAAGGTCGAGGTGGACGTCGAGGTGCCCACGGCCCTGGACGACCGCCAGCGCGAGCTGCTCGAGGAGCTGGCTGCGCTGCGCGGTGAGGAGCGGGCCGAGCCCCGGCTCGCCCCGGCCACCAACGGCGTCTTCTCCCGGCTGCGGGACAAGTTCGCCGGGCGCTGATGACCGCACCCGTCTTCCTCGGCGAGCCGGAGGACCTCGCCGCCGCGCGCCCCGGCAGCACGCTCGCCGTGCGCGGCCGCGAGGGCCGGCACGCGGTGACCGTCCGCCGGCTGCGGCCGGGGGAGACCGTCGACGTCGTCGACGGCGCCGGGACCCGCGCCCGCGGCCAGGTCCTCACCGCGGCGGGCGACGAGCTCACCGTCCGGGTCGAGGACGTCTCCCACGAGCCCGAGCCGCCCGTGCGTCTCACCCTGGTCCAGGCCCTGGCCAAGGGCGGCCGCGACGAGGACGCCGTCGAGACGGCGACAGAGGTCGGCATCGACGCCGTCGTCCCCTGGCAGAGCGAGCGCTGCGTGTCGGTGTGGACCGGCCCGAAGGCCGCGCGGGGCCGGGACCGGTGGCGCGCCGTCGCCCTCGCCGCTGCCAAGCAGTCCCGCCGGGCGTGGGTCCCGCACGTCGCCGACCTCGTCCACGGCCGCGCCCTGCTGCCCCGCGTGGAGGAGGTGGTGGCCGCCGGGGGCAGCGTCCTGGTCCTCCACGAGGAGGCGACGACGCCGATCTCCGCGGCCCCGCTGCCGGCCGCGGGCGAGGTGCTCCTCGTCGTCGGCCCGGAGGGCGGCCTGAGCGAGCGCGAGGTGAGCGACCTCGCCGACCGGGGTGCCGTCGTCGTCCGGCTCGGCCCCCACGTGCTGCGCACCTCCACCGCAGGCCCGGTGGCGGCGGCCCTGCTCGCCCAACGGCTGGACCGCTGGGGCTGAAGGCGCACATTCGGGAAGATCAGCGGCGCGGTGGCCGTTACACTCCCGGTACGCCTGACATCGACACCGGGAGGAACTCGGGCCCCCGCGCCCTCGCCCATGCCACACAGCGACGACGCGTCCCAGCCGGACGCGATGCTCCATCACCAGATCACGGTTCCCGACGACGTCCCGATGGTCGCCCTGCTCGGTCGGCGCGACGAGGTCCTGCGGGCGATCGAGGCGGGTTTCTCCGACGTCGACATCCACGTCCGCGGCAACGTCGTGACCTTCGCCGGCCCGGCCGGTGACGTCGCCCTCGCCGAGCGCCTCGTCGACGAGCTGGCGCAGGTCGCCCGGAGCGGTGAGGCACTCACCGCCGACGCCGTCGGTCGTGCCATCCGCATGCTCACCGCACCGACCGCCGAGCGGCCCGCCGACGTCCTGACCTTCGACATCCTCTCCGCGCGCGGCCGCACCATCCGGCCCAAGACGCTGGGCCAGAAGGCGTACGTCGACGCGATCGAGGCCAACACGATCACCTTCGGCGTCGGCCCGGCCGGCACCGGCAAGACCTACCTCGCGATGGCCAAGGCGGTGCACGCCCTGCAGTCCAAGCGGGTCAACCGGATCGTCCTCACCCGTCCCGCCGTCGAGGCCGGGGAGCGGCTGGGCTACCTGCCGGGCACGCTCAACGAGAAGATCGACCCCTACCTGCGGCCGCTGTACGACGCGCTGCACGACATGCTCGAGCCGGAGTCGATCCCCAAGCTCATGGCCGCCGGGACCATCGAGGTGGCGCCGCTGGCCTACATGCGCGGGCGCACCCTCAACGACGCCTTCATCATCCTCGACGAGGCACAGAACACCTCGCCGGAGCAGATGAAGATGTTCCTCACCCGGCTCGGCTTCAACTCCAAGGTCGTCGTCACCGGCGACGTCACCCAGGTCGACCTGCCCAGCGGCACGAGCTCCGGCCTGCGGGTGGTGGAGGAGATCCTCGTCGGGATCGAGGACGTGGCGTTCTGCCGGCTCACCTCGGCCGACGTCGTCCGCCACCGCCTCGTCTCGGAGATCATCGACGCCTACGAGCGGTGGGACGCCGGGCCCACCGGCAACCGCGCCGAGCGCCGCGCGGCGCAGCGCCGGGGAGGCCGGTCATGAGCATCGAGGTCGCCAACGAGTCCGGGCACGAGGTCGCCGAGGAGGAGTTCGCGGCGCTGGCCCGCTACGTCCTCGAACAGCTCCACGTCCACCCGCAGGCCGAGCTGTCGATCCTCTTCGTCACGACCGACGTCATGAGCGAGCTCCACGAGAAGTGGATGGACGAGCCGGGCCCCACCGACGTCCTGTCCTTCCCGATGGACGAGCTGCGCCCCGGCGTCCCGGGGGAGCCGCCGGTCGAGGGCATGCTCGGCGACGTCGTGCTCTGCCCGGAGGTCGCCGCCGCCCAGGCCAAGGCCGCCGGTCACAGCACCGCCGAGGAGCTGCTCCTCCTCACCACGCACGGCATCCTCCACCTGCTCGGCTTCGACCACGCCGAGCCGGAGGAGGAGAAGGAGATGTTCGCGCTGCAGCGCAAGCTCCTCCTCACCTTCCTCGCCGAGCGCTGAGATGGACGGACTTCTCCCGGACATCCCGGAGTGGTGGCTGCTCGTCCTCGCCCTGGCTGCGCTGGTCGTCACGGCCACCCTCGTGGCCGCCGAGTCGGCGCTGCGGCGTATCGGCCGCACCGCGCTGACCGAGCTGCAGGACGCCGAGCGGCCCCGCGCCGCGGCCGTGGAGCGACTCGCCGACGACCGTGAGCGGGCGCTGCCCGGTCTCGTGCTGGCGCGCGTGCTGGCGGAGATGACCACCGCCGTCTCCCTCACCCTCGTCGTCGCCGACCTGCTGCCCGAGTGGTGGCAGGTGCTCGTCGTCGCCGTCCTCGTCGCGGCGGTCCTCATCGCCGCCGTCGCCGGGACCACCCCGCGACGCGTCGGCACCCGCGAGCCCGGCCGGGTGCTCCACGCGCTGCTGCCGTTCGTCAACGTCGTCCTGGCCCTCACGCGGCCCGCGACCGCGCTGGCTGCCGCGCTCACCCCCAAGCCGAGGCTCACCGAGGCCGAGGCACGGGAAGAGGCGGTGGAGGACCTGCGCGACATGGTCGACCGGGTGAGCCAGTCCGAGCAGCTCGCCGACGAGGAGCGCACGATGCTCCAGTCGATGTTCGAGCTGAGCAGCACACTCGTGCGCGAGGTCATGGTGCCCCGCCCGGACATGGTGACGATCGACGCCGGCAAGGCGCTGACCAAGGCGCTGGCGCTGTTCGTCCGCTCCGGCTTCTCCCGCATCCCGATCGTCGGGGAGTCCGTCGACGACGTCCGCGGTGTGCTCTACCTCAAGGACGTGCTGCGCCGCACCCACATGCGGCCCGACGCCGGGGGCGACCCCGTCGAGACGACGATGCGCGAGGCGGTCTTCGTCCCGGAGACGATGCTCGTGGACGACCTCCTGCGGGAGATGCAGGCGAAGAACTTCCACATCGCGATGGTCGTCGACGAGTACGGCGGCATCGCCGGCCTCGTCACCATCGAGGACCTCCTCGAGGAGCTCGTCGGTGAGCTGACCGACGAGCACGACCGTGCCGAGCCGGTGGTCGAGCACCTCGGGGACGGTCTCGTCCGGGTCCCGGCACGGCTGCCGATCGACGAGCTCGGTGAGATCTTCGGCCTCGACCTCGAGGACGACGACGTCGACTCGGCCGGAGGCCTGCTCGCCAAGGCGCTGGGCAAGGTGCCCATCCCGGGTGCGCAGGTCGAGGTGGAGGGGCTGCACATGCAGGCCGAGCGGGCCGGCGGACGACGGCGGCAGATCGCCACCATCCTCGTCCGCGCCGTGGAGGAGTCGCAGGACGCCGAGGAGGGGATGGAGCCGTGACGTACACCTGGCCCGAGGGGTTCCGGGCAGGCTTCGCCTCGCTCGTCGGGCGGCCGAACGCCGGCAAGTCCACCCTCACCAACGCCCTGGTCGGGCAGAAGGTGGCGATCACCTCCGGACGCCCCCAGACCACCCGGCACACGATCCGGGGGATCGTCCACCGGCCCGACGGCCAGCTCGTGCTCGTCGACACCCCGGGTCTGCACCGCCCCCGCACGCTGCTCGGGGAGCGGCTCAACGACCTCGTGCGCGAGACGATCAGCGAGGTCGACGTCGTCGTCTTCTGCCTGCCGGCCGACGAGAAGGTCGGGCCCGGTGACCGGTACATCGCCCGTGAGCTGGCCGGGGTGCGCACCCCGGTGGTCGCCGTCGCCACGAAGAGCGACACGGTGGGCAAGGCACGGCTCGCCGAGCACCTGCTGGAGATCGACAAGCTGGGGGACTGGACCCACATCGTCCCGGTCTCCGCGGTGCGCGGGGAGCAGGTGGACCTGCTCACCGAGCTCCTGCTGGAGCAGATGCCCCAGTCGCCGCCGCTCTACCCGGAGGGCGAGCTCACCGACGAGCCGGAGCACGTGATGATCGCCGAGCTCGTCCGCGAGGCGGCCCTGGAGGGGGTGCGCGACGAGCTGCCGCACTCGCTGGCGGTGGTGGTCGAGGAGATGACCGAGCGGGAGGGGCGCGCGGGCAAGCCACCGCTGCTCGACGTGCGGGTCGACCTCTTCGTCGAGCGCGACTCCCAGAAGGCGATCGTCATCGGCCGCGGCGGCTCGCGGCTGCGGGAGGTCGGCACCCGTGCCCGGCGCGGGATCGAGGCGCTGCTCGGCACGAAGGTCTTCCTCGACCTCCACGTCAAGGTCGCCAAGGACTGGCAGCGCGACCCCAAGCAGCTCGGCCGCCTCGGTTTCTGACGCGCTCGTGCTCCTGGCCCGCGCTCCCGTGCGGGAGCTGCGGTGCGGCCGGGAGCCGGGTCGGGAGGGGGCGCCGGCGGGTGCCGGGTCGGCAGGGCAGGGCCGCCCGCCCGGGAAGGGACCGCCCCGGGTCGGCTTCGCCGGGTGGTCGGTGGGACCGACTAATCTGTCCCGGTGAGGTCCTGGAGGGTTGCGGTCACGGTGCTCGCCGTTCTGCTCTTCGGCTTCATCGGCACCGTCGCCGGGCCGGGCTGGAACCCGCACCCGCTGGACGAGGCACTCGTCGTCCAGTCCCCGGACGTGCGGATCGGCGGGGACGTCGCCACCACACCGGTCGGCACCTACGAGACGCAGACCCACACCTTGACCGTCGAGCTCGACGGTGCCGAGGTGCGGGCCACGATCCACGAACCGGTCGGGGCCCCGGAGGGTCGCCCGGGGATCGTCTTCATGCACGGTGCCGGGACCGCCACCCACGACAACTTCTGGGAGATGACCGAGGCGCTGGCCAGCGCCGGGGTGGTGTCCCTGGTCCCGGACAAGCGGCTGGACAACTACACCGTGCGTTACCGCGACTACCCGGCGATGGCGCAGGACTACCTGCACAGCTGGGAGGTGCTCACCTCCTGGCCGGGTGTCGACCCCGGACGGGTGGGCGTCTACGGCGAGAGCGAGGGGGCGTTCATCGCCCCGGTCGCGGCAGCCGAGAACCCCGACGTCGCCTTCGTCGTCCTGGTCTCCGCACCGGTGGTGCCCGCCCGCGAGCAGTTCGCCCTGGCGACCGACACCTACCTGCGCAACCTCGGCGCACCCGAGCAGCTGCTCCGGGCGGTGCCCCGGCTGCTCGGCAGCGAGGTCCCGGGCGGCGGCTTCGTCTACGCCGACTTCGACGTCAGCCCCTACCAGCAGCGCATGCACCAGCCGGTGCTCATGGTCTACGGCACCGAGGACGCCTCGATGCCCATCGTCCAGGGCCCGGCGACGGTCATCGAGGACCTCGCCGTCGCCGGGAACGACGCCTACACGCTGCGCTACTTCGAGGGCGCCAACCACGGCATCCGCATCGACGGCCGGCTGGCGCCCGGCTTCCCGGACGCCGTGGCCCGGTGGGTGCTCGGCCTGCCCGAGACCGCCGGCGCCGAGCCGCGGATCGCCGGTGGCCAGCCCGAGCAGCGGTTCCGTGCCGAGCCGCTCGACAGCCCGCGCTGGTACGCCTCGGGCGACATGATCGTCCTCACCCTGGTCGGCGGGGTCGTCCTGCTCGTGCTCGGCCCGGCACTGTGGGTCATCAGCAGGGTCGTGCGCCGCCCCAGCGAGCGGCTGCCCTCACCGCTGGCGCGGGCCAGCGCGGCCCTGGCGATGAGCGTGCTGGCGGTGTGGGTGCTGTTCGTCTCCTACCTCCTCGTCGTCGCCGACCTGGCGCTCAACTACGAGCAGAGCCCGCTGGTGGTCCAGGGCGGCTGGCTGGGGATCCAGGTGGTCGCGGTGGGGGCGACAGCTGTCGGGGTGTGGTCGGCGAGCTCGTGGCTGCGGGTGCGCCGCGCCGGGGTGCGCACCGGGACCGTCGGGACGATCACGCTCGTCGGTGTCCACCTCGGCGCACTCGTCCTCATGCTGGCCGCCGGGTACTGGGGAATCTTCCCCACGCTCGGCTGACCGGAGGCGGCCGGGTGCGGCCCGGCCCGACCCGGGCACCGCGCCGGGCAACGTAGGATCCCTGACGGTAACGGCGAGAGGGAACGGATGCAGATCCACTGGGGCGTGGCCACCGACGCGGGTGGGCGGCGGCAGGCGAACGAGGACTCCGTGCTGGCGCAGCCGCCCGTGTTCGCCGTGGCGGACGGGATGGGCGGCCACGCCCGCGGCGACATGGCGAGCCACGCCGCCGTCACCGAGCTCGCGCGCCTCGCGCAGCTCGACCGACCGGTCGTCCCCGAGGATGTCACCGACGCACTCGGCCGGGCCGCCGCACGGATCCGGGAGTCGATGGCCGGGGACGAGTCCGTGGCCGGCACGACCGTCGCGGGGGCCGTCCTCACCGAGCAGGACGGCGAGCCGTTCTGGCTCGTCTTCAACGTCGGCGACTCCCGCGTGTACCGCTGCACGCCCCAGCAGATCGAGCAGGTCAGCGTGGATCACTCCCTCGTCCAGGAGATGGTCGACTCCGGCGCCATCAGCCGTGACGAGGCGCGCCACCACCCGCAGCGCAACGTCATCACCCGCGCCGTGGGCACCGGCCCGCTGCCGCAGGTGGACTTCTGGATGCTGCGGGCCGGCGGCCCGGAGCACCTCGTGCTGTGCAGCGACGGGCTGTTCGGCGAGCTGAGCGACGCCGAGATCGGTGAGGTCGTCGCCGCCGCGGCGCACCCGCACGAGGCGGCCGCGAGCCTGCTCGAGCGGGCCGTCCGGGACGGCGGGGCGAACGACAACGTCTCGGCCGTGGTGGTCGCCGCCCGCGACGAGGACTGCGAGGTGGCCGGCACCGCGCGCCGCGACGAGCACGAGGAGGCGGAGTCGACGCTGCCGCGCGCCGAGGGGAGGCCCGGGGAGTGACGGTGCACGAGTACCGGCCCGGGCAGTGGACGGCGCTGGTGACCGGCGACGCCCTGGCGCTGCTCCACCCGGCCGTCCCGTCGGACATCGCCCGCGAGCTGTGGCAGCTGGCCACCACCGGCAAGCGGCTCGGCGCCTGGGTGGAGTACCTGGCCGCTGCCGGCATCGCCGCACTGCCGTCCTTCGCCATGGTCGAGGCACACCCCGAGGGCATGCGCGTGCTGGTCCGGGGCGAGGTCGAGGTCGAGCTCGGGACACAGGTGGTCTCCGGCCGCGGCTACACCACGTGGCGGGAGGAGGTGCTGCCCGCCGCGGACGTCACGATCCGCGCGGACGCCGGCACCGAGGGCTGGCTCCCGGTCACCGGCGGCATCGTCCGCGCCGCGGCGGCACGCCTGGTCGTCGTCCCCGCCGCCGCACCCGCGGTGGGGGAGGAGGACGAGGACGTCGAGCTCACCGTGGCCCGGATGCCCGCCCTGGCGGCCGCGGTCGGCGTGCTGACGACACCGCCGGGCAGGCCGGGGCAGGAGCCTGCTCCGGACGCGGCGGTGACCGAGGGGGCCGCGGGTGACCACGCGGCGGTGACCGCGGATGAGCCCGCGGGTGACCACGCGGCGGTGACCGCGGATGAGCCCGCGGCGGCGTCGGCCAC
>NZ_CALGNQ010000026.1 GCF_937958535.1 uncultured Georgenia sp. | reverse complement strand
CTGAGCTTCGTCGCCGAGTACAACCCGATCTTCGGTGAGACCGCGGTCGAGGTCGTCGAGTCCGTCCTCGCGGGCGAGGAGGTCGACTCCTACATCATCGTCCCGAGCGAGACCTTCGACTCGCCCGAGGCGGCCGAGGCAGCGCTGCCGAACCGGCAGTTCTGACCCACCCGAAGCTCGCTGCGGTGCGAGGGCGTGCCCCCCGTGCCCCTCGCACCGCAGCGGTCCATCAGCGCTCCCTGCCCGACCCCCTAGTCTTGGAAAGCCGATGTCTGAGGCCGTACCCATCGTTGAGATGCGGGACATCTCGATCGAGTTCCCCGGAGTCAAGGCGCTCGACCAGGTCCAGTTCCGCCTGTTCCCCGGCGAGGTCCACTCGCTCATGGGCGAGAACGGCGCCGGTAAGTCGACGCTGATCAAGGCCCTCACCGGCGTCTACCGCATCGACTCCGGGACCATCACCGTCGGCGGAGAGCGCCAGCAGTTCAGCGGCCCCTCCGACGCCGAGAAGGCCGGTATCGCGACGGTCTACCAGGAGGTCAACCTCTGCTCGAACCTCACCATCGGTGAGAACGTCATGCTCGGCCACGAGGTGCGCGGCCGGTTCGGGATCAACTGGAAGGCCACCCACGCGGCCGCCGTCGAGACCCTCGCCCGCCTCGGGATGGAGGGGCTGGACCCGACCAAGCCGCTGGCGAGCATCTCGCTGGCGATGCAGCAGCTCGTCGCGATCGCCCGCGCGATGGTCATCGAGCCGCGCGTGCTCGTCCTCGACGAGCCCACCTCGAGCCTCGACGCGAACGAGGTCGAGAGCCTCTTCGTCGTCCTGCGCCGGCTGCGCGACCAGGGGGTGGCGATCCTCTTCGTCTCCCACTTCCTCGACCAGGTGTACGAGATCAGCGACCGGCTGACCGTCCTGCGCAACGGGAAGTACGAGGGCGAGTACCCCGCGGACCTGCCCCAGTCCACGCTCATCTCCAAGATGATCGGCAAGGAGCTCGAGGCGCTCCGGTCGATCGACACCGCCGCGCGTGAGCACGCCGGCGTCGGTGAGCACCAAACTGTCCTGCGCGCCGAGTCCATCGGGCGCAAGGGGGCCATCATGCCGACCGACATCACCCTCGAGCGCGGTGTCGTCGTCGGGCTCGCCGGCCTCCTCGGCTCCGGCCGCACCGAGCTGGCCCGCCTGCTCTACGGCGCGGACAAGGCCGACTCCGGGTCGATCGAGATCCACGGCAGGAAGGTCTCCCTCGGCTCGCCCGCCACGGCGCTCTCCCACCGGATCGCGTTCTCCACCGAGAACCGCCGGGACGAGGGGATCATCGGCGACCTCACGGTGCGCGAGAACCTCATCCTCGCGATGCAGGCCAAGCGCGGGTGGCTGCGCCCCATCCCGCGCAAGGAGCAGGACCGCATCGTCGAGAAGTACATCCGCGAGCTCAGCGTGCGGCCGGCGGACCCCGAACGGCTCATCAAGAACCTCTCCGGCGGGAACCAGCAGAAGGTGCTCCTCGGCCGGTGGCTCGCCACCCAGCCCGAGGTCCTCATCCTCGACGAGCCCACACGCGGGATCGACGTCGGCGCCAAGGCCGAGATCCAGGAGACCGTGCTGCGGCTCGCGGAGGACGGCGTCTCCGTGCTGTTCATCTCCGCCGAGCTGGACGAGGTCGTGCGCATCTGCGAGCGCATCCTCGTCCTCAAGGACCGGGTGAAGATCGCCGAGGTCGAGAACGGCCCGGAGGTCACCCCGCAGACCATCGTCGAGATCATCGCCCAGCACGGGTCGGTCATGGAAGAGGTGGCCTCGTGAGCCAGCACCAGTCCGGACTTCGTGGCACCCTCCAGCGGCTCGTCGGCGCCCGGTACAGCTGGGCCGTCCTCGCCATCCTCGTCCTCCTCGTCGTCAACCTGGTCCGCGACCCCTCCTACCTCGCGATCTCGGTGAACCCGGTGACGGGGAACCTCGCGGGCAACGTCCTCGACATCCTCCGGGCCGCCGCCCCCATCCTCATGATCGCCGTGGGCATGTGCCTGGTCATCTCCACGAGCGGGATCGACCTGTCCGTGGGGTCCGTCATGGCGGTCTCCGGCGCGGTGTCGATGGAGCTGCTCCGCAACCTCGACTACGACAGCGCGCTCCCCGCCGCGCTCGTCGCGGTCGGGCTCGCGCTCCTCGTCAGTACGGCGATCGGCGTGGCCAACGGCATCCTCGTCTCCGTCGTCGGGCTGCAGCCGTTCATCACCACCCTGATCATGATGCTCGCCGGGCGGGGGATCGCCAAGGTCATCACCTCCGGCCAGAACACCACCGCGCACAACGACGCCTTCCGGTGGATCGCCAACGGGCACATCCTCGGCTTCCCGGTCGTCGTGCTGCTCGCCCTCGGGGTCGTGGTCATCGTCGGCGTCCTCGTCCGGCGCACCGCGCTCGGCCTCATGATCGAGTCCATCGGGATCAACGCCGAGGCCAGCCGCCTCGTCGGCATCAAGCCCCGCGGGCTGCTCATCACCGTGTACTCGGTGAGCGGGCTGCTCGCGGGAGTGGCCGGACTGTTCTCCGTCTCCCTGGTCATGACCGTCGACGTGTCCCAGACCGGCTACCAGATGGAGCTGGACGCGATCCTCGCCGTCGTCATCGGGGGCACGGCGCTCGCCGGTGGGAAGTTCTCGCTCGCCGGTGCGGTGGCCGGGGCGTTCCTCATCGCCACCCTGGACAAGACGGTGGTCTTCCTCGGGGTCCCCTCCTCGGCGACCCCGGCCTTCAAGGCCGTCGTCATCATCGCCGTCTGCCTCGTCCAGTCCGACCGTGTCCGTGGATACGTCTCCTCACGTCGCCGTGCCCGAGCGACTGCGCTGCAGGAAGGGATTGCTTGAGATGTCGACCGACAAGACGTCTGCGGTCGCCGAGGCGGTGGACAGGCAGGAGTCGCAGCGGCAGCGGTGGGGCGGCCTCGCCGCACGGCTCACCCAGGTCAACCCCGCGGTCATGCCGACCGCAGCGGCCGTGCTCCTCTTCGTGCTCATGGTCGGCTACGGGGAGCTGAGCTACGGCGGGATCATCCAGTACAACACGCTGTCAAACCTCCTCATCAACAACGCGCACCTCATCATCATCGCGGTGGGCATGACCTTCGTCATCCTCACCGGGGGGATCGACCTGTCGGTCGGCTCGGTCATCGCGTTCTCCAGCGTCGCCGGGGTGATGCTCGCCGGTGCCGGCTGGGACCCGTGGCTCGTCGTCGGGCTCATGGTCGTCATCGGAGCCCTCTTCGGGCTGGCCGCCGGGGTGCTGGTCGAGCACTTCAACGTCCAGCCGTTCATCGCGACGTTGGCGACGATGTTCCTCGCGCGCGGGCTGGCCTCGATGCTCAGCACCACGCCCGAGCGGCTCGCGGACGACTCGGCGATCCGGTCGCTCGCGAAGCCGATCACCATCGTCGACGGCCCCGGGGTCAACGACCTCGTCATCACGCCCGGCGGGATCATCGCGATCCTCGTCGTCGCCGCGGGCTTCTTCGTCCTCCACCGCACCCGGATGGGCCGCACGGCCTACGCCGTCGGCGGGTCGGAGCAGGCCGCCACGCTCATGGGCCTGCCGGTCCGCTCGACGCGGTTCCTCGTGTACGTCGTCAGCGGCGGGCTCGCCGGGGTCGCCGCGGTGGTGTACACCTCGCGTCTCGGCATCGCCCAGAACATCACCGGCATCGGGTGGGAGCTGGACGCGATCGCCGCCGTCGTCATCGGCGGGACGCTGCTCACCGGCGGGGCCGGCTTCGTGCTCGGGTCCGCGGTCGGTGCGCTCGTCCTCGGGCTCATGCAGCTGCTCATCGTGCGCGACGGCGGGATCAACCCGGAGATGACCACGGTGATCACCGGGACGATCCTCCTCATCTTCGTCCTGCTGCAGCGCGTCGTCACGATGCGGCGCCGCTCGGACACGTAGGCACCCAGCGACTCGACGCGGCCGCGGCACGCATGCGCGGCTGCGTTGACATCCACGATGTGAGCGTTCACACTGAGAGGTGACGGTTCACCCGTGCACTCACCGGGCAGGCTCAGGCTCCGGCGCCGGAGCTCGCCGGGGGAGCGAGGAGGCCGCGGCGGCACGACGGCCGGTCGTGTCCCGTGCGACTCGGCGCGCCCACCGGCGGCGCCCGGGCCCAGGTAGTCACGCCAACGGCGTGCGTCGGAGCACGCCATGTCGAGAAAGGACCGGTATGAGACATCGACGGACCGTGGCCGCCGTCGCGGCCGCGGCACTGAGCGCGGGGACGCTGGCGGCGGCGCTGCCGAGCGCCGCCGCCGCCGCGCCACCACCCACCGACGGACTGCTCCTCCACTACAGCCTGACCGGGGAGGGCGGCACCCACGTCGAGGACCTCTCGGGCAACGAGCTCCACGGCGAGGTCGTCGGCGGTGCGGAGCTCGGCCCGGCCGGGCTCACCCTGGACGGCGTGGACGACCACGTCGTCCTGCCCGACGACCTCATCGCGGGGCTCGACGCGATCAGCGTCTCGATGGACGTGCTGCTCGAGCCCCCGCACACGGGCAACTACTTCCTGTTCAACCTCGGCAACCCGGCCGTCGGCACCCCGCAGCAGGGCGACGGCTACCTCTTCGTCACCGACACCCCGAGCGTCGCGCGCGGCACCATCTCCGACTTCGCGTGGGGTGCGGAGCAGAACGTCACCGGGACGAAGAAGTTCGAGCGCGGCGTGTGGCAGCACGTCACCTACACCCTCGAGGACGGCACCGCCCGGCTCTACGTCGACGGAGAGCTCGTCGGAGAGAACCCGGACATCACCCTGACCCCCGCCGACATCGGGGACGGCCGCACCACGGCCAACTACATCGGACGCTCGGCCTACGACGCCGACCGGCGCGTGGACGGTTCGGTCAAGGACTTCCGCATCTACGACCGCGCCCTGGCCGGCGAGGAGATCGCCGACATCGTCGCGCTCAACGCCGAGGTCTCCCTCGAGGCGGACGTCGAGTCCTTCGTGCTCGACGGCCTCGAGGGGCTCACCGCGAACGTCGCGCTGCCCTCCACGTCGCCCGGTGGCTCGGCACTCACGTGGGAGACCTCCGACCCGGACGTCATCACCGCGGAGGGCGTCATCACCCGCCCGGCACCCGGCGCGGAGCCCGCGACGGCCACGCTCACCGCGACGCTGAGCCAGCGCGGCCTCACCGCCCAGAAGAGCTTCCCGGTCAGTGTACTGCCGCAGCTCGACGACGCCGAGCGCGCCCAGCTCGCCGCCGACGCGCTCGTCGTCCACAACATCGAGGACGTCCGCGGCAACCTCTACCTGCCCACGACCGGCGACGACGGCGCAACCGTGACCTGGCAGAGCGCGGCCCCCGACGTCGTCACGCCCACCGGCGAGGTCACCCGGCCCGCCGCCGGTGAGGAGACGGTCACCGTGGAGCTCACCGCGACGGTGACGGTGGGCGAGGGCACCGCGACGCGCGTCTTCGAGGCCGTCGTCCCGCCGCTGCCGGAGGAGCAGGACTACGAGGGCTACCTGTTCTCCTACTTCCTCGGCGAGGGCCTGGAGCACGGTGAGCAGGTCTACTTCGCGCTGAGCGAGGGCAACGACCCGCTGGCGTACGACGTCCTCAACGACGGCGAGCCGGTCATGGTCTCCACCAGCGGTGAGATGGGACTGCGCGACCCCTACATCATCCGCTCCCCGGAGGGTGACAAGTTCTACCAGATCGCCACCGACCTGCGGATGTGGAACCAGTCCAGCGGCAGCTGGGACCACGTGCAGCGCCACGGCAGCCGCAACGTCGTCGTGTGGGAGTCCACCGACCTCGTCAACTGGTCGGAGAGCTGGGTCGCCGAGGTCGCCCCGGAGAACGCCGGCAACGCCTGGGCCCCGGAGATCTTCTACGACCACGAGCTCGGGGAGTACGTCGTCTTCTGGGCGTCCAAGCTCTACGCCGAGGACGACCCGGACCACACCGGCAACGTCCACAACCGGATGATGTACGCCACCACGCGTGACTTCCGGAACTTCAGCGAGCCGCAGATCCTCATCGACCCCGGCTACTCCGTCATCGACACGACGATGATCGAGCACGACGGCCGGGTGTACCGGTTCACCAAGAACGAGGCGAACCGCTCGTCGTCGAACCCCGGTGGCAAGCACGTCTTCCAGGAGGTCGGGTCCGGTCCGCTGGCCGATGACTTCGAGCTCGTCAAGGACGCCGTCGGGGCCGGCGACATCAACCAGGGCGAGGGCCCGCTCGTCTTCAAGTCGAACACCGAGGAGCGCTGGTACCTCTTCATCGACGAGTACGGTGGCCGCGGGTACGTGCCCTTCACCACGACCGACCTCGACAGCGGTGAGTGGACGATGCTGGCGTCGGGCGAGTACGACTTCCCGGCGCGGTTCCGTCACGGCACCGTCCTGCCGATCACCGGAGCGGAGTGGGAGGCGCTCGACGCGGCGTACGGGAACCCCGGCGACGCCGAGGCGGTCGAGGAGGACCTGGCCGACCTCACCATCCCGAACCTCGACGACGTCCGGGGCAACATCACCCTGCCGGAGGAGGGTGAGCGGGGCAGCGCGCTGTCCTGGACCTCGAGCCACCCCGAGGTCATCGCGACCGACGGCGTGGTCAACCGGCCCGCACACGGCGAGGAGCCGGTCGAGGTCACCCTGACAGTGACCGCCACCCGTGGCGAGGTCAGCGCCGAGCGGACCCTCGTCGCGACGGTCCAGCCGCTCCCGCAGCTCGAGGAGACCGAGGCGTACTTCTTCCCCCACTTCAAGGGGGAGAGCACCGCGGACGGGGAGCAGATCTACTTCGCCGCCAGCCGGGGGAACAACGCCCTGGACTGGATCGCGCTGAACGACGACGAGGTGGTCCTCGAGTCGACGATGGGCGAGCGCGGCCTGCGCGACCCGTTCATCATCCGCTCCGCGGAGGGTGACCGGTTCTTCCTCATCGCCACCGACCTCAAGACCTACCGGCCCGGGCAGGGCCCGGACTTCGCCCGGGCGCAGCAGAGCGGCTCGCTCTCCCTCATGATCTGGGAGTCGACCGACCTGGTGAACTGGGGCGAGCAGCGGATGGTCGAGGTCAATACGCCCTACGCGGGCAACACCTGGGCGCCGGAGGCCCACTACGTCGAGGACCTGGGGATGTACGCCGTCTACTGGGCGTCCAACCTCTACGACACGACGGAGACCGAGGGCCGCAGCACCTGGGACAGCTACAACCGGATGATGATCTCCTTCACCCGGGACTTCGTGACCTTCACCGAGCCCGAGGTGTGGATCGACATCCGCCGTGGCCCCGGTCGGGGGATGATCGACTCGACGATCGTCGAGCACGACGGGATGTACTACCGCTTCACCAAGGACGAGCGGAACGACATCATGGAGGTGCTCCTCGAGAAGTCCCCGGACATGCTCCGCTACCAGGAGGGCGCGGTCGGCACCACGTGGGAGCTCATCACCGAGCGGATCGGCTCCGGTGACCCCCTGCGCCACGCCGAGGGGCCCACGGCCTTCAAGGCGAACGCCGGCGACGTCAACATCGAGCCCGGCCAGGACACCTGGTTCCTCTTCCAGGACTGGCCGCCGTACGGCGGGGGCGACGGGTACGTGGCCTTCTCCTGCACCGACCTCGACGACCCGGACTGCTGGACCCACGAACCGGGACTCAACCTCAGCGCCCGCCACGGCACGGTCCTGCCGATCACGGCGGCGGAGCACGAGCGGCTGCTGCGGGCCTACCAGCCCGACGCACTCGTGGAGTCGGTGGCCGACGTCGAGGTGACGACCGAGGCCGGCACCGCCCCCGAGCTCCCGGAGACCGTCGAGGTCACCTACGCCGACGGTTCCACCGGTGAGCTCCCGGTGACGTGGGAGGACGTCGACCCGGCTTCCTACGCCGCGCCCGGGCAGTTCGAGGTGACCGGTGACCTCGGCCAGGGGGTCTGGGTGGCCGCCCGCGCCGTCGTCACGGTGACGGAGGCGGAGGGGCCGCAGGTCACCGCGACCGCCGACACCCGCTGCGTCGTCGGCCGGGTGGTCGAGACCGTCCGCGTGACGAACGAGGGCGCCTCCGCCGTCGAGGCGGTGGTCTCGTCGCAGCACGGCACCCGGACGGTGACGGTCGAGCCGGGACGCTCGACGTCCGTCACCTTCAGCACCCGCCTGGGCCAGGTGCCCGACGGTGAGGTGACGGTGACGGCGACCGGTGCCGAGGGCTCGGCGACGGTGACCGCTCCGTACACCGCACGTAGCTGCAGCTGAGGGGCGACGACACGAGCCGGCGGGCCCGTCGGGTGGGAGCGTCCACCCGGCGGGCCCGCCGCCGTGTCGGCACGAGGGCCGGGCCGGAGTGGCCGGTTGTCTCGACGGGTTGCGCAACTTCCGGGAGTGAGGTGACGGGAAGGCGTGTGAGCGATAACATCAGGGAGAGGCAGAACGGGGGCAGAACGAAAACTTTCGGCCGGAGCGGGGCATCTGCGTAACCGGTCGCCCCGGGCGCAGCGAGTGCGCCACCGTCGTCATCGTCGAGGAGGTTGTGTGATGAGGGCCCTGGCAGACCTGGACACCGCTACGAGAGAGGCGGTCGCGCGCACGCGGCAGGTCGTGGCCGACCTGCATGCCGAGCTGCCCCGCAACGGGCTCGTGGTCTGGACGGCGGGCAACGTCTCCCAGCGCGTCCCGGGCAGCGACCTGTTCGTCATCAAGCCCTCCGGGGTCTCCTACGACGAGCTGACCGCCGACGTCATGGTCGTGTGCGAGCTCGACGGCACGAAGATCGAGGACGGCACGTCCGACCGGCTGCAGCCGTCCTCGGACACCGCGGCGCACGCCTACGTGTACCGGCACATGCCCGAGGTGGGCGGCGTCGTCCACACGCACTCTCCCTACGCCACCGCGTGGGCCGCACTCGGGGAGCCCATCCCGTGCGTCCTCACGATGATGGCGGACGAGTTCGGCGGTCCGATCCCGGTTGGTCCGTTCGCGATCATCGGTGACGACTCCATCGGCCGCGGCATCGTCGAGACCTTGCGCGAGTCCCGGTCGCCCGCCGTGCTCATGCGCAACCACGGTCCCTTCACCATCGGCAGGGACGCCCGCGCGGCCGTCAAGGCCGCGGTCATGTGCGAGGAGGTCGCCCGCACGGTCCACCTCGCGCGCCAGCTCGGTGAGCCGCTCCCGGTCGCCGAGCACCACATCGACCAGCTCTACGAGCGCTACCAGAACGTCTACGGCCAACAAGACGCTGACGAGACCCGAAAGGACAGCAAGTGAACAACCCCTTCGAGGGCAAGGAGATCTGGTTCCTCACCGGGAGCCAGGACCTCTACGGTGAGGAGACCCTCGCCCAGGTCGCCCAGCAGTCAGCGCAGATCGTCGCCCAGCTCGACGGTGCGGAGGAGATCCCCGTCAGGGTCGTGCACAAGGGCACGATGAAGGACCGTGACGCGATCCGACGGGCCGCGCTCGAGGCCAACAGCGACCCGCGCTGCCTCGGTGTCATCGTATGGATGCACACGTTCTCCCCGGCGAAGATGTGGATCCTCGGCCTCGAGGCGCTCACCAAGCCGATGCTCCACCTCCACACCCAGGCGAACGTCGCGCTCCCGTGGGCGACGATCGACATGGACTTCATGAACCTCAACCAGGCGGCGCACGGCGACCGTGAGTTCGCCTACATCGCCTCCCGGATGGGGGTGGCCCGCAAGACGGTCGTCGGACACGCGAGCACGCCCGACGTCCGGGCCAAGATCGGCACCTGGGCCCGCGCCGCGGCCGGCTGGCACGCCCTGCAGAACATGCGGGTGTGCCGCTTCGGGGACAACATGCGCAACGTCGCCGTCACGGAGGGCGACAAGACCGAGGCCGAGATCGCACTCGGCGTGTCCGTCAACACGTGGGCGGTCAACGACCTCGTCGAGCGGGTCGAGGCCGTGTCCGACGCCGACGTCGACGCCCTCGTCGCCGAGTACGACGAGCTCTACGACGTGGTCCCCGAGCTCGGGCCGGACGGTGCGCGGCGCGAGTCGCTGCGGTACGGGGCCCGGCAGGAGCTGGCGATGCGCAGCTTCCTCGAGGAGGGCGGCTTCACCGCCTTCACGACGAACTTCGAGGACCTCGGCGGCCTGCGGCAGCTGCCCGGCCTCGCCGTCCAGCGGCTCATGGCCGCGGGCTACGGCTTCGGTGCCGAGGGAGACTGGAAGACTGCCGTCCTCGTGCGGGTCGCCAAGGTCATGGGCCACGGCCTGCCCGGCGGTGCCTCCCTCATGGAGGACTACACCTACGAGATGACGCCGGGGCGCGAGAAGATCCTCGGCGCCCACATGCTCGAGGTCTGCCCCTCGCTCACGGTCGACAAGCCCTCCCTCGAGATTCACCCGTTGGGGATCGGCAACCGCGAGGACCCGGTGCGGCTGAAGTTCACCGCCGACCCCGGCCCGGCTGTCCTGGTCTCCCTCACCGACCTGCGCGAGCGGTTCCGCCTCACCGCGAACGTCGTGCGCGTGGTCGAGCCGGACGAGCCGCTGCCCAACCTGCCGGTCGCCTGCGCGGTCTGGGAGCCGGAGCCGTCCTTCGCCACGTCGGCCGAGTGCTGGCTGACGGCGGGCGGGGCGCACCACACCGCGATGACCACGGCGCTGGGCATCGACGTGTGGGAGGACCTCGCGACGATCGCCGGCGTCGAGCTCGCGGTCATCGACCGCGAGACGACCACCCGCAGCTTCGCCGAGAGCCTGCGGCTGGGGCAGGTGTACTACCGCCTCGCGCAGGGCTTCTGAACCACCGGCCGGGCGGCGCGACACCGTGCCGCCCGGCCGCACCACCGAGGTGCGCCGCCTCACCCGCGGCGAGACGCGAAGCGGTGCGGCCCGGTCGACGCGACACGGACCGCCCACCGCGCTCGACTACAGTTGACGACACGATGTGTGAGCGATAACATCCGCACACGGCGCGGACGTCGCCGTCACGCCGGTGCCGGACGGCGCCGCGGTGTGCAGAAGGTCGGGAGAGCGAGGGCCAGGATGCGCAACGGTGCTTCCCTCCGGCCCACCATCCCGCAGGGCACACCGGTCACCCCTGCGACGTCCGTCCGCGGCGGGAACCCCGGGGACCCGGCCACAGTGAAGTGCTGAACGCCGATCTGAGAGGACGCGATATGCGTATGTCGATCCGAGCCGCCGGGCGGGTGCTCGGAGTCACGGTGGGGCTGGTTGCGCTGCCGGTGGCGGCACTGGCCGACACCCCGGGTGACGACCAGGGCGAGGGGGTGTCCGTCAACGTCGACATCGCGCCGACGGACGGGCCCAGCGCCACCACCGGTCCCACCGGTCCGGCTGACCCGACGCCGCAGCCGACCGGGAGCACGGGGGAGCCGGGAGGCGTGACCGTACCCGCCGACGACCCGACGTCAGGAGCGCCGGACGAGCTCGAGCGCACCGGGTTCGGCGGCACGCCGCTGCTGCTCGCCGCGGCCGGGCTGCTCGCCGCGGGGGTGGGGACCGCGCTGTCCGCCCGCCGGCGGAGGCACCGGGGCTGAGCCGCAGTCTCCGGCCCGGCGGTGCCGTCGCACCGCCCGGATGACGAAGGCGCCCGCCCCCGGCTGGGGACGGGCGCCTCCGTCTGTCTCCCGAGGAGACGCGACACACGTCAGCCGCAGGAGTGGGCGTCGTAGGCCGCCTCGATCTCCCGGCTCACCGTCTCGCCGCCGACGACGGCGGAGACGGCGACCGTCACCGACCCCGCCGGGACCGCGGGCTCCCGGGTGGTGAAGGCGTGGGAGACGCCCCGGCCCTCACCGAGCCCGGTGACCGTCTTCGACCCCCACGACGATGTCGCCGTGAGGTCGACCGGCACCTGCGCACCGTTCGTCACGCGGACGGTCACGACGGACCGCCCGACGACGCAGCGGGTGTCGGCGACGGCCGTGACGTCGGCGAGCGGAGCCTCGCCCCCGACGGTGGCCGTGTCCTGCGAAGCCAGCAGGATGTCGTGCCCGAGGAACTCGGCGGTCACCGTGTCCCCGTCCGCGAGCGACCCCGGGAGGGCGACCTCGGCGACGCCGTCCTCGAGGTAGACGGTCTCGGACCAGTCGCCGGCGGAGAACCGCACGCGGCCACCGGTCTCGAACCCGTCCGCGGCCTCGACGGTGGCGGTGGCGGCGTCCCCGTCGACGGTGACCGCGGTGGTCGTGGCGACGTCGTCGTTGGGGATCCCCCGGATGGCGTTCCACTCCCGCAGGGTGATCGGGATGACGGTGCCGTGACGGGGCCGCGGGACCCCGGCGTTCGTCATCGTGATCGGCTTGGCCTCCCACGTGGGCGCCTCGATGTCCTCACTGCACGCCGCCTGGTAGCCGCCGCCGTTCGTGTACCGGTCACCCCAGAGGTAGAACTGGCCGGGGCAGGCGGTGTCGCCCGGGTTGGCCTGGAACAGGATCGGTCCCTCGTAGCCCTGATTGGGGTCCCACGTCGTGCGACCGAGCGCGGGGGCGACCAGCTCCCAGTTGTCGATGTTGCTGTCGAGGAAGTCGGTGTGCTTCTCGGAGAAGATGTCCGACCCGGCGTTGCCCGCCTCGTTCTTCGTCACCCGGTAGTAGTAGTCGCCGACCTTGAGCGCGGTCGTGTCGATCCGCGACTGCGGGAACGGGTCCTGCCACACCTTCGGCTCGGAGAAGGTCCGGAAGTCGCGCGTGATGTTGTACCACATCTGCGCGTTGCCCTGACCGGTGCGGTTGACCGGGTCGTTCCACAGCGACTGGGCCCAGAAGACGGCGTAGGCGCCGATCTCCTCCACCCACAGCGACTCGGGGGCGAAGGCGTTGCCGGCGTCGTCCGGCGCGACCTTGACGTGGCGCTGCGGAGTCCAGTTCACGAGGTCGTTGGACTCGAAGACCTCGATGTACTGGGTGTCGTTGATCGCGTAGCCGCCCTGGTCGTACCAGTTGAGGTCGGTGGCGATCATGTAGAACGTGTCGCCGTCCGGGGAGCGGACGATGTGCGGGTCGCGCAGGCCCTGGTCGCCCAGCTGGGAGATGAGCGAGGGGCGGCCACCGGTGAGCCCGGTCCAGTCCAGGGCGGTGTTCCCGTTCGACGTCGCGAACATGATCTGCTCGCCGTCGGCGAGGTTCTCGCCCTTGAAGTAGCCCATGAAGTAGCGCTCCATCTCCTCGGTCCGCGGCAGCGCCCGGATCGTGAAGGGGAACGTCTTGGTCTGCGACGCCTCGCCCTTGGTGATGGTCGCGGTCAGCGTGCCCGAGACGTCCGGGTGCCCGTACGGGGGCCGGGTCACCTCGCCGGTGGGCGTGATGAGGTCCGACGTCGAGCTCCACGTGATCGTCGAGCCGAACTCCCCCTCCGCGGGCAGCGTGATGTTGCCGCGGATGTCGTCGGTGGCGGCGAGCTCGAGGTCGAACGCGTCGCGCGCGACGGCGTCGGCGTCGACGAACTCGGCCTTGACGACCACCGGGATCTCCCGGACGGTGACGTCGTAGGCGCCCTTGCGCACCGTGGCGGTCAGGGTCGCGGTCGCGTCGGGCTCCCCGACGGCGGGCCGGGTGACGCGGCCGGTGACCGGCACGTTCGGTGCGGTGGGAGGCGGGGTGTAGACGTCGACGACGGACGGGTCGGAGGAGGTCCAGGTGATCGTGGAGCCGGCCACCGAGCCGACCTTGGGCAGGTCGATGTCGCGGACGATCGCGTCGGTGAGACCGAGGTCGATGGCCTCGGCGTCGGCGCGGACACCGGAGGAGACCGTCGCGTCGGCGAGCGCGAGCGCCTCGTCGGCGCTCACGGCGCGGTCGTAGACCCGGAAGTCCCGGATCGTGCCCCGGAAGGAGTAGTCACCGGAGACCTGCGAGCGCGCGAGGAAGTTGCAGTTGGTGCCCGAGGCGTGGACCGAGGGCGGGGTGGTGAGGTTCGTCGCCTGCGCGTAGCGCACCCCGTCGACGTACACGGTGCCCGTCCACGTCGTGCCGTCCTCGTTGAGGGCCTGGGTGTAGGTCACGTGCTTCCACGCGCCCTCGAGCAGGCGGCCGCCGTTCTGCATGAGGTTCTGGTTGCCGACGGCGACGCGGAAGCGCTCACCGGGGCGAGGGGCCGTGTTCGAGGCGTAGATGGAGGCCTGCAGGCCGGAGTCGACGTCGCACGAGCCGGCCTTGCTGCCCAGGCTCCACATCTGGTGGTTGCCGACGTTCGCCGGGTCGACCCAGACGTCGTAGTCGATGGTGAGGTTCGTCATCCCGGCGGTGAGGTCGTCCGGGAGCCTGACGTAGGCTCCCTCGAGGGAGTCCTCGTAGGAGTCGGGGTTGAAGCGCACCCCCTCCCCGGTCAGGGTCGCCTTGTCGGCGTTGACGAGCTCGGCGTCCGCCTCCCTGCCCGCGCTGCCGGAGTTGGCCAGGACGGTGCCCTCGGTCTCGTCGAGACGGAAGTGGTGGACCAGGCCCTCGGCCAGCTCCTCCTCGCTGAACCCGACGCGTCTGAGCACGGTGACCTCGAAGTCCTTGGAGGCGGTGAGGCCCCGGTGGGTCACCGTCGCGGTGAGCGTGGCCGTCGCGTCCTCCTCGTCCGGCGCGGGGCGGAACACCTGGCCGGTCTCGGTGACGACGGTCGGGTCGCTCGAGGTCCAGGTGAGTCCCGGGAAGCTCGGCAGGGTGAGGTTCTCGGTGAGCGCGCTGGTGTCCGGCAGGGTGACGGCGTCCATCATCTCGGCGAGGTTGTCGGCCGCGAGGTCGGAGGCCAGCGCGGCGATCTCGGAACCCGGCAGCGCCGCGGAGTAGACGCGGAAGTCCTTGACGATGCCGCGGAACTGTGCGGGCCGCCCCGAGTCGACGGGCGAGCGGCCGATGAAGGCCGAGGGGGCGGTGATGTCACCCGGGCGGAGGGTGACCGAGTCGTTGGTGCCGACGAGGACGCCGTCCTCGTAGAGGCGCATGGTGCCCGGGGAGGTGGCGTCGCCGCCCTCGATGGTCACGGCGACGTGGGTCCAGGTCTCGCGCGTGAGGCCGTGGGTCCCCCCGACCGTCTGGGCGGTCCCGCCGTCGGGGCCGGTGAGCGTCACCTCGTGCCGGGCGAAGATGGCGTTGTCGTTGCCGGGGTGGGCGCTGAGGGACCCGCCGGCCTCGGAGCTGAGGCCGAAGGTGTACATCGGTGCCCCGGGGGCGGTGCCCATGGCGCGGACGTCGAAGGCGATCGTCACGTCGTCGAGGCCGCTGAGCAGGGAGTCGGGTAGCTTGACGGCCGGCGTGGTGCCGGACCCGCCGGGCAGGTAGAGCCCGCGGCCGGACTCCCACCGCGCGGTGCCGCCGGCGTTGTCGACGACCTCCGCGTGGCGGTCGTTGCCCGAGGCGTCGGTGACGACGGAGCCGCTCGTCTCGTTCAGTGGGTAGTGGACGACGAGCCGGTCGTCCTCCGAGCCGGTGACCGGCTCGGAGGACGCGGGTGCCGCCACGGCCCCGAAGGCCAGCGTCAGTGCCGCGACGGAACCCACCGTTCTGAGTCGCGCACGTGCAGGTGGACTGGTGGACATGGGTGAAGACCCTCCTCGGTCTGCGCGGCGGCGTCGCCGCGTCCTACTGCTGCTGCGCCCATGACGGGTGGTCGACCCGGTGGCCTGCGCGGCCCTCGCCCGGGGTGTGGGCGTGTCATCGCGCGAGTGCGTCGCGGGGCGGTCGCGCCGCTCCGCGAGGCGTGGTGCCCGGGAGCCGGGCAGGGGCTCGTGGCTCCCACAGACCTCCTCGTCAGCCGTTCCCGGTCGGGCTGCGTGCACGGGACAGACCTCGTCCCGGGCCCGTGAAGCAGACGTTAACGCTCACATCCTCATGAGGTCAAGGGTCGGGCGGCAGATCGTCCGGGGCGCGTGTCAGGGACGCGGGCCCGGACGCAGGCGGTTCCTCAGGGACGTGCGGCGAACGCCTCGAGCAACGCGGAGTCCCCGGAGACGATGATCGTGTCGCCGGGGTTGATGCGGGTCTCGTCGGTGGCGTACTCGAAGGCCTCGCCCGGCGACTTCACCCCGAGCACGGTGACGCCGTACTTGGCCCGGATCTGCGACTCGCCGATGGTGAAGCCGTGGGTCTCCCGCGGGGGCCGCATCTTGACGATGGTGAAGCCGTCCTCCATCTCGATGTAGTCGAGCATCCGGCCGGTGACCATGTGCGCCACCCGCTGCCCGGCGTCGTGTTCGGGGTAGACGACGTGGTGGGCGCCGATGCGCCGCAGGATCCGGCCGTGCTCCGCGGAGGTGGCCTTCGCCCAGATCTGCGGCACCTCCATGTCGACGAGGTTGGCGGTGATGAGGACGCTGGCCTCCAGCGAGGTGCCCACCCCGACGACCACCACGGAGAAGTCCTGGGCGCCGAGCTGCTCGAGGGCGTCGGGGTTGGTGGCGTCGGCCTCGATGATCGGCAGCCGCCCGGACCACTGGGTGACGAGCTGGGCGTCCTTCTCCACGGCGAGCACCTCCCGTCCGAGGTCCTCGAGGGTGGCTGCCAGGGCACCGCCGAAGCGGCCGAGCCCGATGACGAGCACCGCGCTCGCGCGCGGGAGCTTGCTCTGCGCCATGTGCGCCTTCCTTCCCTGCCGGTCCGTACCTGCAGTGTGCCCCCGGTCAGCCGACGATGGGCGGCTCGGACGGCATGCGGATCACCCGGCGGCGCTGCCGCACCGCGAGCGCCGCGGCCAGGGTGATGGTCCCCAGCCGGCCGGCGAACATCAGCGCCGCCAGCACGTACTTCGCCGCGTTCGGCAGGTCGGGGGTGATCCCGGTGCTCAGCCCCACCGTGGCGAAGGCGGAGATCGACTCGAAGAGGACGAGCTCGAGGTGGTGGTGGGTGAGCGCGAGCAGCGCCAGGGTGGCCACCCCCACCAGCGTGGCGCCGAGGAACGCCACCGCCACGGCCAGCCGGATCGTCGTCGTCCCCACCCGGCGCCCGAAGGCCTCGGCGTCGCGGTCGCCCCGGGCCTCGGCGACGATGGCCAGGACGAGGACGGCGAACGTCGTCACCTTGATCCCGCCGGCCGTGGACGCCGAGCCGCCCCCGACGAACATGAGCGCGTCCTGGAGGAACCACGTCGTGTCGCTCATGTCGGCGACCTCCACCGTCGTCAGCCCCGACGAGCGGGCGTTCACCCCGGCGAGCAGGGAGGCGAGCACCCGGTCCGCCACGGGCAGCCCGCCGAGCGTCGCCGCGTTGCCCCACTCGAAGAGCGCGAAGCCCAGCGCCCCGCCCACCGCGAGGAGCGCGTAGGTGACGAGCGTGAGCTTGGAGTGCAGCGACAGCCGGCGGGTGCGGCGGACCCGCTCGGCGAGGTTGAGGATCACCGGGAAGCCCAGCGCCCCGACGGCGCCGCCGAACACGATCGGCAGGCACATCCACCAGTCGCCGACGAACGGTGCCAACCCGCCCTCCAGGACGACGAACCCGGCGTTGTTGAAGATCGACACCGCCATGAAGACGGCGTGCCACAGCGCCGGCCCGAACGCCTCCCCCAGGACGAGGAACCGGGGGAGCAGGACGAGGGTGAGGACGAGCTCGACCGACACCGAGGCGACGACGACGGCGCGCACCAGGGTGCCGACCTCCCCGAGGCGGGTGGTGCCGGTCTCGGAGGCGGCGAGCAGCCGCTGCGTCAGCCCGATCCGCCGGGAGACGGCCAGCCCGAGGATCGAGGCGAGGGTCATCACCCCCAGGCCGCCGATCTTGACGCCGACGGCGATGACGGCCTGGCCCAGACCGGACCAGTGCGTCGCGGTGGGCACCGTCTCCAGACCGGTGACGCACACCGCCGACACCGCCGTGAACAGCGCGTCGACCAGGTCGGCCCGCTCCCCGCTGCGGGTGGCCGCGGGCAGGGACAGCAGGGCGGCGACGACGGCGACGATCCCGGCGAAGACGAGCAGGGCGAGCCGTGCGGGGGAGTGGCGCGCGACGTGGTCGACCGCGTCGCGTACCGCACCCAGGACACGGGCCGGCAGCCGCGGTCCGCGGTCGATCGTCCCACCGGTCACGCGCTCACCTTGCCACGCCCACGCCCGCGCTACCGTGGCGGCATGCCCAGACCCCTGCTCCTGTGGAGCGAGGAGCTGCTCGAGTACAACTTCGGCGCGGGCCACCCGATGGCGCCCCTGCGCCTGGCGCTGACCCACCGGCTGCTGGCGGACCTCGGGCTGCTCGACGCCTTCGACGTCCAGCCGGTCGTCGCCGCCGCCGACGAGGCTCTGCTGCGGGTGCACGAGGCGGAGTACCTCGCCGCCGTCCGTGCCGCGGGGGAGGGGCGGCCCGACCCGGCGCGCGGGCTCGGGGAGCAGGACAACCCGATCTTCGCCCACATCCACGAGGCCGGGGCCCGGGTGGTCGGGTCGACGCTCACCGCCACGACGGCGGTCTGGGAGGGCCGGGCCCCGCGGGCGCTGAGCCTGGCCGGGGGGATGCACCACGCCATGCCCGCCCGGGCGTCGGGGTTCTGCGTCTACAACGACCTCGCCGTGGCGATCGCCGCCGTCCTCGACGCCGGGGCGCAGCGGGTGGCCTACGTCGACCTCGACGCCCACCACGGCGACGGGGTCGAGCGCGTCTTCTGGGACGACGACCGGGTGCTGACCATCTCGGTGCACCAGCACCCCGGCACGCTCTTCCCGGGCACCGGCTACGCCCAGGACGTCGGCGGGCCGGCGGCGCGTGGCACGGCCGTCAACGTCGCGCTCCCGCCGCGGACCGGTGACGGCGCCTGGCTGCGGGTGATCGACGCCGTCGTCGCCCCCCTGCTCGAGGAGTTCCGGCCCCAGCTGCTCCTCACCCAGCACGGCTGCGACGCCCACCGGCTGGACCCGCTCGCCGAGCTGGCCGTGTCGGTCGACGCCCAGCGGCAGGCCGCGCTGCTCATGGCCGAGCTCGCCGAGGAGCACGCCGGGGGCCGCTGGGTCGCCACCGGGGGCGGGGGGTACGAGGTGGTCAGCGTCGTGCCACGGGTGTGGACCCACCTCGCCGCGGTGGTCGCCGGCCGACCGCTGGACCCCGCGACCCCGGTGCCCGAGTCGTGGCGGCGCACCATCGCCGAGCTCGCCGACGTCGACGCCCCGCTGACCATGAGCGACGACGCCGCCGCCACGTTCCGGCCCTGGTCCGCGGGCTACAACCCGGACGACCCGGTCGACCGGGCGGTCATGGCCACGCGCGGGGCGGTCTTTCCGTGGCACGGCCTCGACCCGCTGTTCGTGTAGCGGGGCGTTTCCCAAATCGGGCGGTAGGCTCTATTGTGCGAGCGTATCTCCGCGCGATGCGGCTCCCGGACGACACAGGCAGGTGGACATGGCCGAGCAGCAGGCCCCGCGTTTCCTCACGGTGGCCGAGGTTGCCGAGCTCCTCCGGGTGTCGAAGATGACCGTCTACCGCATGGTCCACGCCGGTGACATCCCGGCGGTGCGGGTCGGCCGCTCCTTCCGGGTCCCCCAGCTCGCGGTCGAGGAGATGCTCAGCACGGGGATCGGCGACTGGACCCCGGAGAGCCAGGCCCGCTGAGCGCGCCACATCCCGCTCGTTGGGAGACGATCACGGGATGGCTCCACCGCGTACCCTGCTCGTCGTCCTCGCCGGCGGTGCGGGCTCCCGTCTGGAGACGCTCACCGAGCGGCGGGCCAAGCCCGCGCTGCGCTTCGGCGGCAGCCACCGGCTCATCGACTTCCCGCTCTCACACGCCGCCAACAGCGGCATCACCGACGTGTGGGTGATCGAGCAGTTCGAGCCCGAGTCCATCACCGCGCACCTCGCCGGCGGTCGGCCGTGGGACCTGGACCGCTCCCGCGGCGGGCTCATGGTGCTCGGCCCGCACCGCGGCGACGACCGCGAGGGCTGGCACAGCGGCACGGCGGACGCCCTGTGGCGCAAGGCCGACCGCATCCGCGACCACGGCCCCGAGGTCGTCCTCGTCGCCTCCGCGGACGCCGTCTACCGGATGGACTACGCCGACGTCGTGGCCCACCACCTCGCCGTCGACGCCGAGGTCACCATGGTCACCACCCGCCACGACGGCGACGTCACCCGTTACGGGGTGGTCCTCGCCGAGTCCGGACGAGTGACCGACTACGCGCTCAAGCCGCCGGAGCCGCGGTCCCACGTCGTGACCACCGAGGTCTTCGCCTTCACCACCGCCGCGCTGCTCGCCGGCCTGGAGTCGGCGGCCGCGGCCGCCGGCGAGGAGGAGGGGCTGGGGGACCTCGGGGAGCGGCTGCTGCCCGCGATGGTGGAGCGCGGCGGCGCCGCCGACTACCGGCACACCGGGTACTGGCAGGACGTCGGCACCGTCGACGCCTACTGGCGCACCCACCTGGAGCTGCTCGAGCAGCCCGCCTTCTCCCTGGACGACCCGACCTGGCCGATCCGTACCCGCACGCTGCGGCACGTCGGCGCCCGCGTCCACTCCGCGGGGCGCGTGGAGGACTCGCTGCTCTCCGCCGGCGTCGTCGTCGAGGGGGTGGTGCGGCGCAGCGTGCTGTCCCCCGGGGTGCAGGTGGCACCCGGTGCCGAGGTGGTCGACTCCGTGCTGCTCGACGACGTGCGGGTGGGGCCCGGCGCCCGGGTGGTGCGCAGCGTGGTCGACGAGGGTGCCCGCATCCGCGGCCGGGCCGAGGTCGGTGGGGACGGGCCGCAGGACGAGGTCGCGCTCGTCGGTGGCGGCAGCGTCGTCCACCCGCGCAAGCGGATCCCCGCCGGAGGTCGCTACCCCGGGTGACGGTTCTCGCGCCGCGGGCGGTCCGCCGAGACTGTAGACTCGCCGCGTTCTGCGTGTAGTCCCGTGCTGCGCGCCACCCCGTCCCGGCTCGACCAGCACTGCGAGGTTCCATGGGTTCTGTCATCAAGAAGCGCCGTAAGCGTATGTCGAAGAAGAAGCACCGCAAGCTGCTCCGCAAGACGCGGCACCAGCGCCGCAACAAGAAGTGAGCGCTGACCGTTGACGTCCCCAGGCCCGGCACCTGCCGGGCCTGGCGCGTCTCCGGCTCCGGCCGGCGGCCGTCAGCGGCCGGTGAGGCGGCGGCGCAGGGCGCGTACGACCACCGTCGCGGTCCACACCACACCGGCCCACCAGGCCCCGCGCACCCCGGTGCGCACACCCCGGCCGACGTCGCGCCGCCGGCGGCGGAAGTCACGCACCGGCCAGCCGACCTCCGCGGCGTGCAGGCGCAGCCGCGGCTCGGGGTTGATGGCACACGGCGAGCCCACGGTGCTGAGCAGCGGGATGTCGTTGACCGAGTCGCCGTAGGCGAAGCTGCGGGCGAGGTCGATCCCGCGCTCGCGGGCCAGGGCCAGCACCCGCGCCTTCTTGCCCTCGCCGTGGAGCATGTTCCCGCTCAGCTCGCCGGTGTAGACGCCGTCGCGGTGCTCGGCGACGGTGCCCAGCGCGCCGGTGGCGCCGAGCCGGCCGGCGATGAGGTCGGCGATCTCCACGGGGGTGGCGCTGACGAACCAGACCTCGTGGCCCGCCGCGCGGTGCTCCTCGATGAGCGCCCGCGCGCCGGGGAACACCTTGGTGGCCAGGACCTGGTCGTAGACCTCCTCACCGATGGAGACGATCTCGGCCACGGTGCGGCCCCGCACGACGCGCAACGCGCGGGCGCGGATCGTGGCGATACGCCGCAGGCTCTCCCCCAGCAGCAGGTAGAGCACGGAGTGCCCGGCGAAGAAGGCGATGTCCCGCAGCCCGAAGAAGTCGCGGCGGTAGAGCTCACGGGCCAGGTGGTAGGCGCTGGCGCCGCGGATGATCGTGTTGTCGATGTCGAAGAACGCGGCGACGACGGGAGGCGGGTCGGCTGCGGCGTCGCCGTCGTCCGGCCTGGTCGTCGCGTGCACCCCTCCACCCTAGAGCGAGGCCCGTAGGATCGGGGCGTGGCCGAGACCCGAGTGACCCTCTACTCCCGCGACGGATGCCACCTGTGCGACGAGGCCCGCCGGGTCGTCGTCGCCGAGTGCGACCGGGCCGGCGCCGCCTGGCAGGAGGTCGACGTCGACACCGACGGCGAGCTGCGGGCCCGCTACGGGGAGTACGTCCCGGTCGTCGAGGTCGACGGCACGGTCCAGGGCTTCTGGCAGATCGACCCGGTGCGGCTGCGCACGGCGCTCGCGGGCTGAGCGGCGCCGGGCCGGGAACGCCGACGGCGGCCGGTGCGCGGGGCACCGACCGCCGTCGGGGAGGCTGTGGCCCGCGCGGTGCGCGGGGGAACCGGGCTGCGTCAGGCCTGGGCGGCGATGGCCGAGATCTCCAGGGAGATGCGGACCTTGTCGCCGACGAGGACGCCGCCGGTCTCGAGCGCGGCGTTCCAGGTGAGGCCGAACTCCTTGCGGGAGAGCTCGGTCTTGGCCGAGAAGCCGACGCGGGGGTTGCCGAACGGGTCGGTGGCCGCACCGTTGTACTCCACCTCGAGGGCGGCGGGCTTGGTCACACCGTTGATGGTGAGGTCGCCGTGCACGGTGAACTCCGGGCCGGTGCCCTCGACGCGGCGGCCGACGAAGGTCCACGTCGGCTTGTTCTCCGCGTCCCAGAAGTCGGCGCTGCGGAGGTGGTTGTCGCGGTTCTCGTCGCGGGTGTCGACGGACGCGGACTTGATCTCCACGTTCACCGCCGAGTCGGCGAAGTTCTCGGCGACGACGATCTCACCGGAGAACTCGGTGAACTGGCCGCGGACCTTGGCGATGCCGGCGTGGCGGACGGAGAAGCCGACCTCCGAGTGCGAGGGGTCGATGGTGTAGGTGCCCGGCGCGGGACGGGTGGCCGTCGTGGTGTCGGTGGCGGTCATGTGGTCCTCCATGGTTGTTGCATCACTTGACGGTTCAACGGTAGAGGGTGATCGATGCATACGCAAGAGGTTGCGCCGGGGAAGTTCCGGGCGGCACCGGGACGGTCCGCACCGCGCCGGGACCGTCCGGGCGGCGGGGCCCCGACGGCCGACCGGGAAGGTCGGCAGAGTTTGCGACACTAGGTGGCATGTCCCGAACCACGGTGCACCTCCTGCGGCACGGCGAGGTCCACAACCCCGACGGCGTCCTCTACGGACGGCTCGAGGGCTTCCGCCTCTCCGAGCGGGGGCAGCGGATGGCGCAGCGGGTGGCCGACGTGCTGCGCGACTGCGGGCACGACGTCCGCCTCGTCGTCGCCTCCCCGCTCCAGCGCGCCCAGGAGACCGCCCTGCCGACCGCGCGGGCCTACGGCCTGGACGTCCTGACGGACGAGCGGATCATCGAGGCCGGCAACGACTTCGAGGGCACCACCGTGGGGACCGAGCGGAGCAGGCTCGCCCACCCGCGCTACTGGCGCCGCTACCTCAACCCGCTGCGGCCCAGCTGGGGGGAGCCCTACCGCCACCAGGTGGAGCGGATGACCGCTGCGATCGCCGACGCCCGCCGCCGGCTGGCCGCGCAGGGCGGCGGGGAGGCGGTGCTCGTCAGCCACCAGCTGCCCATCTGGGTCACCCGCCTCTTCCTCGAGCGCCGCCCGCTGTGGCACGACCCGCGCCGCCGGCAGTGCTCCCTCGCCTCGCTCACCTCGCTGCGCTTCCACGGCGCCCGTCTCGTCGGCCTGGGCTACTGGGAGCCCGCGGCGGACCTCGTCAGCGGCGCCCTGGACCTCCTGCCCGGCGCCTCGGGCGCCGCCGTCCCGCGGCAGGCCGTGCCGGCCCGGACGGAGCGCGCATGAACCGGCTCACGCGCGCGCTGGCGACCCTCGCCGTCGCCGTCGTCGTCCTCACCGGCTGCGGCGGCTCCACCGGCGGGACCGCGACGGACACCACGGGGGCCGGCTACCAGGCCGGTGACGGGTCCTGGACCACGTGGGACCAGCCGGACCGCACCGGGCCGGTCGAGCTCACCGGCACCACCTACGACGACGAGGAGGTCGACCTCGCCGACTGGCGGGGCGACGTCGTCGTCCTCAACTACTGGTACGCGGCCTGCCCGCCCTGCCGGGCCGAGGCCGGCGACCTCGCCGCCATCCACGCCGACTACGCCGACCAGGGGGTGCGCCTCCTGGGCATCAACCCGCGCGACGACGCCGCCACCGCCCAGGCCTTCGAGCGCAGCTTCGACGTGCCCTACCCCAGCCTCCACGACGAGACGGCCCGCGGGGTGGCCGCGCTCCAGGGCCTCGTGCCGCTCCAGGCGATGCCCACCACCGTCGTCCTCGACACCGAGGGCCGGGTGGCCGGCCGGGTGCTCGGCCAGATCGACCCCGGGGTGGTCCGCGGCATGATCGACGACGTCCTCGCCGAGGCGGCCCGATGAGCTGGGACGGCATCGCGCAGACCTTCCAGGCGACCGTCCTCAGCGGCTCCCTCCTCGCCGCCGTCCCCGTCGCGCTCCTCGCCGGGGCCATCTCCTTCGCCTCGCCCTGCGTGCTGCCCCTCATCCCCGGGTACGTCGGCTACCTCGGCGGCATGACCGGCACCCTCGCCCGGCAGCCCGGTGCCCTGGCCGCCGCCGGGACCACGACGACGGCCGCCCGGCGCGCCACCGGGCAGGGGCGGCTGCTCCTCGGGGTACTCCTCTTCGTGCTCGGCTTCAGCGCCGTGTTCGTCCTCCTCGGTGTCGTCTTCGGCGGGCTCGGGCTGGCGCTGCGGCCCTGGCTCGACGTCGTCACCCGGGTCATGGGGGTGGTCGTCGTGCTCATGGGGCTCGCCTTCATGGGCGCGGTCCCCTTCCTCCAGCGTGACCGGCGCCTCCACCTCAGCCCGCGGGCCGGGCTGTGGGGCGCGCCGCTGCTCGGGGTCGTCTTCGGACTGGGCTGGGCGCCGTGCATCGGCCCCACCCTGTCCGCCGTGCTCCTCCTGTCGCTGGAGGACGGCGACCCGGCCCGGGGCGGGCTGCTCGCCGCCGCCTACTGCCTCGGTCTCGGGGTGCCGTTCGTCGTCATCGCGCTGCTCTACTCGCGCACCACCCGGGCGATGGGCTTCCTGCGCCGCCACCGGGTGACGATCATGCGCATCGGGGGTGCGATGCTCGTCCTCCTCGGCCTGGCCCTCGTCACCGGGCTGTGGGGCCACTTCGCGGGCTGGGTGCAGGGCCTGGTCGCCGACTTCGTGACGGTGGTGTGATGAGCTACGCCCCCGAGGGCCTGCGCACGATGGACGACTCCGGCCAGGCGCCCTCCCCGCGACCGGTCGGACTGGGCCTGCGCGGCTGGCTGCGCTGGGCCTGGCGCCAGCTCACCTCGATGCGCGTCGCGCTGCTGCTGCTCATGCTGCTCGGCATCGCGGCCCTGCCCGGCGCCATCGTCCCGCAGAGCCCGCAGGACCCCGCCGGCGTGGCCCGCTACCGCGCCGACCACCCCGAGCTCGCCGAGTGGCTCGAGCGCCTCGGGCTCTTCGACGTCTACACCGCGCCCTGGTTCGCGGCGGTCTACCTCCTGCTGTTCATCTCGCTCATCGGGTGCATCCTGCCCCGCACGAGGTCCCACCTCGCCGCCCTGCGGGCGGCCCCCACCCGCGTCCCGCGCCGTCTCAGCCGCTTCCCCGCGCACGCGACGCACACGACGACGGCGTCCCCCGCGGAGGTCGAGGGCGCGGTCCGGCGGGTGCTGCGCCGCCGCTTCCGGGTGGCGAGCACCCCGGACGGGATCAGCGCCGAGCGCGGCTACCTGCGCGAGACCGGCAACATCGTCTTCCACCTCTCGCTCGTCGGGGTGCTCGTCGCGCTCGCCGCCGGGCAGATGCTCAGCTACCGCGGCCAGGCCGTCGTCGTCGAGGGCCGGTCCTTCGCCAACGCGCTCGTCGACTACGACACCTTCACCCCCGGCTCGCTCTTCGACAGCCAGGACCTCGAGCCCTTCACCCTGACCCTCGACGAGCTCAGCTCGCAGTTCACGGTCGACGCCCAGCCGCGTGACTTCACCGCCCGGGTCACGGTGACCGAGGCCGACGGCCGGTCCCGCGCCGACATCATCCGGGTGAACCACCCGGTGACCGCGGCCGGGGCGAATGTCTACCTCGCCGGCAACGGCTTCGCCCCGCACCTGACGGTCCGCGACGCCGAGGGGGAGGTCGCCTTCTCCCAGCCGGTGCCCTTCCTGCCGGAGGACGACTTCTACACCTCCCGCGGCGTGGTCAAGGTCCCCGACGTCTCCCCGGGGCTCGAGCAGCTCGGTCTCATCGGCTACCTCCTGCCCACCGCCGTCTTCGACGAGGCGGGCGCCCGGTCGGTGCACCCCCAGCCCAACGCCCCGCTCCTCGTCCTGGACGTCTACACCGGTGACCTCGGCCTGGACGACGGCGTCCCGCAGAACGTCTACGAGCTCGACACGGAGCGGATGACCCGCGTCACCCAGGACGAGGAGTCACGCATCCTCCTCGAGCCCGGCCAGGAGGTCGAGCTGCCGGACGGACTGGGCACCGTCAGCTTCGAGGCCCTGCCCCGCTTCGCGGCGCTCGACGTCCGCTACGACCCCTCCCTCACCGTGCTGCTCGTCTCGGCGCTCCTCGCGCTCGCCGGTCTGTCCGCCTCGCTCTTCGTGCCCCGGCGTCGGCTGTGGGTGCGCACGAGCCACGACGCCGACGGACGTACAGTTGTCGAGGCCGCCGCGCTCGCCCGGGGTGACGACCCGGGCCTGGAGCAGGAGCTCGAGCGGGTGCTGACCGCAGTCGGCGCACTCGCGCCCACACCCCAGGAGGACACGTGAACGACCTCGGCCAGCTCAGCCTGCTGGTGATCTACGGGGCCATGGCCGCCTACGCCGTGGCGATGGTCGCCTTCGGCGTCGACGTGTCGGCGCTGCGCGCCGGCGGCCCCACCGGGCGCCCGCGCCGGGCGGCCCGGATCGCGATGACGACGACCACCGCGGGTTTCGTGCTCCACGCCCTCGGCGTGCTGCTGCGCGGCGTCGCGGCCGGCCGGGTGCCGTGGGCGAACATGTACGAGTTCTCCATCGTCTTCACGCTCGTCGCCGTCGGGACCTTCCTCCTCATCCAGCGCTGGCGCGACCTGCGCTACCTCGGCGCCTTCGTCATCACGCCCACCCTGCTCGCGCTCGGGCTGGCGGTGTCGGTGTTCTACATCAAGGCCGACGGCGTGCGCCCCGCGCTGGACCACTACTGGCTGGTCATCCACGTGTCGGTGGCCACGACGGCGATCGGCATCTTCGCCGTCGCGGCCGCCGTGTCCCTGGTCCAGCTGGTCAAGGACCGCGGCGAGCGGACCGCCACCGCCCGCGCTGCCCGGCCCGTCCCCGCGGCCGCCGCCGGGAGCTCGCTGCCCGCCGCCGGGAGCTCGCTGCCTGCCGGTGAGGACGCCGCAGACGCCGGTCGGGGGTTCTGGGGCCGGCTGGCCGACGCCCTGCCCGGCTCGGTCGAGCTCGAGCGCCTCGCCTACCGGCTCAACGCCGTGGGCTTCCTGCTGTGGACCTTCACCCTCATCGCCGGGGCGATCTGGGCCGAGCACGCCTGGGGGCGGCCGTGGGACTGGGACCCCAAGGAGGTGGGCACCCTCGTCGTGTGGATCGCCTACGCCGCCTACCTGCACGCCCGGGCCACGCGCGGCTGGTCCGGCCGCAAGGCCGCCTACCTGGGGCTCACCGGCTTCGGGCTGCTCCTGTGCAACTACTACGTCGTCAACCTCTTCACCGACACGGTCCACGGCTACGCCTTCTGAGCGTCGGCGCCGACCGTAGACCGGCCGCCGACCGCCCCGCCGGCCCGGCCGCC
>NZ_CALGNQ010000025.1 GCF_937958535.1 uncultured Georgenia sp. | reverse complement strand
CAAAATTTCTACTGCATCCCAAGATAAAGCTTCCACCAAAAAATACATCCCATCTCCGCCGGCGAGGGCGACGCCGGCGAGGGCGACGCCGCGGGTGAGGCCGGCTCCGCGACGGCGGACAGCCCTGCGGGAGACGAGGGCGCCGCGGCCGGGACCGCTCCGGCGGCCGACGCCGCGGACGACGATCCCGCCGGGCGGACCTCCGCGAAGGGCGGTCCCCGGAAGGGCAGGCAGGGCCGGGGCGGGAAGTCCGGTGCCAAGGGCCCGGGCGGGGCGCACGGGTCGCGACCGACCGCCGAGGAGGAGGCCCGCACCGAGGTCATCGAGCCCGTCTCCGGTGAGACGGCGGTCATCCCTCCCGTCGAGGACGAGCGCTGACCGACCTGCTGTCCCTCGCCCCCGCCGCGCTGTCCGTCACAGCAGCTGCCCGGCATCGCGGCACCCCGGCACCTCGCCGTCCCGGCGGCGGGGCCGGTGAGGAGGCTCACCGGCCCCGCCGCTCGCCGTCGGGTAGCCTCGGCGGCAGCGTGACAGACCCGCGCGGGACGACCCGAGCGGTTTCCGGCGGTACGGGGACGGCCTCGTAGAACAGGGCGCAACCCGTCCATGAATCTCCGGTCCATCCTCACGCCACGCGCGCTCGCCCGGCTGCTGCTCGGCTGGGCCGCTGTGGCGGGGCTCGCCCTCACCGGCGACCTGCTCGCTCCCCCGGTCCCCGGCCCGCTCCTCGTCGGCGCGCTGGCGGTCGTCGTCGCGGTGATCCTCGTGTGCGCCTTCGGCGTCGTGCACGAGGCCGAGCACCTGGCCCGCCGGCTCGGGGACCCCTACGGCTCCCTCGTCCTCACGCTGTCGATCGTCGTCATCGAGGTCGTCCTCATCTCGGCCGTCATGCTCGGCCCGGGCGACCACACCACCATCGGCCGGGACTCGGTGATGGCCGTCTCGATGATCATCCTCAACGCCGTCGTCGGGCTGTGCCTCCTCGTCGGCGGCCTGCGGCACGGCGACCTCACCCCGAACCGCGCCGGTACCTCGGCCTACCTCGCGATGCTCGTCGTCCTCGTGTCGCTGGCCTTCGCGCTGCCCGCCGTGGTCGGTCGCGGCGGCTCCTACACCGCGGCACAGACCGTCCCGGTCGTCGTGCTCACCGTCGCCCTCTACGCCTTCTTCCTCGTCCGGCAGATGGGTCCGCAGGCGCGCAGCTTCCGGGAGGTCGACACGCCGGAGGCGGTCACCGGCGCCGCGGACGAGGGGGGACCGGCGCCCCCGATCCGCACCGTGCTCGCCACGCACCGCAGCGAGGTGCTCCTGAGGCTCGGCCTGCTGGTCGCCACGGCACTGCCGATCGTCCTCCTCTCCCACGAGATGGCGGCGCTGCTGGACGACGGCCTGGGCCGGGTGGGCGCGCCGGTCGCGCTGGCCGGGGTGCTCATCGCGATGATCGTCTTCCTGCCGGAGTCGATCACCTCCGTCCGAGCGGCGCTGCAGGGCGAGGTGCAGCGGGTGAGCAACCTGTGCCACGGCGCGCTGGTCTCCACCGTGGGGTTGACCATCCCGTCCGTGCTCCTCATCGGTGCACTCACGGGCCGGCCGGTGGTGCTGGCCGAGTCACCGGCGAACCTCCTGCTCCTGGGGGCGAGCCTGCTGCTGACCGCGACGTCGTTCCTCGCGCCGCGGGTGACGGCCGTGCACGGCGCCTGCCACCTGGTGCTCTTCGCCGGCTACGGGATCGCCGTGCTCTCCTGACCCGCTCCCCGGGGCGGGTCGGCATCCTGTGAGCCCGTCGGCCCCTGGGCCTGGTCAGCCTTCGGGACGCGGTCAGCGGACCATCCGGAGGTCGGCGATACCGCCCCACTGCTCCTCGACCCGGCGAGCGCCGTCGAGCCGGAATCCGTTGCGCTCGTAGAAGCGCTGGGCACGCTCGTTGTCCTCCCACACCCACAGGTAGGCGGGCGCGTCCCCGACCGCGTGCTCGAGCAGCGCGCGCCCGAGCCCCTGGCCCTGGTGCCGCTCGTCGACGTAGAGCGAGGCGAGGAGCAACGGTCGCACGTCGCCGGGGCCGGTCGCCACGGCGGTGGAGAAACCGGCGACGTCACCGGTGTCCCGCTCCACGGCCAGCCAGGTCGCGCTGTCCTGCGGGTCGGTGAGCCGCTGCCGCCACTGCTGCGGGCCCTGGGCCTCCAGCCGGGTGTAGACGTCCTCGGGCACGGCGTCGCCGTAGGTCTCCCGCCAGCAGCGGACGTGGAAGGCGGCAAGGGCGTCGGCGTCGGCCTGCTGGGCGGCACGGATGAGGACGGAGCTGCTCATGGGTCCCACGGTACGAGAGCCACGGACCGGTCCTCGGGCCCCCGCCGCAGTACGGACGCAGGTGTTCTCCCCACTCAGGTCGGGAGGCGCCGGGGTGCTGCGCAGCCGGACCCCGGCCTCGCTGTCGTGGCCGCGTCCGTGGCGGCCCCGGGCGCCGCGCAGGACGCTCTCCTCGGTGTGGTCGGCCTCCCGCCCGTCCTCGGGCGGGTGGCCTCCGCTCCGGGCGGGTCTTCCCCGGTTGCGCAGGGGGTACCCGGCGCTCACGCTGCACTCACGGCTCGACCACAGGAGAGACGATGACCGACCGCACCGACCGCACCGACCGCCCGGATCCCGACCACCCGCGCAAGCCCGACTCCCCCACCGACATCCGCAAGCCGTCGTGGATGTACGTGCTGCGCAAGACGGTCCGGGAGTTCGTCCGGGACGACTGCACCACGCTGGCCGCCGGTCTGACGTACTACGCGGTGTTGTCCCTGTTCCCCGCGCTCATCGCCCTCGCCTCGATCCTCGCCCTCGTCGGCCAGGGCGAACAGGGGACGAGCCAGATCACGACGCTGGTCCAGGACACCCTGCCTGAGGACACCGCGGCGCAGCTCGAGCCGATCATCGACAGCGTGACGAACGTCGGCGCGCCCGGGATCGGTCTCGTCGTCGGTCTCCTCGTGGCGCTGTGGACGGCGTCGAACTACGTCACCGGCTTCGCCAAGGCGATGAACACGATCTACGAGATCCCCGAGGGCCGGCCCGTGTGGAAGCTGCGCCCGTGGACCTACCTGCTCACCCTCGTGCTGCTCCTGCTCGTCGCCGTCGCCGTGGTCATCCTCGTCGTCAGCGGTCCGGTGGCCCAGGCGGTGGGCGACCTCGTCGGCCTCGGCTCCACCGCGGTCACCGTGTGGGGTATCGCCAAGTGGCCGGTGCTGCTCGTCATCGTCGTCGTCATCATCGCGCTGCTCTACTACGCCGCACCCAACGTCAAGCAGCCGAAGTTCCGCTGGATCAGCACCGGCGCGGTCATCGCCATCGTCGTCGCCGCGCTCGCCACCGCCGGCTTCGGCTTCTACGTCGCGAACTTCGGCAGCTACAACGAGACCTACGGAGCGCTCGGCGGCGTCATCGTCTTCCTCCTGTGGCTGTGGATCATGAACCTCGCGCTGCTCTTCGGCGCGGAGTTCGACGCCGAGCTGGAACGCGGCCGCCAGCTGCAGGCGGGTATCGAGGCCGAGGAGTCGATCCAGCTGCCGCCGCGCGACACCCGGGCGGCGGAGAAGAAGGAGCAGCAGCGTCGGGACGACGTCGAGCGCGGCCGGGCGCTGCGGCTGTCCCACGGCCGCACCCAGGACGCGGACGCCGTTGCGGACCCCGCCGGTCGAGAGCGCGAGGCGCAGGCCGGCGCGGACCGCACCGGTCGCGGGCGAGAGAGGGACCACCCGGAGGCCGACGTCGCCGCGGGCACCGGCGACCGGTCCGACGCCGCTCCCCCTGCCCGCGCCGGCCGCCGCAGTCTCCGTGAGGGCCGGGACGACGGTCCGCGTGGCTGAGGGGTCACCCCGGCGGCCGAGCGCCCGGCTCGGCGCCCACCCGTCGGTGGCGCGGTGCCCCGCGCCCTACGCTGGTGCGGTGGACGAGGAGGAGTGGGCCCGGCGACGCCGGGAGGCAGCCGCGGTCCACGCCGACCGGTTGCGCCGGCGGCAGGAGGCCGAGCACGCGCGCGCCGGCCACCTGCTCCGGGAGTTCGCCGCCGTCGCGCGCCACCGGCTCCCGCCCGAGCAACTGCGCGTCCGCGGGTACGACGGCCGGACCACCGCCCGCAGCGACGTCACCGGCTGGTACCTGCGCACCGACCGCAGCGCGGGGCTGAGCACCACGGGTGAGTTCTACGTCCTCACCGGCCCGCTCGGACTCGTGGATCGGCTGCGCGGCGTCACGCTGCGGCCGGCACCGCCGCCGATGGTCCTCGGCGCTGGAGGGAAGGACGGGGAGTCGGTCGACCTGCCCGTCGCCCTCGAGCGGCTCCTGCCCGGCTGGCGCGAGCGGGGCGCCGGCGCTTCTCCCCCGCCGGACGCCCGGTCGTAGGTCCGGCTCGCTGGGCGCATCTCCCGGCGTGACATGACCACCCGGATCCCCGACCGCGCCCAGCGTCCCCGGCCGCGGCGCCGCGCCCTCGAGCCGGGGCCGGGCGCGTTCAGGCGACCGAGGCGTGGAGTCGCCGCAGCGCGTCGGCGACCGCGTCCGGGTCCTCGACCGCGCTCATGTGCCCCACGCGCGGGACGACGACGAGCTCGGCCGCCCCGCCCAGCGCCCGCGCCATGCGCTCTGCGGACGCCTGCGGGCTGCGGGAGTCCTCGGCGCCACGCAGCACGAGGCCGGGGACCTCGAGGTCCTCCAGGGCGGACATCCGGGCGGGCCGGGCGGCCATGGCGCGCTGGGTCCACGCGATCCCCTCGGCCGGCGCCTCGCCGATCCAGCCGCGCATCCGGGCGACGACGTCCGGCCGCTCGGCCAGCGTCGTCTCCCCGAGCACCGAGTCGACCATGCCGGCGACGGCGTCCGCCCCGGTGCGCTCGGCCTCCTCGGCGACCCGGAGCCGCGTGGCGCGGGCCTCCTCGGTGTCCTCCTCGGCGTTCGTGTCCAGCAGGCCCACGGCGGCGAGCAGGCCACGGTGGCGCTCGGCCAGGGCGAGCGTGACGTACCCGCCCATCGACAGACCGGCGACGACGGCGCGCTCGACGCCGGCGGCGCGCAGCGTGGCCGCGACGGCGTCGGCGGAGGTCTCCAGCGAGGGCGCGGGGTCCCGGCCGACGGCTGCCGCGACCTCGTCCGGTGCCGGTGAGTCCCCGAAGCCGGGGGCGTCGAGCGTGATGACGGGCAGGTCGGAGAGGCGGGCAACGACGTCGTCCCACATCCGCGCGTCGAGCGGGAAGCCGTGGAGCAGGACGAGCGGGAGGCCCGCGGCCGGCCCGTGACGGTGCAGGGCGAGAGGTCCGGTGGTGGTCATGGCCCGAGGATGACACGCCCCCGGCGCCGCGTGCGAGACCTTGGCGCGGCCACCCACCGCCGCGTGCAAGACCGCGGGGCCCTCGGCGCCGTGCCGCAGCCCCGGCACGGCCCCCACCCCGCTGCCCCGGTGCGGGCTCGGCGGGCCCGCACCGGTGCGCGACGTCGTCAGTCGGTGACGTTCTCGTAAGCGCGAATGACGGTCGCCTGGGCGTCTGCGAGCGCCTGCTCGGCCGTCTTGTCCCCGAGCAGCGCCGCCGTCATGGCGTTGGTCAGCTCGTTGGTGATCTCCTGCCCCACGGGCGAGGCGCCGAAGGACTGCCCGTACTCGACGACCTCGTAGTAGGTCTGGATGACCTGGTCGAACGCCTCGTTGCCGGAGGGCACGACGTGGGCGTCGCGGATCGTCTGGTCGGCCTCGGGCGACCCGGTGAAGATGCCGGTGAACACGCCCTGGTTCTCCTCGACCGTCGCCGCCCGCGCCTCGCC
>NZ_CALGNQ010000024.1 GCF_937958535.1 uncultured Georgenia sp. | reverse complement strand
CTAGGCGGCGCGCTGGTTCTCGCCGTCGGCGGGCGGGGCCGCGACGTCCTCGGTGAGGTCCTTGACCTCCCGCTTGAAGATCTTCAGCGACTTGCCCACGCTCGCGGCGACGTCCGGCAGCCGCCGGGCGCCGAAGAGCATGACGACGAGGACGACGAGGACGACGATCGCCCACAGGCTGGGTGTTCTCACTGCATGGCCTCCCTTGGCTGTCCAGCACGGAGAGGGCGCGTGACGGGACACTTCTGCAGGCTACGTCGCCGAACCCGTCAAGGCTCCTTACCGATGCTGGTGCTCAGATTCACAGGTCGGCGCCCCGCTGTCAAGCGTTCCAGACGACCGGCGGCCGCCCGGCGTCGTGCCGGCCGCTGCGCAAGAGTGGGAGCGGTGGGTCACTTCCCGTGGAGCTCGTGGTCGGCGCGCCGGTCGAGCTTCTCCCGGGTGGACCACAGGCCGGCCGACGGGGTGGAGATGTAGTAGACCTCCTCGCCGTCGGGCATGGTGTTCCAGCCGTCCTTCATCACCGCCGGGTCGTAGCGGCGCAGCGCCTCCTGAAGGTCCATGTACCGGTAGCCGACCGACTCGATCTCCTCCCGGGTGAGATGCCCCGGGGCATAGGTGATCGTGAAGCGGCCCTCGGAGGAGCCGTGGACGAGGTGCGCGGTGCCGTGCGGGATGTCCTGCATGTCGGCCTGCGTCTGGTAGAGGTCGAGCACCTCGCGCTGCGACAGGTACCCGTACTTGCGGATGAGGTCGTCCACCTCCGGCTGCTCCCCGAAGCGCTCGACGCCGGGGGCGATGACGAGCAGCTCCCCGCCGTCGGCGATCGCCATCCGGGTGCGGTAGACGGCCTTGTTCGCCACCCACGTCGCGCGGAACTCGTCGGCCTGCATGACGGCGACGACCTTCTTGGCCGGCTCCTCGAAGACGGTGAAGTTCTGCTCCCGGGAGGCGCGGGCGGCGTCGTAGTACGTCTCGAGGTCGTCCCCGACGTACACACCCGTGTGGGCGAGGCGGCCGTTGTCGTCGTAGTCCATGACGACCATGAGGTACACGTCGGGCAGGTGGCCGAGGAACTCCTCCTCGGCGTAGTTGAAGCAGGCACGCACCGGGGTGAGCAGGTTGCCGAGGTTGTTCTCGATCCCGTAGACCGCCGAGGCCATGTGGGAGGCGCCGAGCAGCCGCTTGCCGCCCAGGCCGATGAAGTAGTTCTTGTTGTGGTTGGCGAACCCGAGCACCTCGTGCGGGACGACGTGGCCGATGTTGACGATGAGGTCCCACTGCTCGTTCATGAGCATGGTGTTGAGGTCGACCGGCATCTCCCAGTCGACGGCCCCGCCGGTCTTCTCCCGCACGAACTCCGCCGGCACCGTGCCGACGTTGACGACGCCGTCCTTCCAGTCGTGGGCGTGGATGCGCTCCTCGGGGATGGAGCCGAACATCCAGCGGTTGTCCTCCGGGGTGTGGGGGACGTGCTGGCCGAGCGTGGGGATGACGTGCACCTCGGCGCCCGCGGCGTCGAGCCGCTGGTAGAGGTACTCCGTCATCCAGCCGGTGCCGGAGTGGGCGCGGGTGAGGTCCGGCGGGAGCAGCAGCACCCGCCGGTACTCGGTGATCCCGAGCCGTTCCCGGGCCTCCTCGAGGAGCCGGTCGCACATCGCCTCGATCTGGGGCCGCGAGATGAACCGGGCCTCCTCCTTGAACCACGTCATGCTCCCGACGGTAGCGGCGGCGGGCGGCCGCGTCAGCGCAGACCGCAAAGTTCTGGCAACCCGTGGCAACCGGCTGGCAAGGGCTGGCAACCTTGTTGCTGGTGCCCTGGGTGGGCTGGACGATGGGCGGCATGAGCGCAGACACCCAGGCGTCCCTGTCCGTGCACCCCGACCGTCTCCTCCCCGCCCAGCCGGAGGTGCGGGACGTGGCGCGCCGGATCTACGCCACCACCAAGGACCTCCCCATCATCTCGCCGCACAGCCACGTGCCCCCGCAGTGGCTGGTGGACGACGAGCCGTGGCCCGACCCGGCCTCGCTGCTGCTCACCCCGGACCACTACGTCCTGCGGCTGCTGCACGCCAACGGCGCCGAGCTCAGCGACCTCGGTCGGGGCCCGGAGGGGCCGCTGCCGCTCGACGAGGCGGCGGCGCGCAAGGCCTGGCGGATCCTGTGCGAGAACTACCACCTCTTCCGCGGCACCCCGGTGAAGTACTGGTTCGACACGACCTTCACCGAGGTCTTCGGCATCACCCAGGTCCCCAGCGCCGCCACCGCCGACTCGATCTACGACCAGGTCGCCGAGAAGCTCACCCAGCCCGAGTTCCGGCCGCGCGCCCTCTTCGAGCGCTTCGGCATCTCGGTGCTGGCCACCACCGACGACCCGCTCGACGACCTCGTGCCCCACCGCACGCTGGCCGAGGACCCGACCTTCAGCGGGCGCGTCATCCCGACCTTCCGCCCGGACCGGTTCCTCGAGCTCGCCCGCCCGGACTGGCCCGAGCTCGCCCGCCGGCTCGGGGAGGTCGCCGACGTCGACACCGGTGACTACGCCGGCTACATCGCCGCCCTGGAGAACCGCCGCCGGTACTTCAAGGAGCACGGTGCCGTCTCCTCCGACCACTCCCACTTCGACGCCGGCACCGAGCCCCTCGACGAGGCCGAGGCCTCCCGGATCTACGCCGCCGCGCTGCGCGGGGAGGTCACCGAGGCCGAGGCCGTCGCCTTCCGCCGCCACATGATGAGCGAGACGGCGCGCATGGCCACCGAGGACGGGCTGGTCATGACGCTGCACCACGGGGTGCGCCGCAACCACGACCCCGACAACTTCGCCCGCTTCGGCGCCGACGCCGGCTCCGACATCCCCGTCGCGATGGAGTTCACCGAGGCGCTGCGGCCGCTGCTGGGACGCTACGGCAACCACCCGAACCTCAACCTCGTGGTCTTCACCATCGACGAGACCGTGTTCTCCCGCGAGCTGGCGCCGATGGCCGGCTTCTACCGCTCGCTCTACGTCGGGGTGCCGTGGTGGTTCCTCGACGCACCGGAGGCCATCCGCCGCTTCCGCGGCGCCGTGACGGAGACCGCGGGCTTCTACCGCACCTCCGGGTTCATCGACGACACGCGGGCCTTCCTGTCCATCCCGACCCGGCACGACATGTCCCGCCGGCTCGACGCCGCCTACCTCGCCGAGCTGGTCGCCGAGCACCGGCTCACCGAGGAGGAGGCGCTGGCCACCGCGCACGACCTCGTCACCACCATCCCGAAGCAGGTGTTCAAGCTGTGAGCCAGCGACTCAGCCGCCGCCCCGACCAGCCGGCCGCCCCGGTCCGGATCGTCCATCTCGGGCTCGGCAACTTCTTCCGCGCCCACCAGGCGTGGTACACCATGCACGCCGACGACGGCGCGGGGTGGGGGATCGCCGCCTTCACCGGCCGCCGACCCGACGCCGCGCGGGCCCTGGCCCCGCAGGACGGGCTCTACACCCTCGTCGTGCGGCACCCGGAAGGTGACGAGCTCGAGGTCGTCACCTCGGTGAGCGCGGTCCACGCGGCCGCCGACCACGCGGCGTGGCTGGAGTACCTGCGCGACCCGGAGGTCGCCGTCGTCACGAGCACGGTGACCGAGGCCGGCTACCTGCGCGGGCCCGACGGCGGGCTGGACCGGGACAACCCCGACGTCCTGGCCGACATCGAGACCCTGCGCCGCGACCCGGTCGCCCCGGTGAGCACGGTGCCGGGCAAGCTCGTCGCCGGCCTCATCGCCCGCCAGGCCGCCGACGGCGGCCCCATCACCCTCCTCCCGTGCGACAACCTGCCCGGCAACGGCGCGGTCGTCGCCCGCGTCGTGCGCGACCTCGCCGCCGAGGTGGACGCGGGGCTGCTGCCGTGGCTGGACGAGAACGTCGACTTCGCCAGCTCGATGGTCGACCGGATCACCCCCGCCGTGGGACCGGAGACCGCCGAGGTCGTCGAGCGCGAGCTCGGCGTCAAGGACGCCTCCCCGGTGGCCACCGAGCCCTTCAGCGAGTGGGTCATCGCCGGGAGGTTCCCCGCCGGCCGCCCCCGGTGGGAGACCGCCGGTGTCACCCTCGTCGACGACGTCGAGCCCTACGAGCGCCGCAAGCTGCTCCTGCTCAACGGCGCCCACTCGCTCATGGCCTACGCCGGCCCCGTCCTGGGCCACGAGACCGTCGACGAGGCCTTCGCCGACGAGCAGGTCCGCGGCTGGGTCGAGCGCCTGTGGGACGACGCCGCCCCGAGCCTCGACGTCCCCGCCGAGGACATCACCGACTACCGCGCGGCGCTGGCCGAGCGCTTCGCCAACCCGCGGATGCGCGACGTCCTGGCCCGCATCGCCGCCGACGGCTCCCAGAAGCTGCCCGTACGCCACGTCCCGGTGCTGCGCACCGAGCGCGCCGCCGGCCGCATGCCCCAGGGCGCCGTCGTCGCCGTCGCCGCCTGGGTCGCCCACCTGCGGGGGGCCGGGGTCCCCGTCAACGACGTCGCCGCCGAGCAGTGGCAGCTGCTCGCCGCGGGTGAGGACGACCAGGCGGTGCGCACCGTCCTCGCCGAGCTGGCGCCCGACCTCGCGGAGGACACCGAGCTCCGGGCCGCCGTGCTCGACCGGCTGCGCTTCTTCGAGTCCGTGAAGGCGCGCTGATGGGCGTCGTCATCGGGATCGACGTCGGGACGACGACGACGAAGGTCGTCGCCGTCGACACCGCCTCGCCGTGGCGGGTGGCCGCCTACCGCGAGTACCGGCTCAGCGAGCCGCAGCCGCGCTGGCAGGTCCAGGACCCCGCGATGGTCCTCGAGGCCGTCGACGAGGCGCTCGCGGAGGTCGTCGCCGCGTGCGGGGACCGGGAGGTCGAGGTCATCGGGGTGGGGTCGGCGATGCACGGCCTGCTCGCCCTCGACGAGGACCTGCGCCCTCTCACCGACATCATCACCTGGGCCGACACCCGCGCCCACGCCGAGGCCGCCGAGCTGCGTGCCGCGGGCCGGGCCCGCGAGCTGCTCCACCTGTCCGGCACCCCGGTCCACCCGATGAGCCCGCTGACCAAGCTCATGTGGTTCGCCCGCCACGACACCGTCACCGCGGGCAGCGCGCACCGCTGGGTCGGGCTGAAGGACATCGTCCTGCTCCACCTCACCGGCCGGCTGGTCACCGAGCGCTCCACCGCCTCCGCCTCCGGCCTGCTCGACCTCGGCACCGGCACCTGGGCCGACTCCTCGCTGGAGCTGGCCGGGGTGCGCCGCGAGCAGCTGCCCGAGGTGCTGCCCACGACGGCGCTGCTCGAGCTCGCGCCCCAGGCGGCCGAGCGTGTCGGGCTGCCCGCCGGGATCCCGGTCAACGCCGGCGCCACGGACGGGCCGCTGGGCAACCTCGGCACCGGCGCCATCGAGCCGGGGATCGCCGGGCTGTCGATGGGCACGAGCGGTGCGGTCCGCACCGTCGTGCCCGAGCCCCGGCTCGACGAGGGTGGCCGGCTCTTCTGCTACGCCCTGACCGACGACGCCTGGGTGGTGGGCGCGGCCATCAGCAACGGCGGCGTCGTGGCCCGCTGGGCCGGGGACGTCTACGCCCCGGACGTGCCGCCCGGGCCGCTGCGCGACACCCAGGTGCTGGCCATGGCCTCCGACGTCGCGCCCGGCAGCGACGGCCTCGTCATGCTGCCCTACCTCCTGGGTGAGCGGGCCCCGCTGTGGGACCCCGAGCTCACCGGTGCCTTCCTCGGGGTGCGCCACGCGCATGGCCGCGGCCACTTCATCCGGGCGGCCATCGAGGGGGTCGCTCTGCAGATGGCCAGCATCGTCGACGTGCTCGACACGGTCACCCCGGTCGCCGAGGTGCGCTGCACCGGCGGGGTGTTCCGCTCCGAGCTGTGGCGCCAGGTCATGGCGGCGACCATCGGGCGTCCCATGGTGCCGACCGACGACGCCGAGGGCTCCGCGCTCGGCTCGGCGATCCTCGCGCTGTACGCCACCGGGCAGGTCGAGTCCCTGGGTGCCGGGCTGGAACTCCTCAGCCCGGCGGGGGAGGTCGCCGACCCGATCGCCGTCTCGAGCAAGGACCGGGCCACCTACGCCGAGCTGCGCGGCCGCGCGGCGCGGCTGCTGTCCGCCTACGACGAGCTCCAGGAGTACCTCGAGTCCTTCACCCCGCGCGGCTGAGGGACCGGGTCAGGGCACCGGCCAGGTGTGCACCGGCCTGCCGGTGTGCATCGCGCGCATGTAGTCCGCGAGCATGAGGCGCAGGGCCTCCGCCCGGTCGTGGCCCCGCTCCTCGTGCGCGTGGACCGCGGCCACCTGCCACGTCGAGCCGTTGCGTCCCAGCCGCGCCCGCGCCTCGATGATGTCGAGGTACTTCCCGGCGGTACCGCCGTCCACCCCGAGCCGGTCGAGCCCGCGGGCCGCCATCGGCAGCAGCTTGCGCAGCACGAGCTCGTCCGCGGCGATCTCCCCGACGCCCGGCCAGTAGAAGCGCGCCGCCATGCCGTCCCGGGCGGCTGCCTCGAAGTTCTCCCGGGCGGCGTCGAAGGACATCCGTGACCACAGCGGCCGCTCGTCGGTGACCAGCTCGACGATCATCCCGTAGAAGAAGGCGGCGTTGGCGATCGTGTCGACGACGGTCGGGCCGGCGGGCAGCACCCGGTTCTCCACCCGCAGGTGCGGGCGGCCGTCCTTGACGTCGTAGATGGGCCGGTTCCACCGGTAGATCGTGCCGTTGTGGAGGCGCAGCTCGGACAGCGACGGTGTGCCCCCGGCGGCGAAGACCTCCGCCGGGTCCTCCTCGCTGCTCACCGGGAGCAGCGCGGGGAAGTAGCGCACGTTCTCCTCGAAGAGGTCGAAGATCGAGGTGATCCACTGGTCGCCGAAGAACACCCGCGGCCGCACCCCCTGGTTGCGCAGCTCGGGGGAGCGGGTGTCGGTGGACTGGAGGAAGGCCTCGATGCGGGTCTCGGCCTGGAGCCGGTGCCCGAAGAGGTAGGGGGAGTTGGCGCCCATCGCCACCTGCGGCCCGGCGAGCAGCTGGGCGGCGTTCCAGTAGTCGGCGAAACGGCGCGGGGTGACCTGGAGGTGGAACTGGGTGGAGGTGCATGCCGCCTCGGCGAAGATCGAGTCCAGCGTCACCGACAGCGGCTCGTGGCCGTCGATCTTCAGCGTGATGTCCTCCCGGCGGGAGGCCATGACGGCGTCGTCCAGCGCCCGGTAGCGGTCGCTGTCGCTGAACCACGCCCGGCCCTCCTGCTCGGCCGCCAGGGTGGGCAGGATGCCGATGATGACGAGGTCGGCACCCGCGTCGCCCGCCCGGTCACGGGCCCGGTTGAGGTTGCGCCGCAGGGCGCTCTCCAGCTGCTCCAGCGAGGTGCCGTCGATCCGCCGCGGCTCGACGTTGAGCTCGATGGTGAACCGGCCCAGCTCGGTCTGGTAGAGCGGGTCGGCGATACGCGCGAGCACCTCGGCGTTGCCGAGGAAGGGGCGCCGCTCGGCGTCGACGAGGTGGATCTCGATCTCCAGCCCGGTGCGCCACTCGTCCTCGACGAACACCCCGGCGGCGAGCATCGACTCCAGGGTGTCGAGGCAGCGGCGCACCTTGGCCCGGTAGCGGGCGTGGTCCGCGCGGCTGAAGCTCGTCCCGGTGATCTCGTCGCCCATGGCTGCTCCTCGGTGAAGCGTGGCGGGGTGTCACCTGTGAGAGAACCACATCGCACGCCGCTCGGCACGGTGTTCGGTGCCGGTGGGTGAGAATGGCCGTGATGGCACGCGAGGACGACGACGGCGCCCGCCCGGCCGCCCGGGAACGGCGGTGGCGCTGGGAGTGGTGGCACCGGCAGACGACGGCCACCCGGCGCACCATCCGCACCACCCTCACCCTGCTCGTCACCGGCCTGGTCTCGGCCGTGTTCGGGGTGCTGACCGCGGCCACGGACTCCTCGCTGGGCCCGCACGCCGCCCACTACGCGGTGACGCCGCAGCACGAGATCGTCGTCGACCTCGGGCCGCTGGGGGCGGTGCTCCTCGACTCACCGCTGCCGTGGCCGCTCGGGGTGGACGTCACCGTCCAGGAGATCCCCATGGAGCTGACGGCTGTCCAGCCCAGCCCGGTGACCGGTCTCGCCGGGGACCTGGCGGCCTACGCCCAGCTCGTCTCCCACCCCGAGGCCGCGGTCGCCGAGGCCGCCGGCGCCCTGGTCCGCGACGCCCTGGGGCGCGCGGTGCTCACCTGGTCCGGCCTGCTCGTCGTCATCGCCGGAGGCCGGTTCGCCTCCCGCGGGCTGCTGCGCCGGGAGCTGGCCGCCGCCGTCACCCGGCCGGGGGTGCGTCCGCTCGTCGGGGTGGTGGTCCTCAGCCTCGTCGCGGTCCCGGTCGCCGGGGTGGTCGCGGACCGTCCCGCCGAGGGCACGACCATCCGGGCCCTGGCGGGCACGCCGATGGAGGACCTGCGGATGACCGGGCGCATGGCCCAGCTCATCGACACCTACGGCGGCTACCTCGTCGAGGCCTACGAGGAGAACGAGGCGTTCTACGCCACCGTCACCGCCAACCTCGAGGCGGCCTACGCCGAGAGCCGCTCCCCGCTGCGGCCCCCAGGCATCCCGATCGTCAGCCCGGCACCCACCGACCCGGCCGACGACGACACCGGCCCCGGCGGCGCCGACCAGCCCGGGCCCCCGTCTCCCGGGCCGGTCGACGGCCCCTCCCCGGACGGGGACCCGGGACCCGGGCCGACCGACGACGCGGTGCCGGGCGCCGGGATGCCGCTGCCCGCGCGCGTGGAGCCCACACCGCGGCCCCGGGTGGAGCCGGTGACCTTCCTCCACGTCAGCGACCTCCACTGCAACGTCGGGATGGCCGCGGTCATCGCCACGGCGGTCCGGCTCAGCGGCGCCCAGGCCGTGCTGGACACCGGCGACACCGTGATGAGCGGGACGTCGGTGGAGTCCTACTGCGTCAACGCCTTCGCCGGGGCGGTCCCGCCGGACGTCCCGATCGTCGTCTCCACCGGCAACCACGACTCGGTGACCACCGCCGAGCAGATGCGCGACGCCGGGTACGTCGTCCTCGACGGCGAGGTCGTCGAGGTCGCCGGGGTGCACCTGCTCGGCGACACCGACCCCACCCTCACCTCCCTCGGTGAGGGGACCCGTCCGGAGCGGGAGGAGACGGTGCCCGAGATGGGGGAGCGGCTCGCGCAGACCGCGTGCGCCGCCGACCGGGTCGACCTGCTCCTCGTCCACAACCCGAGCGCCGCCCTCCCGGCACTGGACCGCGGCTGCGTCCGGCTCGCACTGTCCGGCCACTGGCATCGGCGTGAGGGGCCGGAGGTGCTGGGGAGCGGCACCCGGTACGTCGGGGCGAGTACGGCCGGTGCCTCGGGCGGGGCCACCATCGGCCCGCTCAACGGCCCGGCCGAGATGACCGTGCTGCGGGTCGACGCCACCACCGGCCGGCCGCTGGACTACCGCGTCATCACCATCGGCACCGACGCCGAGGTCGATCTCGGCCGCTGGTACAGCTTCCCCCGGCCGGCAGACGAGGCGGCCCCGAGCGGCGATACTGGTGACCGGGAACCGACCGAGGAGCCGACCGACGCCGACGCGTCGGCGGGAACGGAGCGCTAGATGAGCCAGCAGCCGCGGGCAGAGGAGGCCATGGGCGACCACGCCGTGCTGACCGACGAGGAGCTGCTCGCCGAGGAGCGCGAGCTCGCGGGACTGGACCCGGCCCGCCCCAGCGAGCACCAGCTCGCCGGCGGCGCGCCCCGCGGGTTCGGCTGGCTGCTCACCGTCGGGGGCGCGCTGGGGACGTGGGCCGCGGTCATGCTCGTGCTGTCCCAGCAGACCCTGCTCCGCGACCCCGACGCGACGCTGGGCTGCGACATCAACCCGCTCATCGGCTGCGGCAAGTTCGTGCTCAGCTGGCAGGCGGCGGCGCTCGGGGTGCCCAACGCGCTGCTCGGGACCGTCGCCTTCAGCGTCGTCATGGTCACCGGGCTCGTGCTGCTCGGCGGCGGACGCCTCCCCCGCTTCTACTGGGTGCTGCTCATGGTCGGCTCGGTGCTCGCCGCAGTCGCCATCACGTGGTTCCAGTACCAGGCCTTCGTCAACCTCCGCGGGCTGTGCCCGTTCTGTCTCGTGGTGTGGACGGTGACCATCCCGATCGTCGTCAACGTCCTGGCGCGCGGCTTCCAGGCCGGCCACGTGCCCGCGCCGGAGGGGCTGCGACGCTTCCTCGTCCAGGACCGGGCGCTGGTCATCGTCGTGTGGTACGCCGTCGTCCTCTTCCTCATCGGGTTCGTCTTCTGGGACCAGTGGATGCTGATCCTGTGAGCACGGCACGCAACACCGGGCCGACGCTGCCCACCTCGAACGTCACGCAGGACTACCTCAAGGCCATCTACTCCGCCGTGGAATGGGGTGGGCCGGCGATGAGCGTCAGCGCGCTCGCCACCCGCATGGGCGTGTCCGCCTCCACCGCGTCGGAGACGGTCCGCCGGCTCGCCGACGAGGGGCTCGTCCACCACGAGCGGTACGGCGGGATCTCGCTCACCGAGCGGGGGCGCGAGGCGGCGCTGAAGATGGTGCGCCGCCATCGGCTCATCGAGACCCTGCTCGTCGAGCACCTCGGCTACGAGTGGGACGAGGTCCACGACGAGGCCGAGGTGCTCGAGCACGCCGTCTCCGACCTCCTCATCGAGCGGGTCGACAAGCTCCTGGGGCATCCCGTGCGCGACCCGCACGGCGACCCGATCCCCAGCATCGACGGCGAGGTCACGCTGCCACCGACCCGGCCGCTGAGCGAGACACCGGCCGGTGAGGGCGGCCGCGTCGTGCGGATCTCCGACGCCGAGCCGCAGGTGCTGCGCCACCTCGCCGACGTCGGGGTGCGGCTCGACGCCGAGGTCACCGTCGTGGAGACCCGGCCCTACGTCGGCACCACCCTGTTCACCGTCACCCAGCCGGGGGAGGAACAGGGACAGGAGGTCGAGCTCGGCGACCCCGCGGTGGCGGCGGTGTGGGTGACCCGCTGAGCCTCACCCGCTCGGACCGACCGGGCGGACGGCCGCGGGGCGTCGGGACAGGGCGGGTGACCCGTGACCGGCGGGTGATGCGCTGAGCCTCACAGGTCGCGCTGCGCGGTGCGTAGCTTGTGCGCGAGCCGCTGCAGGGTGCGCAGCTCCTCCTCGTCCAGCGCCCCGCCGACGTAGCGGCGGATGGAGCGCACGTGGTTGCGCCCGATCTGCCGCTGCAGCGCGGCGCCCTCCTCGGTGAGGGCGACGACGACACCACGGCCGTCGTCGGGGGCCGCACGCCGCTCGACCAGGCCGCGCGCGGACAGCCGGTCCACCATCCGGCTCAGGCTGGGCTGGGTGAGCATGATGAGCTCGGTGAGCTCGCGCATCCGCATCGCGCCGCCCTCGCCGCGACTGAGCTGGAAGAGCACGTCGTACTCGCGGGAGGTGAGTGGGGCGAAGTCGTCCCCGGCCTCGAAGCGGCGCATGAGCGTCACCTGGGCGCGGAAGAGCTCCTCCCACGCCTCGGCGGCGAGGCGGGTGGACACCCCGGTCTGGTCGTCTGCTGTCACGTCGTGCCTCCTCCCGGGCGATCGTGCCACGGATACGCTGGCGTCATGGCCACCGTGTTCAGCAAGATCATCGCCGGGCAGATCCCCGGCCGGTTCGTCTGGGCCGACGACCTCTGCGTCGTCTTCGCGACGATCGCGCCCATCACCGACGGCCACATGCTCGTCGTCCCACGCGAGGAGGTCGACCAGTTCACCGACGCGTCGGACGAGCTGCTCGCCCACCTCATCGCCGTGGCGAAGAAGGTGGGGCAGGCGCAGCGCGCGGTGTGGGACGCCCCGCGGGCCGCGGTGCTCGTCGCCGGCTTCGAGGTGCCCCACCTCCACATCCACGTGCTCCCGGCGTGGGACGAGGCGGCGCTGCGCTTCGACAACGCCCGCCACGACGTCCCCGCCGAGGAGCTCGACGCCGCCGCCGAGAAGGTCCGCGCGGCCCTGCGCGACGCCGGCCACGGCGCGAACGTCCCCGCGTCGCTGACCTCCCCGGCCCTCGGCTGACCCGGCCCCGGCGCAGCGCCCACTGTCTCCCACGCCGACCGGCGGGCGTCAGGCAGGTGCCACGGCCGTGGGCGTGAGCTGCTCGTCGAGGTAGGCCTCCCAGGTGCGGTGGCCGCGGTCGGCGGTGTCGAGGTTGAGGTTGGCACCCGCCCGGTAGGCGGCACCCGCGCGGCCCGGGATCCGCACCGGGAGGAACGGCCGACGCATGCCGCGCGCCGCGAGGTAGCCGCGGACGAGCTCGTCGAGCGGGTGGACCCGCGGGCCGGCGAGGTCGGCGACCCGCCCGGCGGGTGCCGCGAGCGTCAGCTCCAGCAGGCGGGCGGCGACGTCGCGCGGGTCGACCGGCTGGAGGCGCAGGCCGCCGGGTGCCGGGACGACCGGGAGGCGCGCCATGGACCGCGCGGCCGTGAGCACCAGGGGTGGAACTGCGCGGCGCGCAGCGTCGTCCACGGCAGCCCCGAGGTCTCCACCGCCTCCTCGGCGAGCAGCTTGGAGCGGAAGTACCCCAGCGGGACACGGTCGGCCCCGATCACCGAGATGAGGACGACGTGCTCCACGCCGGCACGGGCGGCGGCCCGCACGAGGTTCGCGGTGGCCCGCTCGTCACCCGTTCGGCCCCCGGCCAGGTGGACCACGGTGCCGACGTCCGCGACGGCGGCCGTGGTCCCGTCGTCGCGGAGCAGGTCACCGACGACGTGGTCGACGCCGGGGACCGGCAGGTGCGAGTGCCGGCTCAGCACCCGCAGCGGGCGGCCGGTCGCGATGACCAGCGGGACGAGCTCCCGGCCCAGCGTGCCGGTGCCGCCGGTGACGAGGATGGTGGGACGCATGTCGTTCTCCTTGCTCTCGGCCGGCGGGTGCGTGCGGCACCCGCCGGGTGCGGTCGAAAGGGTCGACGAGAGCGGGCCGCCCGATGTGACAGCCCGTCACATCCCGGGCGGCGGCGTCGTCGTGCTGGTAGCCGGCACGCACGCCGGGCCGCGGCAGACGGGAGAGCACCGATGACCGACCGGGACGAGCTGGCCGCCCGGTTCGACGCCGAGCGCGGCCGGCTGCGCGCTGTGGCACACCGGCTCGTCGGCGCGGAGCAGGCAGAGGACGTGGTCCAGGAGACCTGGCTGCGGCTCGAGCGGGCCGATGCGGGGACCATCGAGAACCTCGCCGCCTGGCTCACCGCGGTCGCCTCGCGGATCGCGCTCGACGTGCTGCGCAGCGCGCCGCGGCGGTGGGAGCGGCCGTGGCAGGTGCAGCCGTGGGAGGAACCGGTGAGCGCCGAGGGGGAGCCGGAGCGCGAGGTCGCCGAACGCGACGCCGTGGGGGTCGCGCTGGTCGTCGTCCTCGAGCGGCTCACCCCGGCCGAGCGGCTCGCCTTCGTGCTCCACGACGTGTTCGGCCGGCCGTTCGACGAGATCGCGGGCGTCCTCGACAAGTCCGCGGCCGCGGCACGACAGCTCGCCTCCCGCGCGCGTCGGAAGGTCCGCGGTGCCCGGCCCTCGTCCGGGGACCGACGGCGCAGCCGGGAGGTGGTCGAGGCGTGGCTCCGTGCCGTCCAGCACGGCGACCTGGGGGCGCTGCTCGCCCTGCTCGACGAGGACGTCGTCCTGCGTGCCGACTACGGGGTGCGCGGGGGCGAGGTCGTCTCCGGTGCGCGGGCGCTCGCCCAGCGCGCCACTGCCTTCGCGCGGATCGCGGCCGGTGCGGTGCCCGTGCTCGTCGACGGCCGGCCAGGTGTCATGGCCCGGCGCGGTGGTCGGGTGCTTTCCCTCATGTCCTTCGAGGTCGTCGACGGCCGGATCGTCGCGCTCGACGTGCTCGCCGACGCCGACCGGCTCGCCGACATCCCCCTCGGGGACTGACCTGCCCACCACCGCCAGGGCCCAGGCCGAGCCTCAGCCCAGGGTGCACTCGGTGCGGAGCGACTCGACGGCGTGGACGAAGCCCTGGCCGCCGTCGCCCAGCTCGGTGTCCCGCAGGTCGAGGTAGGACTGCCAGGCGTCGGCGAGGGCCTCCGCGGCGTAGTAGAGGCCGTCGGTGCCGGGCTGGTGGATGTTGAAGCTCCAGATCTTCTCCACCGAGGCGCCGACCTGGGCGTCCGCGGCACCGCCGGCGACCCATCCGTGGAGCAGCTCGGTCTCCGCGCAGATCTGCGCGATGGCCGTGTCGCGGTCGGGCGGTTCCGCCGCCCCCTCGGTGGGTGTGTCCGCCGGACCGGCGGGCCCCGCGGCCGGCTCGGTGGACGTGTCCGGCGGGCCGGCCGGCTCCGTCGTCGCGTGCGGTGCGGGGAACGGTTCGGGTGTTGCGGTACCGGGGGAGACCGGGGCGACCCGCTCGTCGGGCACCGCCACGACGGGCCGTGCCGTCACTCTCGTGCTGGGCACCTCCGGCGTCGGGTCCGCGCCGCAGCCGGCCACGGCGAGGGTGCAGAGCAGGGCGAGCGCCGTCCACCGCCGGGAGGCTGAGCAGGGGCGCCCGGCAGCGGCGGCGGGCCACGCGGGGCGGAGCACAGTGTCGTCCATCGAGGGGCTCCCAGGAGTGCCTACCGCGGACGCCTGCGTCCCGGCCGTCGCCGCCCCGATGGGCCCAGTCTCACGAGGTGCCGGGGCCGCGGCAATCGTCCTTTGGGCTGATTTCAGGCGCTGAGCAGCTCGCGGATGTCGTCCGCCGTCAGCGGGCTCGCCGCACTCTGCGTCCCCTCGGCGAGGACGCGGTCGAAGAGCTCGCGCTTGCGCTCGGCCAGTGCCATGACCTTCTCCTCGATCGTCCCCTCGGCGACCATCCGGTAGACCATGACGGTGCGGGTCTGGCCGATGCGGTGGGTGCGGTCGATGGCTTGGTTCTCCACCGCCGGGTTCCACCACGGGTCGAGCATGAAGCAGTAGTCGGCCTCGGTGAGGTTGAGGCCGAAGCCGCCCGCCTTGAGGCTGATGAGGAACACCGGGGCGTGCCCCTCCTTGAACTCCCGGATCCGCGCGGCGCGGTTGGTCGTGGTGCCGTCGAGGTAGCAGTAGTCGACGCCCTGCTGCTCGAGGCGGTCGCGCACGAGCCCGAGGTAGCCGGTGAACTGGCTGAAGACGAGAGCCCGGTGCCCCTCGGCGACGACCTCGCCGAGCAGCTCGAGGAACGCCTCGGCCTTGCTCGACCCCACGCCCGCGTACTCCTCGTCCACCAGCGCCGGTGCGAGGGCGAGCTGCCGCAGCAGGGTCAGGGAGCGGAAGATGGTGAAGCGGTTCTTGTCGAGGTCGTCGACGAGCCCGAGGATCTTGCGCCGCTCCCGGGCGAGGTGGGTGTCGTAGATCCGCCGGTGACGTGGGGTCAGCGGCACCGAGAGCAGCTGCTCCTGCTTGGGCGGCAGTTCGGCGGCGACCTCCTCCTTGGTGCGGCGCCGGATGAACGGGCGGGTGCGTCGGCGTAGCCGCTCCAGGGCCGCGGTGTCCTTCTCGCGCTCGATCGGGACGCGGTAGGCCTCGGTGAAGGCGCGCGGGTCGGGGAAGAGGCCGGGGGCGGTGATGGACAGCAGGGACCACAGGTCCATGAGGCTGTTCTCCAGCGGCGTGCCGGAGATCGCCAGCTTGACCGGCGCGTCGAGCCGGCGCGCGCACTGGTGGGTCTTGGCCTGGTGGTTCTTGACGAACTGGGCCTCGTCGAGCACGAGCACCGACCAGCCCAGGGCGTCGTAGGAGGCGAAGTCGATCCGCAGCAGCGCGTAGGAGGTCACGACGACGTCGGCCCCCGCCACCCGCTCGGCCAGCGGCACCCCGGCCTTCGCCGAGGTCTGCTCCACGGTGCGCACGACGAGGCCGGGGGTGAAGCGCTCGGCCTCGCTCGCCCAGCCGCCGACGACGGAGGTGGGGGCGACGACGAGCACGGGATGGTCCAGGCGGCCGGTCTCCTTCGCCCGGGCGACGACGGCGAGGGTCTGCAGGGTCTTGCCCAGTCCCATGTCGTCGGCGAGGATCCCGCCGAGCCCGGCGTCCCACAGGGTGGCGAGCCACTCGAAACCCTCGCGCTGGTAGCCGCGCAGCTCGGCGTGCAGCCCGGCGGGGAGGTCGACCGAGCCGGCGGGCGGGCCGGAGAGGAGCGCGGAGACGGTGCGCCGCCACCGCTCGCTCTGCGCGTCGACGACACCGAGCGCGCGCAGCTCCTCCCACAGGTCGGCCTGGTAGGGCGTGACCCGCACGGTGCCGGACTCCTCGTCGTGCAGGCCGCCGGCCTCGGCGATGAGCTCGCGCAGCCGGTCGAGCTCGGGGTGGTCGAGGCTGAAGTAGCTGCCCGACGGGAGGAACAGGTGCTCCTCACCGGCGGCCAGCGCGCGGAAGAGGTGACCGAAGGGCACGTCCTCGCCGTCGAGCTGGACCGTGACCTCGAGGTCGAACCAGTCGCCCTCGGTGGAGTCCGTGGCCGTGAGCCGGACGGTGGGTGCGGTCTCGACGAGCCGGTAGTCCGGCGCCTCGCCGTGCACCTCGACGACGAGCTCCGGGTTGTCCTCCCGCAGCCGGGGCAGCCCGACCCGGGCCAGGTGCGCGGTGTCGAGCCGCCGCAGCTCGACCACCGGCTCCGGGCCGCGCGCCGGTGGGGTGGCCCGCAGCCGGGGCAGGCCGGGCGGCAGGACGAGGGTGTCCAGGAGCCGTGCCTCGCCCGGCAGGTCGCGCACCCACCCGGCGTCGCGGTCCTGCGGCGGCTGCCCGACGGGGACGTCGGTGACGCCGTCGGGGGTGCGGTACCGGAACGCCCAGGCGAGGCGCACGACGTGGTCCGGCAGGTGCGTGACGGACAGCGCGAGCGTGGGCGTGAGGACCTCGGGCAGGTCGACCGCGGCGTCGGAGGAGCCGACGGGCAGCAGCCGGCGCAGGCGGGGGAGGAACTCGCGGCGGAAGCGCTCGACGTCGCCGGGAGGGATGTGCAGCGCCTCGCCGGTGACGAGCTCGGAGGCGCCGAGGGGCATCGGGCGGCGGAGCGGGGCGAGGAGCAGCCCCTCCTCGCTCACGGCCACCCCGTGCACCGGGTGTCCGATGAAGGCGACGGCGTGGGCACCGACCGCCCGCCCGGCGACGCTCACCACGGGAGCGACCCGGACGCCGTCCTGGATCGGGTGGGCGGTGACGTCGAGGGTGACCTCGGCCGGGGTGCGGCTGAGTGTGACCTCCCCCGGGGTGCCGCGGTGGGGGACGAGCGCGACGCCGGCGTCGACGGCCTGCTGGAGCAGCGTCCACACCGCCGGGCCGAGCTCGTCGAGGAAGACGTGCTGGGCGTAGGCGTTGGGGTGGGAGCCGACGAGGGCGCGCAGGGCCTCGACGTGGGCAGGTACGAAGCGCCCCCACGTCCACCGCACGCTGTGCCAGGTGACGCCGGTGCGCACCCAGGTGCCGCGGGCGCCGCGCACCACGGGGACCACGCGGACCCGGGCCGCGGTGCGCCCGGGTGCGGCGGCCGCGCCCCGCCCCACGACCCGTTCGAGCTGGAGGCCGACCGGTTCACCGCCCGACGCGGAGCTCTCACGCACAGCGCCGTCGAGCGCCCGCTCCCAGTCCGGCTGCCCGCTGCCGTGGTCGCGGGCGGCCACGACCGCGGCCACCCCGTGCTTGCAGTCGATACGCACGGGGCAGGTGCAGGTGATGGCGACCTCGCCGCGCTCGAGGAGCACGAAGGTCTGGTAGGACGCGGCGCCGCTGCCCTTGACGGTGGCGAAGAGCGCGCGCTCGTCCGGGTCGACGTGCAGCCGCCGGACCATGCCGCGGCGGGCGTAGTCGATGCCCCGGCCGACCGTCGGGGCATCGATCCAGCGGCGCAGTGTGGTGTCGTCCGGCAGGGTGAGCCGTGCCAGCGCCCGCGCGTCGCTCTCGGTCAGCTGCACTCCTCTACGGTAACCGCGGGCACCGACACTCAGATGCTGCGGCGCATCATGCGGATCCCCACGGTGAGCCCGGTCGTCGCGAGCACCACGGCCGCCGGCCCGCCCTGCCAGACGGCGGGGGCGGCGAGGTCGCCGTTGAACAGCGCCCGCTCGGCCTCGACGAGGTAGGTCAGCGGGTTGAGGCCGCCCAGGACCTGCATCCACCGGGGGGCGGCCTCGAGCGGCAGGAGCATGCCCGACAGGATCATGAGCGGGAAGATCAGCGCCTGCTGCACCGCCCAGAACATCCAGTCGCGTTCGCGGGAGGCGATCCCCAGTGCGTAGCTCAGCGCGCCCAGCCCGATCCCGAACACGGCGAGGACGACCAGGCCGAGCGCCATGCCGGGCAGCTGGGGCCGGAACCCGAAGATCGCGGCGACGAGCGTGATGACCACCGCCTGGACGGCGAGCGGCACCATCTCCTTCAGCGCGCGCCCGACCATGAGGGCCGACCGGGCCACCGGCGTCACGAGCATCCGCTCGTGGGACCCGGACTGCAGCTCGAAGAGCAGGTTCGACCCGGCCATCGCGGTGCCGAAGAGGGTGCTCATGACGATGATGCCGGGGACGAACCACTGGAAGGACTCGGCGAGCGGCAGACCGGTCGTGCCGCTGAGCAGCGGGCCGAAGAAGGCGAGGAAGACGAGTGGCTGGAGCAGGGAGAAGATGACGCTGAACGGGTCGCGGAGCACCGGCCACAGCTCGCGGACGAGCACGTTGCGGGTGTCCCGGAGCACCTGGGTGGGGGTCGGGGCGGTCATGGCGTCTCCTTCAGAATGCAGGCTGGGCAGCCGGGGCGGGGGTGGGGGCGTCCTGGGTGACGGTCTCCTCCTCGCGCAGGCTGCGGCCGGTGAGCGCGAGGAAGACGTCGTCGAGGGTGGGCTGGTGGAGCTCGGCCGCGAGCACCCGGTGCCCGCCCGCGGCCAGGGTGCCGAGCAGCCCGGGTAGTACCCGGTCGCCGTGGTCGACGACGACGACGTACCGCACCGCCGCCGGTCCTGCTGCCGAGCCCCCGGTGGCCGGGCCGTGGCCGGGCGCTCCTCTCCCGGTGACTGGTGAGCTGCCGGCAAACGAGCTGTCGGTGGGAAGTGGGCTGTCGGTGGGAAGTGAGCGCTCGGTGGGGAGTGGGCTGTCGGTGGGGAGTGGGCGGCCGTCCCAAGGTGAGGGGT
>NZ_CALGNQ010000023.1 GCF_937958535.1 uncultured Georgenia sp. | reverse complement strand
TCATGGTGCCGGACTGGCTCGAGGACGCCATGGTCGAGGCGGCGATCCGCGAGGTGGGACGGACCAGGCGGCCGGAGCGGCTCGACGACGTCCGGCTCGGGACCCTGACCGAGGGAACGTGCCTGCAGACGCTGCACGTCGGTCCCTTCGACGACGAGGGCCCGGTGCTGGCGACCCTGCACCAGGAGGTCATCCCCTCCCGTGGCCTGCGCCCGGTGGGTCGGCACCACGAGATCTACCTCAGCGACTTCCGCCGCGTCCCACCCGCGAACCGGCGCACCATCCTGCGCCAGCCGGTGCGGCCGGCGTGACGGCGCCGTCCGGGCGGGGGCGAGGCATCATCACCGTCGGGCCGGGCGACCCACATCTCCAGGAAGTCGTACGCCTTCACCCGTCGCAGGACCACGCGCGCCGGGAGGGGCATGTCGGACATCCGCTCGTCCCGGTAGACGCGAGGGCGGTGCAGCGGCACGACCGTGCCCCGGGTGAGGAGGGTGCAGCGGCCGGCCGCCTGGACGTTGCGGAGCCAGTCCGTCCCGGGGCCGTAGGTCAGTGCGAAGACGTACCGGTCGCCGCGCGGGAAGACGTTGATCGGGATGGCGTACCGGCGACCCGTCCGGCGCCCGCGGTGGTGGAACACCCCCAGGCCCGGCAGGAACGGGGCGAGGCGGATGACCACCCGGTTGAGGAAGCGCCGGTTGAGCCGCGCCACGCTCCGTGGCAGCACCATGGCCCCATCCCCCCTGTCTCGGCCGGGACCCGGGTGGCACCATGGCGCCATGGCGATCGAGGTGCGCCCCGCGGTCCGCTTCGAGGACGTCGCGACCATGGTAGGTCCGAAGCGGCCCGACGCGAACGTGTGCTGGTGTCTGTCCTACCGGCTGCCCTCGAAGGAGCACCTGGCGCTGCGCGGCCCGGCCCGCGGGGAGCGGATGCGCGAGCTCGTCGCCCAGGACCCGCCGCCCGGGGTGCTCGCCTACGACGGGGACGACGTCGTCGGGTGGGCCGCTGTCCACCCGCGGGCCGACACGAGCTTTGCCCGCAACCGCCGGATCCCGCACGTCGACGAGCTCGACGTCTGGTCGCTGTGGTGCGTGCGGGTCCGGCCCGGGCACCGTGGCCGGGGGATCGTCCACCACCTCGTCGCGGGCGCCGTCGAGCTGGCCCGTGCACACGGGGCGCCGGCCGTCGAGGCCTACCCGGTGGACAACGCCGGCGCCCGGGTGGACACGACGATGGCCTACGTCGGCACCAGGAGGACCTTCGAGCGGGCGGGGTTCGTCAAGGTCGCCGACACGACGTCGGTGCTCGCCGGCTTCCCGCGGGTGGTCATGCGCCGCTACCTGCGGTGAGGGCAGTCACCCGGACGCCGTGGCCCGACGGTCCGACCGTAGGATGGGCCCGGTCGAGAGGAAGGGCGGGCACCCGGTCCCATGCACTGCGCCTACTACGACGCCCGCCGCTGCGTCTCGTGCACCCTCATGGGTCAGCCGTACGCGAGCCAGCTCGCCGGGAAGGACGCGCACGCGCGGACGGTCCTGGCGGCGCACGAGGCCCTGACCTGGCTGCCGCCGGTGGCCAGCGCGGAGTCCGGGTACCGCAACAAGGCGAAGATGGCCGTCGGTGGGACGCTCGAGGAGCCGACCCTCGGAATCCTCGACGCCGAGGGGCGCGGCACCGACCTGCGCCACTGCGGCATCATCGCGCCGGGCATCCGGGCGAGCTTTCCCGCGCTGGCCGACTTCGTCACCACCGCCCGGCTCACGCCGTACGACCTGCGTACCCGCCGCGGTGAGCTCAAGCACGTCGTCGTCACGGAGTCCCCGGACGGAGAGCTCATGGTCCGCCTCGTCCTGCGCTCGACGGAGGCCCTGGCCCGGATCCGCAAGCACCTGCCCCGGCTGCGTGCGGCGCTACCGCAGGCGAGTGTCGTCTCCGTCAACCTGCTGCGCGCGCACAAGGCCGCGGTCGAGGGAGACGAGGAGATCGTCCTCACCGAGCAGGAGACGCTCGCGATGCGGCTCAACGGCGTCACCCTCCACCTGCGGCCGCAGGGCTTCTTCCAGACCAACACCGCCGTGGCGGAACGGCTCTACGCGCAGGCCGCCGCGTGGGTGGAGGAGACCGCACCCGCATCGGTCTGGGACCTGTACTGCGGCGTCGGCGGCTTTGCACTGCACTGCGCGGCGCCGGGCCGGGACGTCGTCGGGATCGAGACGAGCGAGGCGGCCGTGGCGGCGGGGGAGCGGAGCCGCCGCGAGATGGGCCTGACGAACGTGCGCTTCCTCGCCGGGGACGCCACGGGGTTCGCGCGCCGCGCAGCCGCGCCACCGGAGCTCGTCGTCGTCAACCCGCCGCGGCGCGGGATCGGACCCGAGCTCGCGAGCTGGCTGGAGGAGTCGGGGGTGCCCACGGTGCTCTACTCCAGCTGCAACGTCACCTCCCTCGCCCGTGACCTTGCGGCCATGCCCTCGCTCGTGCCGGTGCGTGGGCTGGTCCTGGACATGTTCCCGCAGACGGCCCACTCCGAGGTGCTGCTCCGGCTCACCCGCCGCTGAGGCGGGGTGGCGCCCCGGCGACGCGGCGCAGCGCCTCCATCGGCAACCGCCTCGCGCGGCGCCGTACGCCGGTCGGGTGGGGGGCGTCGGCCGATCTCCGCGGGGTGACGGTGGAGCGCGTCCATCTCCCGACCTGCGCGCGCCGATGGGGCGTGTCACGCTGACGGTCCGCCCGAACGACGGAGGACGCCCGTGCGCGCAATGGTCTACCGCGGCCCCTACAAGGTCCGCGTGGAGGAGAAGGACGTCCCGGCGATCGAGCACCCCAACGACGCCATCGTCCGGGTGGCCCTCGCTGCCATCTGCGGCTCGGACCTGCACCTCTACCACGGGATGATGCCGGACACGCGGGTCGGGACCACGTTCGGCCACGAGTTCATCGGTGTCGTCGAGCAGGTCGGTCCGTCGGTGGAGCGTCTGAAGGTGGGCGACCGGGTGATGGTGCCCTTCAACATCTCCTGCGGCTCCTGTTACTTCTGCTCCCGCGGGCTGCTGTCCAACTGCCACAACGTCAACCCCAACGCCACGGCGGTCGGCGGCATCTACGGCTACTCCCACACCTGCGGCGGCTACGACGGCGGGCAGGCGGAGTACGTCCGGGTGCCGTTCGCCGACGTCGGCCCGACCCTCATCCCGGACTGGATGGACGACGAGGACGCCGTCCTCCTCACCGACGCCGTCGCCACCGGGTACTTCGGTGCCCAGCTCGGCGACATCGGCGAGGGCGACACCGTGGTCGTCCTCGGTGCCGGGCCGGTGGGCCTCTTCGCCGCACGGTCCGCGTGGTTCATGGGTGCCGCGCGGGTCGTCGTCGTCGACCAGCTCGAGTACCGCCTGGAGAAGGCGCGGACCTTCGCCTACGCGGAGACGGTGAACTTCGCCGAGGTCGACGACGTCGTCGTCCAGCTCAAGCGCACCACGTCCGGCCTCGGCGCCGACGTGGTGATCGACGCTGTGGGAGCGGAGGCCGACGGCAACCTGATCCAGCACGTCACCGGCGCCAAGCTCAAGCTCCAGGGTGGCTCACCGGTGGCACTCAACTGGGCCATCGACGGCGTGCGCAAGGGGGGCACCGTCTCGGTCATGGGGGCCTACGGCCCGATCTTCAGCGCCGTGAAGTTCGGCGACGCCGTGAACAAGGGGCTGACCCTGCGGATGAACCAGGCACCTGTCAAGCGACAGTGGCCGCGGCTCTTCGAGCACGTGCGGGCCGGCTACCTCACGCCGAGCGACATCGTCACCCACCGCGTCCCGCTCGAGCACATCGCCGACGGCTACCACATCTTCTCCGCCAAGCTCGACGACTGCATCAAGGTGCTCGTCGAGCCGGGAGAAGGCTGACAGGAGCACCATGAGCGAGCAGATCCCCGTCTACACCGCCGCCGCGCCGCCGGTACCGTCGCCTGCCGAGCTGCGCGCCCGCATCCCCGGCTGGGGTGTCGACCTCGACCCTGCCGACCGCCCCGCCTACCCCCGGGAGCGGCCCGAGGAGACCGGCGCCCACTGGCAGCTGCCTGAGCGACAGCCCGAGACCTCACCGCGGGAGCGGTCTGTCGAGCACGAGATGCTCCCACCCGTGTTCGGCACCACCGCGCCGCTGCACGGTCTGTCGGGCGCCGTCCGGCGACTCTCCTACCGCCGCTGCAGCGAGGCCCGCGCCGCCCACTGGCTGCTGCTCATCGCCGCCGACCGGGTGGACGCGGTCGAGAGCCACCTGCGCTCCCTCGCCACGGCCCGGCCGGACAACCCGGTCACCGAGACCGGGGTGCGGACCGAGCTCACGCAGGGCGGACTCGCGGCGCGCCGGGACAGCAGCCGGTCCGACCCGCGGCACCGGTGGTCGGACCCGTTCATCGTCGCCGGCCCGTGGGTGCTGGGAGGCGCGGCAGCGGTGCTCGGCCTGCGCCGGCTGGTGCGTGGGCGCCGTCGCTGACACCCCCGCGCGCTCCTCGGCCGGTCACGCACTCAGCCGGCGGGCGTCGCGGGCGTACTCCTCGAGCTCGGCCAGGTACCGCTCACGGGCCCGGTTCGGCAGCCAGGCGACCTCGAAGGAGTTGCGGGCCAGCTGCACGAGCTGCTCGCGGGACAGGTCCGCGGCCTCGGCGAGGCGCACGTAGTTGTCCCCGACGTACCCACCGAAGTAGGCCGGGTCGTCGGAGTTCACCGTCACCCTGACCCCCGCCTCCAGCAGCCCGACGATCTCCCGCTCCTTGATCCCCTCGCTGATCCACCCGTTGGAGATCGGGCAGCAGGTGAGCCCGATGCCGCGCTCCTTGATCCGTTCGACGAGCTCGGGCCGCTCGAAGGCGTTCGACCCGTGGTCGATGCGGTCGGCGGCGATGTCCTCGAGCACCTGCCGGATGTGCTCGTGGGTGTTCTCCTGGTCGACGTCACAGTGCATCGTCAGCCGGAAGCCCTCGGTGCGGGCCCGGGCGAACACCGCGGCGAACTTCACCGGGGGGTGTCCCTTCTCGTCGGAGTCGAGCCCCACACCGAGGATCCAGTGGCGATAGGGGAGCGCCTCCATGAGCGTGCTCATCGCGTGCTCGGCGGTGAAGTCCCGCAGGAAGCACATGATGAGCTCGCCGTGGACGTCGAGGTCACGGCGCGCATCCACCAGCGCGCGGCGCAGACCGCCGATGACGTTCTGGAACGGCACCCCGCGCGAGGTGTGCGCCTGCGGGTCGAAGAACACCTCCGCGTAGCGCACGCCCTGTCCGGCGACCTTGCGGAAGTAGGCCATCGCCAGGTCGTAGAAGTCGTCAGCGGTGAGCAGCACACGCATCGACTCGTAGTAGACCGCGAGGAAGGACGGCAGGTCGTCGTAGTCGTAGGACGCACGCACCTCCTCGGGGGTCGCGGGCTCCAGCGGGATCCCGTTGCGCTGGGCGAGCTCGAACTTCAGCTCCGGCTCCAGCGTGCCCTCGATGTGCACGTGCAGCTCGGCCTTGGGCAGCCCGTGGATGAAGCGGTGCAGGTCGGACGGGATGCTCGGTGCGGTCACGGTGATGCTCCTCCTCGAGTTCGTCATGCGCACGGCGCCGGTGGGCCGAGTGGGAGCGACGCTACCCCCAACGGGTGCTGCCGGGCGCCGGTTCGGCACGTCTGCGGCCGGACCCGGTCCACGGCCGGGCCCGGTCCGCCGGGAGAGGCGCTGCGATACTCACCGGCATGGTGCGTGAGCTCGTCGTCCTCGGCACGGCGTCGCAGGTGCCCACCCGCACGCGTAACCACAACGGCTACCTGCTCCTGTGGGACGGGCAGGGCTACCTCTTCGACCCCGGGGAGGGCACCCAGCGCCAGATGACCCACGCCGGGGTCTCCGCCACACAGGTCGACCGCATCTGCCTCACCCACGTCCACGGCGACCACTGCTACGGCCTGCCGGGGGTGCTCTCCCGCATGGCGCTCGACGGCGTCACCCACCCGGTCCACGTCCACTACCCGGCGAGCGGTGAGGACGTCGTGCGGGCTCTCGTCTCGGTCGCCTCCCCGGGGCTGGACCTGCGGCTGCACCCACACGACGAGGCCGGTGAGGTGGCACCCGGGCTGGACGTGCGGCCCCTGCGCCACCGCATCGAGACCTTCGGGTACCGGCTGGTGGAGCCGGACGGTCGCACGATGCTCCCCGAGCGCCTCGCGGCGGCCGGCATCGCCGGGCCGGACGTCGGCCGCCTCCGGCGCGAGGGACGGCTGGGAGCGGTACGCCTGGAGGACGTCAGCGTCCCCCGGCGCGGGCAGCGGTTCGCCTTCGTCATGGACACCGCGCCCTGTGCCGGTGCCGAGGAGCTCGCCGCGGGCGCCGACCTCCTCGTGGTGGAGTCGACGTTCGCCGACGAGGACGCCGACCTGGCCCGTGAGTACCTCCACCTCACCGCGGGGCAGGCCGGGGCACTGGGGGCCGCCGCGGGCGTCCGCACCGTGCTGCTCACGCACTTCTCCTCGCGCTACGCGGACCTCGAGCCGCTGCGTCGGCAGGCCCAGGAGTCCGCCGGAGACGCCTCCGTCCTCCTCGCCCACGACCTCGACCGGGTGCCACTGCCCCGTCGGCGCGCCCGCGCAGCCGGGTGATGGTCGATACTCGGGTCATGATCAGCGACACCGACCGCCGGTACCTGCGCCGCTGCGTCGAGCTCGCCCGCGAGGCGCTCGAGGACGGTGACGAGCCCTTCGGCTCCGTGCTCGTCGACGCGGCGGGCGAGGTCCGCTTCGAGGACCGCAACCGGGTCAAGGACGGCGACCACACCCGCCACCCCGAGTTCGAGATCGCCCGCTGGGCGGCCCGCAACCTCACCCCGCAGGAGCGTGCCGCGGCGACCGTCTACACCTCGGGGGAGCACTGCCCGATGTGCGCCGCCGCCCACGCCTGGGTGGGTCTGGGCCGGATCGTCTACGCGACCTCCAGCGAGCAGCTCACCGCCTGGCTGGAGGAGTGGGGGGTGGCACCCGGACCCGTCGCACCCCTGCCCGTCACGGCCGTGGCGCCCGGTGTCCCGGTGGACGGCCCGGTGCCCGACCTGATAGACGAGGTGCGCGAGCTGCACCGCCGGCTGCATACCCGCACGTAGGACCTGCAGCGTCGGCGCGCGGGCGGCACCGCACCCCGAGGAGCTCAGGGGCGGGACGCCGAGACCGGCTCCTCGGGCCGGGCGCTCCGCGCACCGCGGACGGCGAGGGCGACACTCAGGACGGCGAGCCACGCCATCCCGAGCACGGCACCGATCCCCGGCGTGACCCACGCCAGCGCGACCCCGGCGACGACGAAGCCGGCCCACCCGATCGGCCGCGGCAGCCAGCGGGTGCGCACGACGACGACCGACACCGCACCGGCGAGCGCCGCGAGCGGCGCCG
>NZ_CALGNQ010000022.1 GCF_937958535.1 uncultured Georgenia sp. | reverse complement strand
CGTAAGTCGCTGACCTGCACCGATGCGTGCGTGAGAGACCGATCTGAGGCACTAAGCGAATGACCGAACTCAGGCGTCACCGTCCCGGTCACATGAGGTTGACCAGGGCGACGTAGGTCAGGGTGCCGGCGCCCACGCTGAGCAGCGTGCGCCGGCCGCACGTGAGGTGGACGGCGACGGTCACCGCGGCGGCGAGGGCGGCTGGGAGCACCCGCCCCGACTCCCCCGCGGACCGCAGCGTCACGGCGGCGAGGATCGCGAGGATGCCCGCCGGCATCCAGGCCGCCATCGTCACGACGAAGCGGGACTCGCTCAGGGGCCGCAGCACGGCGAACGGCACCGCCCGCAGCGAGACGGTGATGACGAAGCCGATCGCGAGCACCGCGGCGACGTACCAGGGGTCAGGCACGAGCACCTCCGTGTCGGCGGGTGAGGAGGTAGCGCACGACGAGGCCGGCGACGAAGAGCAGCAGCCCGACGAGGAGGACCGAGTCGGGTGCGGCGACGGTCGCGGCGGTGAAGGCGAGGGCGGCGAGGAGCAGGGAGGGGACCTGCCGGCGGGTGCGCACGGCGTCCAGGGTGAGGGTGATGAACAGCGCGCACAGCGCGAACTCCAGTCCCTCGATGGGCCCGGGTAGCAGGCCGGCCACGGCCACCCCGGTGAGCCCGCCGAAAACCCAGTAGCACTGGAAGGCGACCTGCATCGACAGCAGCCGCCACGAGGTCCACCCCTCGGGGCGCACCGCCGTCATCGCGTAGGCCTCGTCGATGAGCGCGTAGACGGCGTAGGCGCGGGCGAGCGGGTTGCGCACGACGTGGATCGGGAAGGAGAAGGCGTAGAAGACGTGCCGGAAGTTGACCACGAGGGTGGTCAGCGCGATCGTCGCCAGCGAGGTGCCGCTGGTGATGAGCCCGACGAGGAGGAGCTCGAGGGACCCGGCGAAGACGGCGAGGGACAGCGCTGGTGCCATCCACCAGGGCAGCCCGGCCTGGACGACGATGAGCCCGAAGGCGACGCCCAGCGGGTACATGCCCAGGCCGGCGGCGAGGGACGCGCGGACCCCGGCGCGCACCTCGCGGAGCCCGCTGCCCCGTCCCCCGCTCGCCATCGTGCCCGCCGCTCAGCCGACGGTGAGGTCCGGGACGTCGTCCGGGGCGAGAGGTGCGCCGCGGTCGGCGGCGTCCCAGGCGGCCACGCACAGGGCCCGCCAGCCGTCGAGGCTGACGGTGACGGGTGCCTGCCCGAGCCGCTGCGGGTCGGAGGGACCCTGCGGGCCGGTCGGGTCGTCCACGAGCTCCAGGGCACCGTCGTGCACGCGCGCGACGGCCGCGCCGCAGCCCCACCAGCCGTCCTCGACGGAGTGGGGGCCGGGGTGGTGGGTGAGCAGGCCGCGCAGGTCGGTGGCGAGCAGGGCGGGCCGCTGGTGGGCGGGCGCCAGGACGACGTCGCGCGGGGTGGCGACCCCGGTGAGGACGAGCAGACCGGGGATACCGGCGGCGCGGGCACCCTCGAGGTCGGTGTCGAGGCGGTCCCCGACCGCGAGCGGCGCACGGGCGCCGACGCGCTCGGCCGCCTGTCGGAAGATCTCGGGCCGCGGCTTGCCGGAGGCGATCGCCTCCACGCCGGTCGCCTCGACGACGGTGCGGACCAGGGCCCCGTTACCCGGGGCGATCCCCCGCTCCCGGGGGATGGAGGCGTCCATGTTGGAGGCGACGTGGCGGGCACCGCGGGCGACGGCGTAGGCGGCTTCGGCCAGCTCGCGCCAGCTGACGTCCGGTGCGAAGCCCTGGACCACCGCGGCGGGCGCCTCGTCCGCGCTGTCGACGAGGCGGAAGCCGGCCGCCGCGAGGGCGGTGCGCAGCCCCTGCCCGCCGACCGGGAGCACCGCGGCCCCCGGCTCGAGGAGCTCCTGCAGGAGCAGGGTGACGGACTGGGCGGAGGTGACGATCTGCTCCTCGTCGCAGGGCAGTCCGAAGCCGCGGATCTGCGCAGCGATCTCCTCCGGCTCGCGGGAGGAGTTGTTCGTCACGTACAGCGGACGCAGCCCGCGCTCGGTCGTGTCCCGGATGGTCTCCACGGCGTGGGGGACGGGCTCGGGTCCGAGGTAGACGACGCCGTCGAGGTCGTAGAGGGCAGCGTCGAAGGCCTCGACGGGCGGCCGGGATGCGATGAGGGTGGCGCTCACGGGCGATTCTCCGGGTCGGTGTCGGTGAACAGGTCCAGCTCCCCCTGCTCCACGTCCGGCGCGGCGGCGGCGGGCTGGGGTGCGGGGTCGGGCTGCGGCTCTCCCGCCGGCTCGATGGAGGAGTCGGCCGCGGGCTCCGGCTCGTCCGCATGTGCGGTGGAGGGGGCCGCCACAGGCTCAGACTCGCTGGAACGTTCGGTCGAGGGGTCCGCCACGGGCTCCGACTCGACCGCACGATCGGTCGAGGGGGCCGCCACGGGCGTCCGGGCCGGCGCCACGAGCTCGGATGCCGACCCTGTCGGCTCACTCTCGGGAGCCTCGCTGCCCTCGAGCAGGTCGAGGACCACCGGGTCGGGCTCGGGCTCCACCGCACCGGCCTCGTGCCGTGCCGCGGCAGCCTCCTCGTGCCGGCCGAGCTCCTCGAGCCGGTCGGCGAGAACCTCGAGCAGGCGACTGCGGGGCTCCCCGCTGCGGACCGAGGGCAGCAGCTTGTCCACGACGAGCAGCCCGGCCTCGTGCTCGCCCAGGTCCGCCCGGGCACCGCTCTCGACGAGGGTGAGCTCGACGACCTCGGCGAGTGGAAGGTCGCGACGCTTCGCCGCGGCGACCACGGCCAGCGCCCGTTCGGGCCGACCCAGACCCCGCTCGCAGTCCGCCTCGATGGCGGGGTGGAGGTCCTCACCGCTGAGCCGCCGGACCGTGCGCACCTCGCGCAACGCCTCGGGGTACCGGCCGGTGGCATAGGCGGCGAGCGCGACTGCCTCGCGCACGACGGCGACCCGTCCGGCCTTCCGGGCGGCGGCCTGGGCGTGCTCGTAGGCGCGTTCCGGGTCGACGTCGATGAGGCGGCCGGCCATGACCAGGTGCTTGGCCACGCGGTCGGCGTTGTCCTTGGTCAGGGTGCGCAGGCCGGCCCGCGCTGCTCGGTCCAGCAGCTGCGGCGTCACGTCCTCGTCCACCGGGGGGTCCTGCGGTCGGTCGGTGTCGCGCCGCTGAGCGGCGGCACCGGCCGAGGGCCGGGCACTGCGCTCGACACGACCCGTCCCGCCGGCGCCGCCCCTGCGAGGGCCTGCGCCGCCGGCGGACTGCGGACGACCGCGGCGGCTGTCACCGCGGTCCTCCCAGCGGCGCGGGCGCGAGTCGTCGGCCTCGCGGCGAGGATCACGGCCCTGGTAGCCGCCGGTCGCACCGTCGCGGCGCCCCTGTCCACCCCGGTAGCCGCCGGTCGGCCTGGGGCCGACCCGCCCGGGCCGCTCGGACCGGTCCTCCTGCCCCGGACGGCCGTCACCGCGACGGCCGGATGCGCCGGCGCCGAAGGGCCGGCCACCCGAACCCGCAGCCCGCCCGGCCCGCTCGGATCGGTCGCCCTGCCCCGGACGGTCCTCACGAGGAGGGCCGGACTCATCAGTGCCATAGGGACGGCCCGCACCGCGGCGGGGGACACCTCCGGTCCCGCGGGGCGACCGACCGCCCCTGGAGTCGGCACCCGCCGTCGCACGACGTGACGCACTGCCCTGCTGACGACGGTCGCCGTCACGCTGTGGGCGGCCACGCTGTGGGCGGCTCCCGTCACGCTGTGGCCTGCCGCCGTCACGTCGAGGCCGGTCCGAGCCCGGCTCTGCGCGATCGCTGGCACGCGGGTGACGGTCGCCGTCGCGCTCACGGCGGTCACGCCCCTGCTCGCGGCGCTCGTCGCTGCGACCGTGACGCGCACCGGCACCGTCCTTGCGCGGCTCGTCCCCGCGGGCCTCGCGGGCGCGGTCCGAGGGCTCCCGCCCTCGCTCGGGCGTGCCGTGGTCCGGGCGTGGACCAGGACGGTCGTCGCCGTTCGCGGCGTTCTCTCCGTGGTCGTTCATCGGTAAACCTTCCTGGCACACCCTCCGGAAACGCGTGTGGGCCGCAACAGTGGTTGCGGCCCACACGGTAATGGGTGTTCGG
>NZ_CALGNQ010000021.1 GCF_937958535.1 uncultured Georgenia sp. | reverse complement strand
GTCGGCGGCCGGGGTGCCCGGGCGCGGTGAGTACTGGAAGGTGAAGGCGCTGGCGAACCGGGACGCCGCGACGACGTCGAGGGTGGCCTGGAAGTCCTCCTCGGTCTCCCCGGGGAAACCGACGATGATGTCGGTGCTGATCGCGGCGTCGGGGATGGCGGCCCGCACCCGGTCGAGGATGCCGAGGAACCGTGCCGAGCGGTAGGAGCGCCGCATGGCGCGCAGGATCCGGTCCGAGCCGGACTGCAACGGCATGTGGAGCTGGGGCATGACGTTGGGCGTCTGCGCCATCGCCTCGATGACGTCGTCGGTGAACGCGGCCGGGTGCGGCGAGGTGAAGCGCACCCGCTCCAGGCCCTCGATGTCGCCGCAGGCGCGCAGCAGCTTCGCGAAGGCGCCGCGGTCGCCGAAGCCGACGCCGTAGGAGTTGACGTTCTGGCCCAGCAGGGTGACCTCGACGGCGCCCTGCGCGACGACGGCCTGCACCTCGGCGAGAACGTCACCCGGGCGGCGGTCGCGCTCCTTGCCGCGCAGGTGCGGGACGATGCAGAAGGTGCAGGTGTTGTTGCACCCCACGGAGATCGACACCCACGCCGCGTAGGCGGACTCGCGCTTGGTCGGCAGCGTCGAGGGGAAGACCTTGAGCGACTCCTCGATCTCCACCTGCGCCTCGGCGTTGTGCCGGGCCCGTTCGAGGAGGGTGGGCAGCACGTCGAGGTTGTGGGTGCCGAAGACGACGTCGACCCACGGCGCCTTCTCCACGAGGCCGTCCCGCAGCTGCTGGGCCAGGCAGCCGCCGACGGCGATCTGCATGCCGGGCCGGCGACGCTTGACCGCGGCGAGGTGGCCGAGGTTGCCGAAGAGCCGGGTGGCGGCGTTCTCCCGCACCGAGCAGGTGTTGATGACGACGACGTCCGCGCCCTGCCCGAGCGGGTCACCGGCGGTGGCCGGCTCGGCCGGGACGTACCCGGCGGCCTCGAGCATCCCGGCCAGCCGCTCGGAGTCGTGCACGTTCATCTGGCAGCCCATCGTGCGCACGACGTAGGTGCGGGGCGGGGTCACGGTGGCAGTCATCGTCGGGCCAGTCTAGTTGCCCGGGAAGGGCCCGCTGCAGGGGCCGCGGAGGGCCGCCGACACGTAGCCGGACTGTGACCTGAATTGCATGACCGCCATCACATTGTGTAGTTAGGTTGGCCACTATGACCGAGCCGGGCCCCCACGCAATGCCTCCACCGACCACCGAACCTCTCGTCGAGATGCGCGACGTCAACAAGTGGTTCGGTGAGCTCCACGTCCTGAAGAACATCAACCTCACCGTGCACCGCGGCGAGGTGGTCGTCGTCATCGGGCCCTCCGGGTCGGGCAAGTCGACGCTGTGCCGCACCATCAACCGCCTGGAGACGATCGACTCGGGCCAGATCCTCATCGACGGCACCCCCCTCCCCGAGGAGGGCAAGGCGCTGGCCAAGCTCCGGGCCGACGTCGGGATGGTCTTCCAGTCCTTCAACCTCTTCGCGCACAAGACGGTGCTGGACAACGTCACCCTCGGCCCGACCAAGGTCAAGGGGATGCGCCCCAAGGAGGCGCGCGACCTGGCGATGGACCTGCTGGAGCGGGTCGGTGTGGCCAACCAGGCCGGCAAGCTGCCCGCCCAGCTGTCCGGCGGCCAGCAGCAGCGCGTGGCGATCGCCCGCGCGCTGGCGATGCAACCGAAGGTCATGCTCTTCGACGAGCCGACCTCCGCGCTGGACCCGGAGATGATCAACGAGGTCCTCGACGTCATGACGAGGCTGGCGCGCACCGGGATGACGATGGTCGTCGTCACCCACGAGATGGGCTTCGCCCGCAAGGCCGGTGACCGCGTCGTGTTCATGGACGCGGGCGAGATCGTCGAGGAGAAGGACCCCGAGGCGTTCTTCACCCACGCCGAGACGGACCGCGCCAAGGACTTCCTGTCCAAGATCCTCACCCACTGACCGACGGCTCACCCCCGACGCCGTACTTCGAAGGAGAAACACGTATGCGCAAGACCCGGAACTCCCTGATCGCGCTGGCAGCCGCCGGCGTGCTGGCGCTGACCGCCTGCGGCGACGACAACGGCGGGGGCTCCGGCGACGCGCCGGACCCGTCGGAGTTCCCCGAGGGCAGCACGATGGCGCGCATCGCCGAGGAGGGGACCATCACCATCGGCACGAAGTTCGACCAGCCGCTCTTCGGCCTGCAGGGCCCGGACGGTGTGCCGGTCGGTTTCGACGTCGAGATCGGCAAGCTCATCGCCGACGCCCTCGGCGTGGAGGCGGAGTTCGTCGAGGCACAGTCCGCCCAGCGCGAGACGCTCATCGAGAACGGCTCGGTGGACATCGTCGTGGCGACCTACACGATCAACGACACCCGCAAGGAGGTCGTCGACTTCGCCGGGCCGTACTACATCGCCGGCCAGTCGCTCATGGTGCTGCAGGACAACACCGACATCAACGGCCCCGACGACCTCGCCGGCAAGCGTGTGTGCTCCGCCGACGGGTCCACCCCGGCGCAGAACATCGCCGAGAACTACCCCGAGGCCGAGCTCGTCACCTACGGTGCCTACACCGACTGCCTCGACCCGCTGCTCAGCGGCCAGGTCGACGCGGTGACCACGGACAACGTCATCCTCGCCGGCTACGTCGACGAGTCGCCGGACGACTTCAAGCTCGTGGGTGACCTCTTCACCGAGGAGCCCTACGGCATCGGCCTGAAGAAGGGCGACGACGAGTTCCGCGACTTCATCAACGACGTCCTCGAGGAGTCCTACGAGAACGGCGACTGGGAGAAGGCCTGGAACGAGACGGCGGGCGTCGTCCTCGACCTGCCGGAGCCCCCGGCGGTCGACCGCTACTGAGCGCAGCGCACGCGGCGGCCCGGGCGGTGTCCCGGGCCGCCGCACCCGCACCAGGGAGCACCTGTCATGAACGTCGTCCTCGACAACCTGCCGGCCTTCTGGAACGGCTTCCTCACCACGCTCTACCTCGCCGTGGTCACGGGCGTCGTCTCGCTCGTCGTCGGCATCCTGCTCGCCGCGATGCGTGTCTCGCCTCTCTCCACGCTGCGCTGGGTGTCCACCGCGTGGGTGGAGGTCATGCGCAACACCCCGCTGACACTGATCTTCATCTTCGTCTCCAGTGTCCTGCTGACGATGGACATCCTCATCCCGATCGGCCGGACCCAGGCGATCGTGGCCCTGTCCGTCTACACCTCCGCCTTCGTCTGTGAGGCGGTCCGCTCGGGCATCAACAGCGTCGGCATCGGCCAGGCCGAGGCGGCCCGCGCGATCGGGCTCACCGGCGGGCAGTCGCTGCAGCTCATCGTCATGCCGCAGGCGGTGCGCACGGTCATCCCGCCGATCATCAACGTGCTCATCGCGATGGTGAAGAACACCTCGATCGCCGCCGGGTTCGCCACCGCCGAGCTGGTGTCGACGGCCCGCACGGTCGCCCTGGCCAACCCGGGCACCGCGCTGTGGGTGTTCACCGGGATCGCGGTCTTCTACCTCCTCATCACGGTGCCGGCGGGCACCCTGGCCAACCGGATCGAGCAGAAGGTGGCGTTCGCGCGATGAGCACCAGCACCGTCCTCTACGACGCCCCGGGCCCGGTGACCCGACGCCGGCAGCGCATGCTGTCCGCGCTCGCGGGACTCCTCATCCTCGCCGTGTTCGCCGCGGGCATCGTCGCGATGTACCGCAACGGCATCTTCAACGACCGCTGGCTCGTCCTCGTCGACCCGCCCCGCGGCCAGTCGGCGAAGGACGTGTGGTGGGGCTCGCTGCTGTGGGGCGGCCTCATCCAGGGCACGCTCAAGGCGGCCGCGCTGGCGATGCCGCTCGCCGGTGTCCTCGCCCTCGCCCTGGTCATGCTGCGCACCTCGCCCCGGCGGGCGGTGAGCGCCCCCACCCGGTGGGTCATCGAGATCTTCCGCGGGCTGCCGGTGCTCGTGCTCATGATGTTCGGGTACTTCGTCTTCGGCTTCAGCCCCTTCTCCTCGGTCGTCTTCGGCCTGGTCATCTACAACGCCGCGATCGTCGGGGAGATCCTGCGCGCCGGGCTCGCGTCGCTGGCCAAGGGGCAGGGCGAGGCGGGGTTGGCCATCGGGCTCACCTGGGCGCAGAACTTCTTCATCATCATGCTGCCGCAGGCGATCCGGGTCATGCTGCCGAGCCTCATCGCCCAGCTCGTCGTCCTCCTCAAGGACACCTCGATCGGCTTCATCATCGCCTACCCCGAGCTGCTGCGGGCCTTCCAGCTCAACTACAACTTCTTCGGCCACGAGAGCCGGCTGCCGCTGTTCGTCGCCACCCTGGCGATCTACCTCACGCTGAACTTCACGCTCACCCGCGTGGCGATCTTCGTCGAGGCCCGGCTGCGGCAGCGTGGCCAGAAGGCCGAGCTGCCCGGCCAGATCGCGGCGATGAACCCGGCGACGGGCCGGACGCAGCGCTGAGTCTCACGCCCCTCACCCGGCAGCGCGCACGCCGGTGCACCGCCGGGTGACGGGCAGGACGTACCCGGGAACCCGCACCGGGGAACGGCCCAGTCCTCGACTGTCGAGGACTGGGCCTCGCTGTCGACGGCTGCGGTCCCCGCCGTCCCGGACCCTCCTCACCGACGACGGCTCAGGACAAGTCGTCGACGTCCGGGAGCTCCTCGTCCCCGTCGGCGGCGAGCGCCTCGGCCACCGCACGCATGGTCACACCGGGTGAGTAGCCCTTGCGGGCGAGCATCCCGGCGAGCCGGCGGCGCCGCTTGACCGGGTCCAGCCCGCGGGTGGCCCGGGCCCGGCGGCGCGCGAGCTCGCGGGCGGCCGCCAGCTCGGTGTCGTCGTCGATCTGTTCCAGCGCCTGCTCGGCGACCTCCGGGTCGACACCCTTGCGGCGCAGCTCGTGGGCCAGCGCCCGACGTGCCAGGCCGCGCTCCTGGTGCCGGGTGCGGACGAGCATCTCGGCGTAGGCGGCGTCGTCGACGAGGCCGACCTCCTCGAAACGGTCGAGGAGCCGCTCGGCGAGGTCGTCGGGCACGTTGCGCGCCGCGAGCTTCTCGGCGAGCTGGGCCCGACTGCGCGGCGCCGCCGCGAGCTGGCGCAGCAGGATCGCCCGGGCGACGTCCTCGCCGGGCGGCTCGCGGTCCTCGGCGGCGGATCCGGTGGTCGGGGGCTCAGGCGCGGACCCCCGACCACCGGACGGACGGGGGGAGGTCAGAAGTCGACCTCCGCCTCGGGTGCCTCATCCTCGGACGCGGCACCGCCGATGCCGAGCTTGGTGAGGATCTTCTGCTCGATCTCGACGGCGAGCTCGGGGTTGTCCCGCAGGAAGCGGCGAGCGTTTTCCTTGCCCTGGCCGAGCTGGTCCCCCTCGTAGGTGAACCAGGCACCGGACTTGCGCACGATCCCGTGCTCCACGCCGAGGTCGATGAGCCCGCCCTCCCGGGAGATGCCCCGGCCGTAGAGGATGTCGAACTCGGCCTGCTTGAAAGGCGGGGCCATCTTGTTCTTGACGATCTTGGCGCGCGTGCGGTTGCCGACCGGCTCGGAGCCCTCCTTGAGGGTCTCGATGCGGCGGACGTCGATACGCACCGAGGCGTAGAACTTCAGCGCCTTGCCGCCGGTGGTGGTCTCCGGGGAGCCGAAGAACACCCCGATCTTCTCGCGCAGCTGGTTGATGAAGATCGCCGTGGTGCCCGAGGCGGACAGCGCACCGGTGATCTTGCGCAGCGCCTGGGACATGAGCCGGGCCTGCAGCCCGACGTGGGAGTCACCCATCTCGCCCTCGATCTCGGCCTTGGGCACGAGCGCCGCGACCGAGTCGACGACGACGATGTCCAGCGCGCCGGAGCGGATGAGCATGTCCATGATCTCCAGCGCCTGCTCACCGGTGTCGGGCTGGGAGACGAGCAGGGCGTCGGTGTCGACCCCGAGCTTCTTGGCGTACTCGGGGTCGAGCGCGTGCTCCGCGTCGATGAAGGCGGCGATCCCACCGGCCTTCTGGGCGTTGGCCACGGCGTGGAGGGCGACCGTCGTCTTGCCCGACGACTCCGGGCCGTAGATCTCCACGATCCGGCCGCGGGGCAGGCCCCCGATGCCGAGGGCGACGTCCAGCGCCACCGACCCGGTGGGGATGACCTCGACCTTGGGCCGGGAGTCGTCCCCCAGCCGCATGATCGAGCCCTTGCCGAACTGGCGGTCGATCTGGCTGAGCGCGGCCTCCAGGGCCTTGCTGCGGTCTGCTACGGGAGCGGCCATGTGGGTTCTCCTTGCATCGTGGCCGGGGGCCCGGCCGGGCGGAACAGGGCTGGTCTGTGCAGGGCCCGCCCTCTCCGGACGGCTACCTGTGGGGAGGCTATGCCCGACCACCGACATCCGGACCTCAGGCCCCACCGGCTGTGGAGACCCGCGGCCCGTCCTTCCCTGAGGACCACAGTAGTCCGAACGGCTGTTCGACCCGGCCCGACACGCGCGTGTCGGCGCGGTCAGCGGCGCTTGCGGTCCAGCGTGCCGCGGTGCCGCCAGCGCACCCGCTCGTCGAGCTCCATCTCCTCGCACACGGCGTCCCACACCTCCTGCGGCGGGACACCGTCGGCGAGCGCCTGGTCGGGGGTGCGGTTGCCGAGCGGGAGCAGGACGAGCTCGGCGGCCAGCGTCCGTCCGTAGGCGGAGCCGAAGGTCTCCTCCAGCGCCTGGCGGAACTCCGAGTGCTTCACCGCACCAGCGTGCCACGCCGACGGCGTCCCCCGCACCGTCGTCCCGGCCGGGGAGTGCGTGTGGGACCTTGCCTGCACAATGACCCCATGACGGCGGACGGTCTCACCGGCTTCTCCGGCCCCACGCGCGCGTGGTTCGCCGGCGCCTTCGCCGCGCCGACGGCGGCGCAGACCGGCGCGTGGGAGGCGATCCGCGCCGGTGACCACGCCCTCGTCGTCGCCCCCACCGGCTCGGGGAAGACCCTCTCCGCCTTCCTCTGGTCGGTGGACCGCCTGCTCACCGGTCCCGAGCCGGAGCCGCAGCGCCGCGCCCGTGTCGTCTACGTCTCCCCGCTCAAGGCACTGGCCGCGGACGTCGAGCGCAACCTGCGCTCCCCGCTCGTCGGCATCACCCGGGCGGCGGAGTCCTCGGGCACCCCGCGGCGCGAGGTCACCGTCGGGGTCCGCACCGGGGACACCCCCGCCGCGGAGCGCCGCACGCTGGCCACCCGGCCCCCCGACATCCTCATCACCACCCCGGAGTCGCTCTACCTCGTCCTCACCTCCGCGGCGCGCGAGGGGCTGCGCGGCGTGGAGACCGTCATCGTCGACGAGGTGCACGCCGTGGCCGGGACGAAGCGGGGCGCCCACCTGGCGGTCACCCTCGAACGGCTCGACGCCCTGCTCCCCCGCCCGGCGCAGCGCATCGGGCTGTCGGCCACGGTGCGGCCGGTCGAGGCCGTCGCCCGGTTCCTCGCCGGCACCCGGTCGCTGGAGGACGGCGGGCGCCCGGTGCGCATCGTGCGGCCGGAGGTCGCCAAGGAGCTGCAGATCGACGTCGTCGTCCCGGTCCCGGACCTGTCCGAGCTGCCCGAGCCGGCCGGCCCGGCAGGCGACGACGGGCCCGACCTGTCCGGCAGCGCCGCCGGGCGGCTGCCCGGACCGCACCGGGCCTCCATCTGGCCGCACGTCGAGGAGCGGCTCGTCGACCTCATCACCGCCCACCGCTCGACGATCGTCTTCGCCAACTCCCGGCGCGGGGCGGAGCGACTCGCCGCGCGGGTCAACGAGCTCTGGGCCGACCGGCGGGCCGGGCCCGGGGGAACCGCCCCGGGCACGGGCGACACGTGGGCCGCCCAGGTCCCCGGACAGTCGGGCACGGCAGCCCCGGCCGCGGACGGCGAGCTCGCCCGGGCCCACCACGGCTCCATGAGCCGCGAGGAGCGCACGCGCATCGAGACGGCGCTGAAGTCGGGCACCCTGCCCGCCGTCATCGCCACCTCCACCCTCGAGCTCGGCATCGACATGGGCGCCGTCGACCTCGTCGTCCAGGTGGGCGCCCCGCCGTCGGTCGCCTCCGCCCTCCAGCGCATCGGGCGGGCCGGCCACCAGGTCGGCGCGCTGTCCCGCGGAGTGGTCCTGCCCACCCACCGCGGGGACCTCCTGGCGGCGGCCGTCAGTTCGGTGCGCGCACAGGACGGCGCGATCGAGGAGCTCCACGTGGTGAGCAACCCGCTGGACGTCCTCGCCCAGCAGGTGGTGGCGATGCTCGCCGTGGAGGACTGGTCGGTCGAGGAGCTCGCCGCCCTCGTCCGGCGCAGCGCCCCGTTCGAGTCCCTCGGCGACGCCTCGCTGTACGCCGTCCTCGACATGCTCTCCGGGCGCTACCCCAGCGAGGACTTCGCCGAACTGCGTCCGCGGGTGGTGTGGGACCGCGCCGCCGGCACGCTCAGCGCGCGGCCCGGGGCACTGCGGCTGGCGACGACGAGCGGCGGCACCATCCCCGACCGCGGGCTCTACGGCGTCTTCCTCGCCGCCGGGGCGGCGGCGGAGGACGCCGGGTCGGTCACCTCCGGCGGGCGGGGCGGACGGCGGGTCGGGGAGCTCGACGAGGAGATGGTCTTCGAGTCCCGCGTCGGGGACACCTTCACCCTCGGCTCGAGCACGTGGCGCATCGAGGACATCACCCCGGACCGGGTGCTCGTCTCCCCCGCACCCGGGCAGCCCGGGCGCCTGCCCTTCTGGAAGGGCGACTCCCCCGGCCGGCCGGCCGAGCTGGGCCGGGCGCTCGGGCGGTTCGTCCGGGAGACGGCCGCGCTGCCGGCCGAGGAGGCGCACGCCCGGCTCGCCGAGCAGGGCCTGGACGAGTGGGCCCGCGACAACCTCCTCGCCTACCTCCACGAGCAGCGTGAGCACGCCCACCTCAGCGACGACCGCACCATCGTCCTGGAGCGCTTCCGCGACGAGCTCGGCGACTGGCGGCTGGTCATCCACTCCCCCCACGGCTCGCGGGTGCACACCCCGTGGGCGCTGGTCCTCGCCGCCCGGCTGCGCGAACAGCTCGGGATGGACGTCGCCGCGATGGCCGCGGACGACGGCATCGTCCTGCGGCTGCCCGACGTCGGTCCGGACGGCGGGCAGCTGCCGGTCACGGCCGAGGACCTCCTCCTCGACCCGGACGAGGTAACCGGGCAGGTGGTGGAGGCGCTCGCCGGCTCGGCCCACTTCGCCGCCCGCTTCCGGGAGGCGGCCGCCCGTGCCCTGCTGCTGCCCCGCCGCCGTCCCGACCGCCGCCAGCCGCTGTGGCAGCAGCGGCACCGCGCCGCCCAGCTCCTCTCCGTCGCCGCCGACCACCCCGACTTCCCGATCGTCCTGGAGACCGTGCGTGAGTGCCTCCAGGACGACTTCGACACCCCCGCCCTGGCCGAGCTCATGGGCCGGGTCCTGCGGCGGGACGTGCGGGTCGTCGAGGTCGCCACCCCGAGCCCCTCCCCCTTCGCCCGCACCCTGCTCCTCGGCTACGTCGGCCAGTTCCTCTACGACGGCGACGCCCCGGCCGCCGAGCGCCGCGCCGCCGCACTGACGCTCGACCCCCGGCTGCTCGCCGAGCTCATCGGCCCCGGTGCCGGTGACCTCGCCGATCTCCTCGACCCGCTCGCCCTCGCCGAGGTCGAGGCCGAGGTGTCCCTGCGCCGCTACCCGGCACAGGACCCGGAGTCGCTGGTCGACCTCGTGCGCCGGCTCGGGCCGGTGACGACGGCGGACCTCGCCGCGCGCTGCGAACCCGCCGACGCCGCCGCGGCCTGGCTCGCCGAGCTGGAGGGGGCCCGGCGCGTCATGCGGGTGACCGTGCGGGGCGAGGAGCGGTGGGCGGTGGTGGAGGACTCCGCCCGGCTGCGGGACGCACTCGGTGTCGCGCTGCCCGTCGGGCTGCCGGAGGAGGTGCTGCGGCCGGTCGGCGACCCGCTCGGTGACCTCGTGCGCCGCTACGCCCGCACCCACGGCCCCTTCACCGCCGAGGAGCTCGCCGCGCACCTCGGGCTCGGCACGGCCGCGCTCACACCGGTGCTGCGCCGTCTCACCGCCGCCGCCGGCCTCGTCACCGGGCGGCTGCGGCCCGGGGAGGAGGCCGCGGCCGAGCAGTACTGCGACGCCGAGGTGCTGCGCCGGATCCGGCGCCGCACGCTGGCGGTGCTGCGCTCGGAGGTGGAGGCGGTGCCTGCGGCGACGCTCGGCTCCTTCCTCCCCCGGTGGCAGCAGGTCGGGTCGGCCGGCACCGGGACGGCGGCGCTCGGCTCCGTCGTCGACCAGCTCGCCGGGGCACGGGTGCCGGCCTCGGCGCTGGAGTCGCTGGTCCTCCCGGCGCGGGTCTCCGACTACCGGCCGGCGCTGCTCGACGAGCTCACCACGGCCGGTGAGGTCGTGTGGTGCGGCGCGGGCGGACTGCCCGGCGTGGACGGCTACCTCGTGCTGGCACCCGCCGACTCCCCCGAGCTGCTCCCCCCGCCCCAGGAGCTGCCCGACTCCGCCGTGGCACGGGCGGTGCTCGAGGTGCTGAGCTCCGGCGGGATCTTCTACCGCGACCTCCTCGCCGAGGTCCAGGCGCAGGAGCAGGGTGCGAGCGGCACGGAGGTCCTCGAGGCGCTCTGGGAGCTCGTGTGGGCCGGCTACGTCACCAACGACTCCCTCGCCCCGGTCCGGGCCCGCCTTGCCGGTGGACGGCCGGCACACCACTCCCAGCGTCGCCCACCCCGTGCCCACGGGGCGCTGTCCCGCCGCCGCTCGCTCGTGGCGGCCGCCGGCGCCCGCCCCGGTACGCCGCTGCCGCCGTCCGCCGCGGGCCGGTGGTCGCTCGTCGCCCGGGACGCGGACGCCACCACCGCCACCCTCGCCCAGGTGGCCGCCCTGCTCGAACGGCACGGCGTCCTCACCCGCGGGGCGGCCGGCCTGGAGGACCTGCCCGGCGGCTTCGCCACCGCCTACCCGGTGCTCACCCGACTGGAGGACGCGGGCAAGGTGCGCCGCGGCTACCTCCTCGAGGGGCTCGGGGCGGCCCAGTTCGCCCTGCCCGAGTGCGTCGACCTGCTCCGTGACACCGCCCGGCGCGCCGTCGCGGACCCGCTGCTGCTCGCCGCGACCGACCCGGCCAACCCGTACGGCGCCGCCCTGCCGTGGCCCGAGCCGGCCACCGAGGGGGCCCGGCCGCGGCGGGCCGCGGGCGCCGTCGTCGTCCTCCTCGGGGGCGAGCTGTGCCTCTACGTCGAGCGGGGTGGGCGCACCCTGCTCACCTTCACCACCGACCCGGACCGGTTGACCGCCGCCGCGCACGCGCTGGCGGAGGCCGTCCGGCGCGGCAGGCTCGGCCGGGTCACGCTGCAACGGGTCGACGGTGACGCCGCGCTCGCCACCGACGGCACCGTCCGGGCCGCGCTGGAGGAGGCCGGCTTCTTCGCCCACCCCCGGGGGCTGCGGCTGCGGGAGCGCGACCGGTCGACCCCCACCGGGCGGGAGGGGGCACGTGCCGGAGGGTGACATCGTCCTGCGGGTCGCCCGCCGGCTCGACCTCGCCCTCGCCGGGCAGCGGCTCGTGCGCGGCGAGCTGCGCTGGGGCGACCTCGGGGACACCGACCTCGCGGGGGTCGTCGTCACCGGCAACCACCCCGTGGGCAAGCACCTGCTCACCCGCCTCGACGACGGCCGCACCCTGCACACCCACCTGCGGATGGACGGCAGCTGGTGGATCACCCGTGCCGGTGAGGAGCGCGGGGCCGACCGGTCGCACCGGGTCCGGGCGGTGCTCGGCACCGACAGGTGGACCTGCATCGGCCGCAGCCTCGGCATGCTCGACCTCGTCCGGACCCGCGACGAGCACCTGCTCGTCGGGCACCTCGGCCCCGACCTGCTCGCCGCCGGCGTCGACCTGGAGGAGTGCGCCCGCCGGGTGCGCGCCCAGGGCGACCGGCCCATCGGCGCGGTGCTGCTGGACCAGACCGTCGTCGCCGGGATCGGCACGCTCTACCTCGCCGAGTCGCTGTGGGCGCACCGGGTCCACCCCCTGCGGCCGGCGCGGGACGTCACCGAGCCCGTCTGCGCCACCGCGCGCGCCCTCATGCTCCGCTCGGCGGACGCCCCGCTGCCCACCGCCACCGGGGAGACCGCGCCCGGACGCACCTCGCACGTGCACGGCCGCCGGGGCCGGCCGTGCCGCCGGTGCGGCACACCGATCGCCGAGCTCGCGGTCGGCCCACCGGGCCAGGAGCGGCCCGCGTTCTTCTGCCCGGCCTGCCAGCCCGCGTAGGGTGCGGAGGGGCAGCCCCACCTGCCGGCCCGCGCGAGAGGTGCGACCGGCCACGCCACGGAGCCGGCGAGCGAACCCGTGACGGGGCGTCGTCACGGTGCCATGCTGGCCACCGGAGGTGCCCCATGATGTCCCGCCTGCTCGTCCCGCCGCTGCTCGCGGCGACGCTCGCCGGTGTGCCTCTCGGGACGGCCGCCGTCCCGGACGACGTCGCCGCCTGGTTCGCGGACACGGCGGCCGGGGAGGTCACCGGGGTCGAGTGGCCGGTGGACGTCGAGCACGTCACGGTGGGGGCACCCCGGCCCCAGCACCGGTGGAGCACCGAGTTCCTCGCCGGGGAGGCGACGGACACCCCGGTGACGCCGCTCGAGCAGTGGGTCGCCCCCTACGCCGGGGACGGCGTCCCGGCCGGCACGGTCGTGGCGTGGCGGGAGGAGGACGCCGTCACCCTGGCCTACGTCGACGACCACGCCGAGCTGGGCAAGGCCCTCACCGACCTCGCTCCCGACGCGGTGCTCGTCGAGGAACCGATGCTGGGGGCCTACTTCTCCCTCGTCGACGACGAGGTGACCACGCTCATCCCCGGGTTCTACCAGGGCCCCTCCTCCGCCCCGCTGTCCACCTTCCGACCGGTCCTGGCGGAGCAGCTCGACGAGCTCGTCGCCGCCGCCGTGCCGGAGCCCGCGCCCACCGCCCGCTGGTGGGTACCGGTCGTGTGGACGGGGCTGGCCCTCGCGCTGCTCACCGCACTGGCGATGGCCGGCAGGGCGCTGTGGCGGCGCTCGGCCCCCGCCTAGCCCGGCCACGGAACGCAGAAGCCCCCGGAGCCGATCGGCTCCGGGGGCTCGTGCGACGTCGTCAGGCCACGCCCGCAAGCTCCTCGCGCAGGGAGGAGACGAGCTCCTCGGGCACGGTGTCGGGGACGTGGACGCCCTCGGCCACGGCGATGCGGTCACTGACCTTCCGCAGCACGAAGGACATCGGGATGTTCAGAGCGGTGCAGATCGACGCCAGGAGCTCGGACGATGCTTCCTTCTGGCCGCGCTCCACCTCGCTGAGGTAGCCGAGGGAGACACGGGCCGCGGAGGAGACCTCGCGCAGTGTCCGCCCCTGGTGCTGGCGGATGGTCCGCAGCACGTCTCCGATCTCGCGTCGTAGGACGATCACCGGGGCCACCTCCTGTCTCTCGCCGTGCATTGTCCTACCGTACCCCGCCGCGGCCGTGGGCGCGGGCTGTGTGAGACGCCTCCCAGCAGATGGACGCTGGGGACGTACCGGGGTGCGGGCGTGGTTGGTCGTCATCACTCATGCCAACAGCGGGCCGACCAGGTTTTGTTCCCGATCCGCGAGCAGGCCCAGGGTGAGGGCGAGGGCCGCCCCCACGCTGGCGCGCCGCAGGAGCCGGCGGGTGCCCACCAGGGCGAGCCGCCGCACCCGCGTCCGCCCGGCGAGGGACGCCGCGACGTAGACGGTCCCGGCGGGCCGGCCGTCCGCCGGCCCGGGTCCGGCGACGCCGGTGGTGCCGATGCCCACGTCCGCCCGGAGCAGCCGGGCGGTGCCCTCGGCGAGCCCGCGGGCGACCGCGGGGTGCACCGGGCCCGACCGGTCGAGCACCCCCTGGTCCACGCCGAGCAGCTCGACCTTGACATCGGTCGCGTAGGCGACGACGCCGCCGCGGACCACCTCCGAGGCCCCCGGGACGTCGACCAGGGCGGCGCAGACGAGGCCCCCGGTCAACGACTCCGCGGTCGCCACCGTGAGGCCGGCGGCGCGGAGACGGGTGACGACCTCAGCCGCGGTCACCGGCGCCCCCGGCCGGGGTGCGGGCGATCCGCACGGCCCGGACGACGTAGTCGGCCCCGGTGACGACCGTGACGACGACGGCGAGCAGCATCACCCACCAGGTGACGAGCAGGACGACGTCCGCGGCGGCCGCGGGCAGCAGGGACTCCCACGGGATGAGGTAGGAGGTGATGAAGACGATCTGCAGGACGGTCTTGAGCTTGCCACCGCTGGAGGCGGCCATGACGGCGCGCCGGACCATGACGAAGCGCAGCAGCGTGATGCCGAGCTCGCGGACGATGATCGTCACCGGCACCCACCACGGGATGGTTCCCTCCGCCCACAGGAGCACGAGGGCGGTGATGACGAGCGCCTTGTCGGCGATCGGGTCGGCGATCTTGCCGAAGTCCGTCACCAGACCGCGGCTGCGCGCGATGTGACCGTCGAGCTTGTCGGTCGCCGCGGCGATGAGGAAGACGACGGCGGCGGCCACCCGGGCGGCCGTCGAGTCCCCGAACATGAGGACGGCGAACACGGGCACGAGGGCGACGCGCGCCATGGTCAGGACGTTCGCCAGGTTCCACAGCGGGACGGGGGCGGAGTTCTCCGTCGGCATGGGGTCCAGAGTACGGGCCGCGATGCCCTGCCACCCACCTTCGCCCACTACCCTCGGCGCCATGGGTCGCCATGCCGTCCGCCCACGTCCCGGCCCCCGGCCGGCAGCGGTGCTGCTGCTCCTGGTCGGGGTCGTCGCCGTCGTCGCCGTGGCCGCGCTCTGGCGACCCTGGCAGGAGGCGCCGTCCGCTGCGCCGCAGGAGCCGCCCAGCACCGCACCGCCGTCGGCGACGGCGGAGCCCACCGCCGAGCCCAGCCCCACCCCCGAGCCGCTGCCCGACGCCCGGTTCACCATCATCGGCGGCGGGGACGTGCTGCCCCACGCCACCGTCATCCGGACCGCGGCCACCGGCGACGGGTACGACTTCGTGCCGATGATGGAGGCCACCGCCGCCTACACCCGCGGCGCGGACCTCGCGCTGTGCAACCTCGAGGTGCCGGTGGCGCCGCAGGGCACCGCCCCGACCGGCTACCCCATGTTCGGCGCCCCGGAGGAGCTGCCCGCCGACCTCGCCCGGCTGGGCTGGGACGGCTGCTCCACGGGCACCAACCACACCCTGGACCGCGGGATGGACGGGCTGGTGCGCACCCTGGACCTCATGGACGCGGCCGGGCTCGGGCACGTCGGCTCCGCGCGCAGCCAGGAGGAGGCCGACAGCGCCCAGTGGTACGAGCTCGAGCGGGAGGGGCAGACGATCCGGGTCGCCCAGCTCGCCGCGACCTACGGGACGAACGGCATCCCCGTCCCGGCGGACAGCCCGTGGGCGGTCGAGCTCATCGACGCCGACCGGATCGTCCGGATGGCCGGCGAGGCCCGCGAGGCGGGGGCCGACCTCGTCGTGGCGAGCATCCACTGCTGCTCGGAGTACAGCGGGACGCCGCACCCCGACCAGGTGGCCCTCGCCGAGACGCTGGCGGAGTCCGGTCAGGTCGACCTCGTCCTCGGTCACCACGCGCACGTGCCGCAGCCGATCGAGAAGCTGTCGGGCGGGCCCGGCGGCAACGGGATGTGGGTGGCCTACGGGCTGGGCAACTTCATCTCCAACCAGGACGAGCTGTGCTGCGTTCCTCAGACGGCCACGGGCTTGCTCGCCCTCGCCCACGTCGTCAAACCGGACGGCGAGCCGGCCCGTGTCGAGTCGATGGAGTGGACGGCCGTCACGGTCGACCGGGTGGGCGGGCAGCGGCTGCACGTGCTCTCCGACCTCCTCGCCGGGGAGCGGCCGGAGGGGCTGATGCTCACCGACCAGCAGGTCGCCTCGCGCTACCAGCAGGTGCTCGACGTCGTGGGCGACGCCGCCACCGAGCGCACCGAGCCACCGGAGCCGACCGGTCCCCCGCCGACGGTCGTCCCCCGCACACCCCGCTGACCTCTCTCCCCCAGCAGCCCGCCGCCGACAGCCCACCTCCCACCGACAGCACACTTCCCACCCACAGCCCACCTCCCACCGACAGCACACTTCCCACCCACAGCCCACCTCCCACCGACAGCACACTTCCCACCGACAGCCCAATTCCCAGCGAGGGCTCAGTTCGCAACGGTCCGGCTTTGCTCGACGCTCCGGACGGGAGCACGCTAGGTGCGGCGGGCCACGATGAGGCCGTCCCACCCCTTGACACCCACCGGCTGAAGCGCGGTTGCTCGAGCTCGGCGTCGGCATCGATCGCCGCCGTCAGTCACGGCGCGGACTCCCTCGACCCCGGGGTCGCCGGTGTCAGGGGCGGCCACGGCTCCGTCGCGCACCACGTCGTCGATGACGATGACGCCACCCGGCCGGGTCAGCCTGAGCGCGGCGTCGAGGTAGGCCCGGTTGCTCGGCTTGTCCGCGTCGATGAACACGAGGTCGAACGGTCGGGTGCCGGCGTCGATGAGCGCCTGCGCCGACGTCGCGGCCGGCCCGATGATCACCTCGACCCGGTCGAGCACCTCGGCGTGGGCGAGATTCGCCCGGGCGACGGCCGCGTTCCTCTCCTCCAGGTCCAGCGACACGACCATCCCGGCCGGGCCCACGGCACGCGCGAACCAGATGGTGGAGTAGCCGGCGAGCGTCCCGAACTCCAGCACCCGCCGTGCGCCCGCGATCTTCGTCAGGAGACCGAGGAACGCCCCTCGGTTGGCGGTGACCACCGCATCGGGCATGGTCGTCCGCACACTCGACTCCCGAGCCGCGACGAGCGCGGTGTCCTCGTTCAGCAGCTCCTCGGTGAAGTAGGCGTCGACCTCACGACATCCGGCTGCCGAGTCGTACCTGTGGGACACCGTCATTCCGCGCCTCTGTTCGCCTGTCATTGAGGCGAGTCAACCCAGGCGCGTCCCGCCCGGTGGAGGAGTTCGACCGAGGTCGCGCGCTCGACAGTCGAACCGTCAGGAAGTGAGCTGTCGGTGGGAAGTGAGCTGTCGACGAGAGGTGGGCTCCCGCTGGGAACTCAGCTCGCGGGTGGGAACTGAGCTGTCGGTGGGAACTGAGCTGTCGGTGGGAACTCAGCGCTCGGTGGGAAGTGAGCTGTCG
>NZ_CALGNQ010000020.1 GCF_937958535.1 uncultured Georgenia sp. | reverse complement strand
CGCGGTAGTCGCCGGTCGTGTCGACCACCCGCCCGAACGTCACCGGACCGACCGCGAAGCCGAGGTAGAGACCCGTGGCGAGCGCCCCCGTCGCCCGCCCGACGAGCGCCGGCGGCACGACCCGGATGACGGTGACCATGAGGACGACGTTGGCGGCGATCCCGGTCGCGGCGAAGACGGCCGTCCCCACCCAGAGGAGGGCCGCGCCCGCCGTCTCGGCGAGGAGGATGAGCCCGAGGCCGAGCAGCGACCCTGCGACGAGGACGAGCAGCGGGGCCCGCGGCGCCGGCACGCGCCCGACCATCCGGCCCCACAGGATCCGGGCCACCAGGCCGACGCCGCCGACGACGGCGGTGAGCGCCCCGGCCGCCGCGCCGGCCAGGCCGACCGCCTGGTACCCGTAGAGCGGCAGGTAGACGTTGGTGGCCTGCAGGGCGCAGCCGCTGAGGAAGGCGAACGCCGCCAGCCACCACACCGCCGCGGGCAGCCTCACCCGCGGCCTGCGGGCCGTCGCATGCTCCGCCGCGGCGCGTCCGGGGGTGCGGACGTGACGGACGACGAGCACGAGACCGGCGAGGGAGACTGCCGCCGCCGTGGCGAGCGACCAGCGCCACCCCACGGCCAGTGCGAGCGCGGGGAGCACCAGGCCGGCGGAGGCCTGGGCCATTTGGACACCGGCCTGCTTGACGCCGAGGACCGTACCGCGGCGCCCGGGGTCGTCGACCCAGGAGACGACGCGGTTGGTCACCGGGTTGGAGACGGCCTGCACCGCCCCGGAGAGCACGACGGCGAGCACCAGCCACAGGTAGCCGGGCGCCGCGGCCGCCGCCCAGATCGTCAGCGCCGAGCCGACGAAGAGGAGCACCATGGTGCGGCGCTCGCTGATCCGGTCGACCAGCGCACCGGCGAGGCCGGAGCTCAGGCCGGCGACGAGGAAGGTCAGCGTCGCCAGCGAGCCGAACTGGGTGCGGGTCAGGCCCAGGTCGGCGACGACGAGCGGGCTCATCGCGGTCAGGCCGTGCACCAGCACCGGCCCGGCCCCCATCGCCAGCGCGAGAGTGGCGACCAGCCCGACGGAACCTCGCACACCTGCCTCCGCTCTGCTCGCCCGGGCGCCGGCCCGCCCCAGTCTCGCACGGCACTGCCGGCGCCCTCGCTGCCGGCCCACCGGCACCCCCGCCGACCGGTCGCAGGGGTGAGCCGCCGGGCGGCGGTCCGGGCGCCGGGCACGGACGCCGGGCGGCGGTCGGTGCCGAATGCCCTGGTGGCGGCACCCCTGCCGCGCGTACCGTTCCGCCATGACGGTGGACGTCCGGTGGGCGACGGTGTCCGATGCCCGGGAGGTCGCGCGCCTCCTGCACGACTTCAACACCGAGTACGACACCCACTCCCCCGGCGTCGATGTCCTCACCGCGCGGCTGGCGGAGCTGCTCGCGGCGGGCAGCACGACGGCGCTGCTCGCCGGCGACCCCGCCGAGCCCGCCGTCGCCGTCGCGCTGCTCACCTCCCGCCCGAACGTCTGGTACGACGGCCCGGTGCTGCTCCTCGACGAGCTCTACGTCGTCCCCCACCTGCGCGGCCGGGGCATCGGGACGGCGGTGGTCGAGCGGCTCCTCCACGACGCCGCCGCCGACGGGGTCGCGCTCGTCGAGGTCGACGTAGACGAGCCGGACGTCGACGCCCGCCGCTTCTACGAGCGCCACGGCTTCACCAGCGGGGAGGACCCACCCCGCGAACGGGCCTTCTACTACTCCCGCGAGCTGCGGCCGCCGATCGGGGCGTAGCGTGCTGGACGACGACTTCACCGGCCCCGAGCTGGACCGCTCCGTCTGGCTCCCGCACTACCTGCCCGCCTGGAGCTCACGCGCCCGCACCGCCGCGACCTACGAGGTCGCCGAATCGCGGCTGCGTCTGTCCATCCCGCCCGCGCAGGGGCTGTGGTGCGCCGGCGACCACCACCCGGACATGCGGGTCTCGGCGGTCCAGTCCGGGAGCTTCTCCGGCCCGGTGGGCAGCACGGTGGGCCAGCAGCCCTACCGGGAGGGCCTGACCGTGCGGGAGGAGCAGCCCACGTTCTGGGGCTGCACCCCGCAGTACGGCCGCATCGAGGTGCGTGCCCGCCTGGACGTGCGACCGGGCTCGATGGCGGCGTTCTGGCTGGTCGGCCTGGAGGACCGGCCGGAGCGTTCGGCGGAGATCTGCGTCATGGAGGTGTTCGGCGACGCGGTCGAGCCCGGGCGGTCGGCGGCGGTGGGCATGGGTCTGCACGCCTTCCGCGACCCCGACGTCGTCGAGGACTTCGCCGCCGTCCGGCTGCCGATCGACGTCGCCGAGCCGCACGACTACGCCGTCGACTGGACACCGGACCGTGCCGAGCTGCGCGTCGACGGCGCGGTCGTGCGCACCGTGACCGGCCCGCCGCGCTACCCGGTGCAGCTCATGCTCGGCGTCTTCGACTTCCCGGGCGAGCGGACCGACCGGGAGTTCGTCCCCGCCCTCGAGGTCGACCGGGTACTGGTGCGTCCGCTCCCCTGAGCGCGGGCGCTGCCGCGCTCCGGTCGGCCGTGGCGGGGCGGACGGTCGGCACCATGGACCGACGCCGGTCCCGCCACCGCCGGCGGTCGAGACCCGGCCGCGCCCCTAGGGTGGCGGGATGAGCCTGACCGACCTCCTGCGGGAGGGGACCTGGACGACGCCGCCGGAGTCCGCCGTCGTCGTCGGCGAGGAGCTGCGCGTGACCGCGGTGGAGGGCAGCGACGCCTGGCGCCACACCTCCTACGGGTTCGTCCACGACACCGAGCACGCGCTGCTCGAGCCGCTGCCCGCGGCCGGCGCCGTCGAGGTGGGCTTCCGGCTCGACTACACCGAGCAGTTCGACCAGGCCGGCCTCTTCCTCCGGGTGTCGGACACCGAGTGGGTCAAGGCCGGGGTGGAGGTCTCCGACGGCGCGCCGCAGGTCGGCGCGGTGGTCACCCACGGGTACTCCGACTGGTCGGTGGCCCCGGTCCCCGGGTGGGCGGGTCGGCTCGTCACCGTCCGGGCGAGCCGGGCCGGTGACGCGGTCACGGTGCGGGCGCGGGTGGACGACGAGCCGTTCCGCCTCGTGCGCGTGGCCCACCTCGCCCCGGACGCCGCGGTCTGCGGCGGGCTGTACTGCTGCTCCCCCACCCGCGCCGGCCTCACGGTGCGGTTCACCCGGTACGCCCGCACCGGACCGGACGCCACGCTCCACTGACCCTGCGCGGGTCGCGACCTCGACCGGTCATGCCACCCGGGCCGGCCCGCGCCCGCGCCGCCGGCCAGGGCCGGTGTCTCAGCCGGCCAGCGCCGCCCGGAGCTTCTCGGCGTACTGCGCCCGCTCCCCCTCGGCGTACCTGGTGCGGGGCCAGAAGAACCCGCGCAGCCCGTCGCCCCGGGTGCGCGGGACGACGTGCGCGTGCAGGTGGGCCACGCTCTGGCTGACGACGTTGTTCATCGCCACGAAGGTCCCCTGCGCGCCGAGGGCGTCAGGCAGCGCGGCGGCCACCCGGCGCACCGTGGCGAAGAAGGGGCCGAGCAGCTCGTCCGGCAGGTCGGGCAGGGTGACGACGTGGGCGCGCGGCACCACGAGCACATGTCCCTTGAACACCGGCCGCGCGTCGAGGAAGGCGACGACGTCCTGCGTGGTGAGGACGACGTCGGCGGTCGCCGTGCCCGCGACGATCCGGCAGAAGACACATCCTTCGTCCCTCGCCACGCCCGCCCCTACCGCTTGACGACGTTGTTGCCGAACCGGCCGATGCCCTCGACCTCCACCTCCACGCGCTGGCCGGGCAGTACCGGGCCGACACCGGCCGGGGTGCCGGTGAGGATGATGTCGCCGGGCAGCAGGGTGAAGATGCTCGAGACGTAGGCGAGCAGCTCGGGGATCTTGTGCACCATCTGCGAGGTGCGCCCGTCCTGCCGCAGCTCCCCGTCCACCCACGCCCGCACGGCGAGGTCGGAGACGTCGGTGTCGACGGCGAGGAAGGGCCCGATGGGGCAGGAGGTGTCGAAGGCCTTGCCGCGGGTCCACGTGACGTCGGCGCGCTGGGCGGCGCGGGCGGTGACGTCGTTGGCCACGGTGTAGCCGAAGATGTAGCTCTCCGCCTTCTCCACCGGCACGTTCTTCGCCAGGTGGCCGACGACGACGGCGAGCTCGGCCTCGTGGTCGACGTGCTCGGCGTAGGGCGGCACGACGACGGGGTCGTCCGGCCCGATGACGGCGGTGTTCGGCTTGAGGAAGAGCAGCGGCTGCTCCGGCACGTCGTCGCCCATCTCGGCCGCGTGCGCCGCGTAGTTGCGGCCCACCCCAACCACCTTGGAGCGGGGGATCACCGGGGAGAGCAGGCGGACGGCGTCGAGGTCCACCCGCTCGCCGGTCGTCTGGATCGGCATGTAGAGCGGGTCGCCCTTGAGCACGACGAGGTCGGTCGAGCCGTCCTCCAGGATTCCGTACCGGGGGTTGTCACCCGTGGTGAACCGTGCGATGCGCATGGGCAAACCGTACTGCGTGGCCCCGGCGGTCCAGGGTCCGGGCGACCAGCGTGACCGCGCCGGCCGCGCCGAGCGCCACCAGCACCCGCAGCCAGGTCGGCCACAGCCCGCGGTCCACCGCCCCCGCGTTGTCGCGCAGCTCGATGTCCGGGAGGAGGGCCGACGCGACCTGGAAGCCGCCGACGCCGTAGTTGCCCCCGCCCGGGACCCCGCTGAGGCGGCGCGGCTCGCCCCCCTCCAGGGGCACCGCGGTGAGCCAGAACAGGTCGTCCTCGGCCGACTCGGGGTCCGCGGGCGCGTCGAGGACGAGCACTTCGCGGTCGCCGGTCCAGCCGAGCAGGCCGTCCCAGCCGACCACGTCCGGCGGTACCGGCGCGGGGACGGCGGCGTCCCCGCCCGTCGCGTCGAGGAAGACGATGCCGTCCTCGGGGCCGGTGTAGTCGTTGAAGCAGTCCCCCCACTCCCGGGTGTCGGTCGCCAGGTGCTCGCACGCCGGCAGCCACTGCACCGCGGTGGCGAGCAGCGCGCCGTCGGGTGACCAGGCGTCGGGTCCGTGGAGGTAGTGGTGCGCGGGCATGGCCAGGCGGCGGTCCACCGTGCCGCCGGCGGTGAGCACCTCGACCGTGCCGCCGCCCATCCGGGGGATGCCGTCCTGGCCGCTCAGGGAGCCGTCGTCGGGTGTGATCCGGTGGACCGCCAGCTCACGGCCGTCGGGTGAGAACGCCGCGGCCCGCGCGCCGTCCTGGCCGGGCACCAGCTCGGCCGTACCCGTCGTGACGTCGAGCAGGCCCAGGTCTCCGGAGACGGCCCGGCCGCTGTACGGGTTCACCGGCTCTGCCGTCGTGAGGTAGGCCAGCCGCCGCGAGTCGGGTGCCCAGGCCAGCGGGACCGCGCTACGCCCGCCGGGCACCGGGTAGGTGACGGCGTCGCCGGTGGTGAGATCGATGACGATGACGTCCGGTGCGGTGGTGTCCCAGTCGCCGATCGCGACCCGGGTGCCGTCCGGGGACAACCGCATGACCGCCGGGTCGCCGTGGGACCCGGCGGTCGCGGGCCTCCGCGGCGTCGAGGCGCCGGTAGATGTCCCCGTCGGCGCCCGCGACGACGGCCTGCGGGGCATCGAGGAACTCGACGTCGAAGCCGTGCTGGTAGACGGCGACGGCGCGCCCGGGCGGTGAGGTGGAGACGTCTCCGGTGAGGTAGGAGTAGCCGGCGAACCGGGTGGGGAGGGTGGGCGGACCGGCGTCGGCGCGCGTGGGCGCGAACCATCCTGCGGGCAGGAGGCCGCTGCTCGGCAGCAGCGCCAGCGCGAGGCCGACGACGAGCACAGCGAGCCCGACGGTCCGCGGCGACCACGTTGGCGCCCTCATGGAGGGCACGGTAGCAACGCGACCGCCGGGAGTCCGCGGAACGGCAGCACCGTGGGCCGACCGCGCCGGAGGACCCCGGTTCGGCGCACCCTCACGGGCGCCCCGCGCATACCCTGAAACGGTGCAGGGACGAATCGTCGGGGTCGACGTCGCGCGCGGCGTCGCCGTGCTCGGGATGTTCGGCGCCCACCTCAACGACATCACCGCCACGCGCGACCCGTCGCCGGCGTGGCTGGTCGTCGCGGAGGGACGCCCGTCGGCGCTCTTCGCGGTCCTCGCCGGGCTGTCCATCGCCCTGTTCACCGGGAGGCGCACGGTCCCGCGCGGCCCCGCGCTGGTGCACGGCTGGCTGCGGGTGGCCACCCGCGCGGGTGTCATCTTCGTCCTCGGCGTCCTGCTCATGATGTTCGGGACGCCGGTGGCCGTGATCCTGCCGTCCTACGCCGTGACCTTCCTCCTCGTCGCGCCGTTCATCGCGCTGCGCCCGGCGGTGGTGGGCGCCCTCGCCGCCGTCGCGGGGCTGGCAGGCCCCACCCTCATGGCGGTGCTGCGCTACCCGAGCGGGCAGGGACCGCCGCCCGTGACGACCGCCCGCGGCGAGAGCTTCCTCCTCGACCTCGTCCTCACCGGCTACTACCCCGCCGTCGTGTGGGTGGCCTACATGCTGCTCGGGCTGTGCCTCGGGCGGCTCGACCTGCAGTCGGGCCGCGTCCAGGGCCTCCTGGCGGTGAGCGGCCTGGGGCTGCTGCTCCTCGGCTACGGCGGCAGCGACCTGCTGCGCCACCGGGTCACCGCCACCTCCCCGCTCACCGAGCAGCTGCTGCGTGCCGACCCGCACTCCGACACCACGTTCGAGGTCGTCGGCAACGCCGGCGTCGCCCTGCTCGTGCTCGCCGTCGTCCTCGTGCTGACGACGGCTCCCGGGGTCGCCCGCGGCGGCCGGCTCCTCCTCCACCCCCTGGCCGCCGTCGGCGCGATGGCGCTGACCGCCTACTCGGTGCACATCGTCGCGATCGCGATCCTCGGCGAGGACGTCGTGTGGTACCCGGAGTCGAACGCGGTCCTGGTGTGGTTCGTCGTCGTCGCGCTCGTCGGGTGCACGCTGTGGACCCGCGTCGTGGGCCGCGGGCCGCTCGAGTGGCTCATGCGCATGCTCACCGTGGGCGCCTACCGGCCGCCGTCCGCGCCTGCCGCAGATTCCTCCGCGATTCCCTTGCGCGGCCAATCGGGAAGGGACAACATGTCCTGACAACTGGTCGGACAACCGAAGGGGTCCAGGTGGCATCCAGCACGTTGACCGGGGAGACACGACGCTCGGCTCTGGCCGAGATGACCAACGGGCTGGACGTGCTCGTCATCGGCGGCGGGGTGACGGGGGCCGGGATCGCGCTGGACGCCGCGACACGCGGCCTGCAGGTGGGCATCGTCGAGGCCCAGGACTGGGCCTCCGGCACGTCCAGCCGCTCCAGCAAGCTCGTCCACGGCGGGCTGCGCTACCTGCAGATGCTCGACTTCCACCTCGTCCACGAGGCCCTCACCGAGCGCGACCTGCTCATCAAGCACCTCGCCCCGCACCTCGTCAAGCGGGTGGCGTTCCTCTACCCGCTGGAGCACCGCATCTGGGAGCGGGCCTACGTCGGCACCGGCGTGGCCCTCTACGACGCGCTGGCCGGCCTGGCCCCGGGCAAGCGGGCCATGCCGCTGCACCGGCACCGCTCCCGCACCACGATGCAGGAGCTCTTCCCGGACTTCCGCCACGACGCTGCGATCGGCGCCGTCCAGTACTGGGACGCCACGGTCGACGACGCCCGGCTCGTCATCACCCTGGTCCGCACCGCCGCCAAGTACGGCGCGCTGGCCGCGAGCCGCACCCAGGTGGTCGACCTGACGAAGGACGCGACCGGCCGGGTCGACGGGGCCGAGCTCCTCGACCTGGAGTCCGGTGAGCGCCTGACCGTCAAGGCCCGCCACGTCATCAACGCCACCGGCGTGTGGACCGAGGAGGCGCAGGCCCTGTCCGGCAGCAGCGGCGGCCTCAAGGTCCTCGCCTCCAAGGGCATCCACCTCGTGGTCCCCCGCGAGCGCATCCGCGGCGACGTCGGGCTGATCCTCCAGACCGAGAAGAGCGTCCTGTTCATCATCCCGTGGTCGCGCTACTGGATCATCGGCACCACCGACACCCCCTACGAGCACGACCTGCGCCACCCGGTGGCCACGCGCACGGACATCGACTACGTCCTGGACCACGCCAACGCGGTGCTGCGCACCCCGCTCACCCGGGAGGACGTCATCGGCACCTACGCCGGGCTGCGTCCGCTGCTGCAGCCGGGCACCAAGGAGGGCACCTCCTCGGCCAAGGTCTCCCGGGAGCACACCGTGGCCTCCCCCGCACCCGGTCTCGTCGCCATCGCCGGGGGCAAGCTCACCACCTACCGGGTGATGGCCAAGGACGCGGTCGACTTCGCGCTCGGTGACCGGGCCGCGCGGCTGCCCTCGATCACCGACCGCATCCCCCTGCTCGGTGCGGTGGGCCTGCGGGCCATGCACCGGCGCGCCCACCGCCACGCCGCCCGCTACGGGTGGTCCAAGGCGATGGTCGGGCACCTGCTGCACCGCTACGGCGCGATGCTCGACGAGCTCGTCGCGATGATCGAGGAGCAGCCCGATCTCGCCCGGCCGCTGGAGCACGCCCCGGCCTACCTGCGGGTGGAGGTCGCCTACGCGGCGAGCCACGAGTCGGTCCTCCACCTGGAGGACGTCATGCTCCACCGCACCCGGCTCGTCTACGAGGTACCCGACCGCGGGCTGGCGGCGATGCCGGAGATCGTCGACGTCATCGCCCCGATCCTGGGCTGGGACGAGGAGCGGCGGCAGCGGGAGATGGAGTCCTACACCCAGCGGTGCGAGGCGGAACGTGCCGCGGAGGAGACGGCGGACGACGCCGAGGGGGAACGCGTCCGGCTGCGGGCGCCGGACATCGTCGCGATGAGACCCCTGCCCACCCGCTGAGGAGGGCAGGGACCCCAAGCCCCTGACGGCGCACGGTCGCGCCGTCGGGTTCACCAGAGAAAGAGGACAACGTGGACTTCTCAGCGATCTTCCTGCCCGAGCTCCTGGGCACGGCGATGCTGACGCTGCTCGGTTGCGGCGTCGTCGCCAACGCGATCCTGCCCAAGACCAAGGGCAACGGCGTGGGCGCCAACTGGCTGCTCATCAACTTCGGGTGGGGACTTGCCGTCTTCGCCGGTGTGTACGTCGCCTACAACACCGGCGCGCACATCAACCCCGCCGTCACCGTCGGCCTGTGGGCCAGCGGGAACGACTTCTTCCCCGGCAACGACGAGCTCGGCCTCGCCCCGATCGAGGCGAACGCCGGCAACGCGCTGGTCTACATGCTCGCCCAGATCATCGGCGCGACCCTCGGCGCGATCGTCATGTACCTGGCCTACAAGAAGCACTTCGACGAGGAGGCCCCGGCAGCCACCAAGCTCGCGGTCTTCTCCACCGGCCCGGAGATCCGCACCTACGGCTGGAACCTCGTCACCGAGATCGTCGGCACGTTCGTCCTCCTGTTCGTCATCGTCGCCTTCGGCTTCACGCCCTCCGGGCTCGGGCCGCTGGCGGTGGCGCTGCTCGTCGTCGGTATCGGCAACAGCCTCGGTGGCCCCACGGGGTACGCCATCAACCCGGCCCGTGACCTCGGTCCCCGCATCGCCCACGCCCTCCTGCCGATCCGTGGCAAGGTGGGGAGCGACTGGGGCTACTCGTGGGTGCCGATCCTCGGCCCCCTCATCGGTGGCGCCCTCGGCGGCCTCGCCGGCGCCCAGCTCCTGTGACCCCCGACCTCCACGACCAACCGTCACACTGACGTGAAAGGACCGACATGCCTGACTACGTGCTCGCCATCGACCAGGGCACGACCAGCACCCGGGCGATCGTCTTCGACCACTCGGGCTCGATCATCTCCACCGGCCAGAAGGAGCACGAGCAGATCTTCCCGCGCGCCGGCTGGGTGGAGCACAACCCCGTCGAGATCTGGGACAACACCCGCGAGGTCGTGGGGCTGGCCCTGACCCGCGGCAACCTCACCTGGCGGGACCTCGCCGCCGTCGGCATCACCAACCAGCGCGAGACCACCGTCGTGTGGGAGAAGTCGACCGGCAAGCCGGTGTACAACGCGATCGTCTGGCAGGACACCCGTACCCAGCGCATCGTCGAGGAGCTCGGCGGCAGCGAGGGCGCCGAGAAGTACAAGCACCAGGTCGGCCTGCCGCTGGCGACCTACTTCTCCGGCCCGAAGATCAGGTGGATCCTGGACAACGTCGACGGCGCCCGGGAGAAGGCCGAGGCCGGTGAGTTGCTCTTCGGCAACACCGACTCCTGGATCGTATGGAACATGACCGGCGGTGCGGACGGCGGTGTCCACGTCACCGACGTCACCAACGCCTCCCGCACGATGCTCATGAACATCGACTCCCTGACCTGGAACGAGGACATCGCCCGGGACATGGGGGTGCCGCTGGCGATGCTGCCGGAGATCCGCTCCTCCTCCGAGGTGTACGGCAAGGGACGCGAGGGCGGCATGGTGCCCGGCGTGCCGATCGCCGGCATCCTCGGCGACCAGCAGGCCGCGACCTTCGGGCAGGCGGCCTTCGAGGTCGGCGCCGCGAAGAACACCTACGGCACGGGCAACTTCCTCCTGCTCAACACCGGCACCGAGCTGGTGCACAGCAAGAACGGGCTGCTCACCACGGTCGGCTACAAGATCGGCGACCAGCCGCAGGTGTACTGCCTCGAGGGTTCCATCGCGGTGACCGGCTCGCTCGTCCAGTGGCTGCGGGACAACCTCGGGATCATCTCCAGCGCCCCCGAGGTGGAGGACCTGGCCAAGCAGGTGGAGGACAACGGCGGGGCGTACTTCGTCCCGGCGTTTTCCGGCCTGTTCGCCCCGTACTGGCGGGCCGACGCCCGCGGCGCGCTGGTCGGCCTGACCCGCTACGTCAACAAGAACCACATCGCGCGGGCGGTGCTCGAGGCCACGGCCTACCAGTCGCGGGAGGTCGTCGACGCGATGAACGCCGACTCCGGGGTCGCGCTCAAGGAGCTCAAGGTCGACGGTGGCATGGTCGCCAACGAGACCCTCATGCAGTTCCAGGCCGACATCCTCGGCGTGCCGGTCGTGCGGCCGAAGGTCGCGGAGACCACGGCGCTGGGCGCCGCCTACGCCGCCGGTATCGCCGTCGGGTTCTGGCAGGGCGAGCAGGACGTCGTCGCCAACTGGGCCGAGGACAAGCGCTGGGAGCCGCAGATGGACGAGGCCCAGCGCGAGCGCCTCTACCGCAACTGGAAGAAGGCCGTGACGAAGACCTTCGACTGGGTCGACGAGGACGTCGAGGAGTAGCGCTCCGGGCGCACTCCCTCACGCAGGTCGCCCCTCCCGCTCACCGGTCGCCCCTGGCGGCGGCCGGGACCGAGCGGGCGGGGCGACCTGTTGCGTTCCGGCGCCTCCGCCCCCAGCCCCGCGTCGTCCACGTGGTGGGACGCACGGCGTCCAGGGGTTGGTTCTTCAAGCGGGGTGGCGTACTTTGTCCGGGTCAGGGCACCTCACGTGCCCCCGTCGATCGCGTGTCGTTCGCGACCTGGAGGACCCGATGAGCATGCACACGAGTGCCAGGCAGATTCTCGCGCCGCGCACGTCGCTGTGCATGTGTCTGCGCGCCGCCGCGTGCATGTGTTGTTGTCGCTGAGCCGCGACACCCGCGGGTGCTGACCCCGCTCTCCCTCGTCGCCTGCCGCACGGCTGACGGCTCTCGCTGACCCGCCCGTCCTCGGGTGTGTGGTCCGGCCGTCCCCGGAGGAACCCCGGGCCCTGCCGTTCGCGGCGTCCCCTGACCGGCGCGGCGCTGCCGCGCACCCTCGTCCTGGAGCACCCCATGACCACGACCACCCGTCGGCCCGTCTCGCCCCGCACCGACCTCGTCGGTGCGCTCGCCGAGCTCGACGAGGCCACGGCGGACGCCCGGCTCACCAAGCCGGAGGTCGTCCACCACACCCAGCAGGCCCACCACCACCTGTTCTCCGACCCCGGCCGCCTCTCCCCCGTCGTGCGGCGCGCGCTGGCCGCCCGCGTCGCCGCGCAGCACGGCGCGACCGTGCTCGCCGAGCACCACCGCAGCCACGACGCGGTCGACCTCGACGTCGCGTCCGCCGACCCGGCCGTCGCCGCACTCGTGCGCCACGCCGACCTCCTCAGCCTCGCCCCGGCCCTCGTCACGCCGCAGGACGTCGCGGCGTTGGAGGATGCGGGCCTGGACGCCGACGCGATCGTCCTGCTCTCCCAGGTGGTGGCCGTCACCGCCTACGAGGCGCGGCTCGTCACCGGGCTGCGCCTCCTCGCCGGCCACGACGACAGCCCCGCCCCGGCCCCGTCGGTCGAGCTGCCCGCACGGGGCAAGTACTCCCCGGAGCGGGCGCCGAACGGGCTGCCCGTGCCTCGCGCGTACACCCGGGAGCAGCTCGCCTGGCTGCCGTGGGTGGAGCCGATCCCGGCCGAGGAGCTGACCGACGAGCACCGCGCCGCCTTCGCCGGCAAGAGCGACGGCGCCTACTTCCGGCTGCTCGCCCGCCAGACCGGGGTGCTGGCCGCCCGCACGCAGATCGACCACGCCGTGTTCCTCACCCGGGTGGGGCTGCCGCGGGCAGAGCGCGAGCTCGCCGCCGCGGTGACGAGCAAGGTCAACGACTGCATCTTCTGCGCCTCGGTCCACGCCCGGAAGGCCGCGCAGCTGAGCAAGCGGCCCGACGACGTCGACCGCCTCCTCGCCGTCGACGTCCCGCGCGGTGCGGGCTGGGCGCCGGTCGACCTCGGTGGGCTGAGCGCCGGCCAGGACGAGCGGTGGGCCGCGCTGGTCGACTTCTCCGCCGCCCTGGCGGCCTCGCCGTCGCGCGCCACGGGCGAGCACGTCGCCCGGCTGCGTGACCTGGGGCTCGAGCCGGTGGAGCTCGTCGACCTCGTCGCGTCCGTCGCGTTCTTCTCCTGGGCGAACCGGCTCATGCTCACCCTCGGCGAGCCCTACGTCCCTGCCCCGCCGGCC
>NZ_CALGNQ010000019.1 GCF_937958535.1 uncultured Georgenia sp. | reverse complement strand
CGAGCTCTGCCCGGAGCAGCTCGGCGGCCTCCTCGGCGGCCCGGCGGGAGGAGAACAGGCCGAGTGCTCCCCCACCGGAGGCCCGGACCAGCTCGACGAGCTCACGGCGGGCCTCCTCGCTCGGGCCGTCCCGTCCGGGCGGCGGCAGGTGGCGCGCGACGTAGAGGATGCCCTGGCGTCCGTAGTCGAAGGGCGAGCCGACGTCCACGCCGTGCCAGCGCCGGCCCTCGCCGGTGCCCTGTGGCGCACCAGTGGACGCCGTCCGAGCGTCGTCGTCGGTGTCGAGGTGGTCGAGGAGGGTGAGGCCGAGGGTCCGGGCGATCGGCTCGAAGGTGCCGCCGAGCGCGAGCGTGGCGGAGGTGAGCACTGCGGCCCGGCCGGCGAGCAGCTCGGTGGCGATCGGCCGCGCGACGTCGAGCGGGCCGAGGTGGAGGCGGGCGGACTCGAAGCCGGTACGCCCCCGGTCGCACCACAGGACGTCGCGGCGCTCGGCGACGCCGTCGCCCTGGAGCCGTTCGGCGATCTCGTGGAGCACGACCATCGCCGACCGCGCCATGAGCCGTCCGCCCGGCTCACCCTCGCTCTCCCCGCGCATCGCGCTGAGCGCCTCGCGGCTGCCCGCCTCGAGCAGCGTGACGGCGTCGAGCAGCTCGGCCGGCACCCGGCGCAGCCGTCCCTCGGGGGCGGTCTCGAGGAAGGCGCCGAGCGCCTGGCCGGCGGCCTCGAGCGACTCGACGCTGACCCCGGCGTGCTTGCGGGCCAGGCGGACCGTGCGGTCGACGACGGCGGCGGACAGCTCCAGGGTGGACTGCGCCGTCACCCGCTCGGTGAGCTCGTGTGCCTCGTCGACGACGAGGATGTCATGCTCCGGCAGCACCCGCGGGGAGCCGGATGCGGCGATGCCGAGCATCGCGTGGTTGGTGACGACGACGTCGGCCTCGTGGGCGGCGCGCCGCGCGGCCTCGGGGAAGCACTCCTCGAGCATGGGGCAGCTCGCGCCGAGGCACTCGAGCTTGGTCACCGAGACCTGACGCCACGCCCGGTCGCTGACGCCCGGGTCCAGGTCGTCCCGGTCGCCGGTGTCGGTCTCCTCGGCCCACGCCCGCACCCGCACCACCTGCTCGGCGAGCGAGCCGCTCGCCGGAGCGGACGCGGCGGAGGCGGCGTCGAGGGCGAAGAGCCCGGGTTCGTCCTCCACGGGGTAGCCGCCGGCGACCTTGTGCTTGCACACGTAGTTGTGCCAGCCCTTGAGCAGCGCCACCTGCGGCCGAGGCGCGCCGGACGCGGCGACGACGTCGGCCACGAGCGGGACGTCGTGGGTGAGCACCTGGCGCTGCAGCGCCAGCGTGGCCGTGGAGACGACCGCCCGCTGGTGGTGGCGCACGGCGTGGTCGAGGACGGGCACGAGGTAGCCGAGGGACTTGCCGGTCCCGGTCCCCGCCTGGACGAGCAACGCCCGCGGCTCACGCAGCGTGCGGGCAACCTCCTCCGCCATCCGGAGCTGGCCGGTGCGATCGCTGCCGCCGAGGCGCCGGACCGCGTCGCGGAGCAGCTCGGCCGTCCCGGTCAGCCCGGCGGTGCTCGAGGCGCTCACGCCGGCTGCGCGGCGGCGGTGAGCTCGGCGGCGAGCGTCTCGTCGACGAGCGCCGTCAGCTGCGTCCCGGCCGCGGTGTGCTCCTCGGCCAGCACCTCACCGGACTCGTGCGCGCGGGAGACGAGGTCGCCGCGGGAGTACGGGACGAGGACGTCGATGCGCACCGACGGCCGCGGGAGCAGCTCGGCGATGCGCTCCTGGAGCTCGGCGACCCCCTCACCCGTGCGGGCGGAGACCGCCACCGCCCCGGGGTAACGCGTGCGCAGTGCCGCGACCGTGCCCGGCTCGGCGATGTCCGCCTTGTTGAGCACGACGAGCTCAGGGATCTCCTCGGTGCCCGGGATGTCGGCGAGCACCTCGCGCACCGCCCGCACCTGGCCCTCGGGGTCGGGGTGGGAGGCGTCGACGACGTGGAGGATGACGTCGGCCTCGGCGACCTCCTCCAGCGTGGAGCGGAACGCCTCGACGAGCTCGTGGGGCAGGTTGCGGACGAAGCCGACGGTGTCGGCGAGGGTGTAGACCCGCCCGTCGGGGGTCTCGGCCCGGCGCACGGTGGGGTCCAGGGTGGCGAAGAGCGCGTTCTCCACCAGCACGCCCGCCCCGGTGAGCCGGTTGAGCAGCGAGGACTTGCCGGCGTTGGTGTAGCCGGCGATCGCGACGGCGGGGACCCGGTTGCGCTGCCGCGAGGCCCGCTTGGTCTCGCGGGCCGGGGCCATGGCGGCGATCTGCCGCCGCAGCCGGGCCATCCGGGTGCGGATGCGCCGCCGGTCGAGCTCGATCTTCGTCTCACCCGGGCCCCGCGACCCGATCCCGGCACCGCCGGCGACCCGGCCACCGGCCTGCCGGGACATCGACTCACCCCAGCCGCGCAGGCGCGGCAGCAGGTACTCCAGCTGGGCGAGCTCGACCTGCGCCTTGCCCTCCCGCGACTTCGCGTGCTGGGCGAAGATGTCGAGGATGAGGGCGGTGCGGTCGATGACCTTGACCTGGACGACGTCCTCCAGCGCGCGGCGCTGGGAGGGGCTGAGCTCGGTGTCGGCGATGACGGTGTCGGCGCCCAGCTCGGCGACGAGCTCGGCCAGCTCGGCCGCCTTGCCCGAGCCGAAGTACGTGGCCGGGTCCGGGGTGGGGCGGCGCTGCAGGACGGCGTCGAGGACCACCGACCCGGCGGTCTCGGCGAGCGCGGCGAGCTCGCGCAGCGAGATCTCCGCCAGCTCCGGGTCGGGCCCGGACCACACACCGATGAGCACCACACGCTCGAGGCGCAGCTGCCGGTACTCGACCTCGCTGACGTCCTCGAGCTCGGTGGACAGCCCGACGACCCTGCGCAGCGCCGACCGCTCCTCGCGGTCGAGCTGATCGCCGTCGAGCTCGTGGCCGTCCTCGGCCTCCGGCTGCAGCGCGGTGCCGGCGCGAGCGAGGACGCGGGCCACCACGTCGCGTGCCGGGTCCTGCTCGTGCTCCGCCGACGTGACGTCGTCGTGTTCTGCCATGGTCTCCCAGTCGTCGTTCACTGTCTCCAGGGTCCCACGTCACGGTCTGCCAGGCGACCAGTTATCCCCAGAGCGGAGTAGGTTGCGCAGGGTGAGCGAGCACTACTTCTCCGCCCGTCCCGCCTCCCCCGGGGAGACCCGCACCATCGACGTCGACCTGCGGGGCTGCCGCGTGCGCGTGCACACGGCACCCGGGGTGTTCTCCGGTGACCGGCTCGACCCGGGCACCCGGGTGCTGCTCGACGCGGCGCCGCCCCCGCCCGCCGAGGGGACGCTCGTCGACCTGGGGTGCGGCTGGGGCCCGATCGCCCTGGCACTGGCCGCCGAGTCCCCGGCGGCCCGGGTGGTCGCCGTCGACGTCAACGAGCGCGCCCGGGAGCTCACCGCCCGCAACGCGGCCGCGCTGGGACTGGGCAACGTCGCCGTCGCCGCGCCCGAGGACGCCGCCGGGCTGGTCGAGGACGGGATCACCGAGCTGTGGTCCAACCCGCCGATCCGGGTCGGCAAGCAGGTGCTGCACGACCTGCTGGAGACGTGGCTCGGACGCCTCGTGCCGGGCGGGCGGGCGCTGCTCGTGGTCGGGAAGAACCTCGGGGCGGACTCGCTGCACCGGTGGATCGAGGCCGAGCTCGGGATGCCCACCGAACGCATCGCCTCCTCCAAGGGCTTCCGGGTGCTCGAGGTGCGCCGGGACTAGCGTTCGCCGGGCGTCAGTGAGCCGGCAGGCACCCGCCGTCGAGGATGTACCCGCCCAGCTCGGCGGTGACCGTGCCGGCCGCGTCGACCGCCCCGTGGACGCAGCCGCCCGCGGGGGCTCCTCCCCCGAAGGCGACCCCGCCGTCGGCGTCCCGCGTCCGCACACCGCTCAGCCCGACGTCCGTGAGGGCTCGGTCCACCGCCTCCGGGGTGACCCGTCCGCCGAGCTGCTCCAGGGCGGCGACGGCGTCTTGGAGCACGGGCGCGTTCGCGGCGCGGGTCTGGGCGTCCATCGGCATCCGGTCGCGGTAGCGCTCGTTCTGCTCCATCGCCCACTCGGGGTCGTAGGGCACGCAGCCGGCCGGCACGTCGCCGCCGACGGGCTCGGGGCAGGCGACGGACGCCCTGGGGGCGGGTGTCCCGCCGGGCTCAGCCGGCGGGGCCGACACGGTGCCGCAGGCGCCCAGGAGAAGCCCGGCGAGCACGAGGCCCGCCGACGCACGGAAGGTCGGACGCCGGGTCCCCGGCCGCTCGTGGCTCATGGTCGGCGAGTGTACGGCTCGGCTGCGTCGGCCGAGGCCGGTCCGGAGCAGGAGGCGGCCGGCCCGGTCAGCGCAAGGTGACCCGCGCGACGAGCGTGGCCGGGCCGGTGAGCAGAGCCCGGCCGTCGTCGGTGAGCCGCACCCCGAGCTCCCCGCCCGGGACGAGCACCCGCCACAGCCGGGGGGCGTCGGCCCCGCCCCAGGTGCGCAGCGCGACGGCCGCGGCGCACGCACCGGTGCCGCACGAACGGGTCTCCCCCACCCCGCGCTCCTGCACGCGCATCCGCACCATCCCGACGCGCTCGCCGTCGACCGTGGTCTCCCCGAGCGGCACGACGAGCTCGACGTTCGTCTCCTGCGGCGGGTCGACCGCCACCCGCGGGCCGAGGTCCGCGCCGTCGAGCTCGTCGGTGTCGGGGAGGGCGACGACGACGTGCGGGTTGGGCATGTCGACCCGCAGGCCGGCCCGGGTGCCCTCGAGCCCGACCGCCTGGACCGCGACGTCGAAGGCGCGCCGGGCTGCGGCGTCGCCGCCCGGCAGGTGCCAGGGCCCCATGTCGACGGTCCAGCCGGTGCCGCTGCGCCACACGGTGCGTACCCCGCCGCGGGTGGCGACGGCGACCGGCTCGCCCTCCGGCGCCGCGAGGAGCCCCTCGTCGGCGAGGTAGGCGACGAGGAGTCGGATGGCGTTGCCGCACATCTCGGCCGGTGAGCCGTCGGTGTTGCGGTAGTCCATGAACCACTCGGCCTGCTGCGCCTCGCGGACGGTCGGGTCCTCCAGGCCGCTGGTCCGCGCGGCCCGGACCAGTCCGTCGGCCCCGACCCCGGTACGGCGGTCGCAGACGGCGGCCACCGTGGCGGCGTCCAGCGCGAGCGACCCGTCCGGGTCGGTGAGCAGGACGAAGTCGTTCTCGGTGGCGTGCCCCTTGGTCAGCGGCACCCCGCGCAGCGCGGTGAGGTCGGCCATGGAGGAAGGGTAAGGGGTGGCAGGGCGTGGTCCACCGCCCGTCAGCCGGCGAGGAGGTCGACCACCCGCTGGGGTAGGGCCGGGGAGGGGGGCAACCAGTGCACGCGCGGGTCGCGGCGGAACCACTTCTCCTGGCGGCGGGCGAGCTGCCGGGTGGCGGTGGTGATCGCCGCGTGGGCGTCGTCGAGGTCCATCCGCCCCTCGAGGACGGCGATCGCCTGCGCGTAGCCGACCGCCCGGGAGGCGGTGCGTCCCTTGGCGAGCCCGGCGGCGAGGAGGTCGCGGGTCTCGTCGAGCAGGCCGCCGTCGAGCATGGCGCGGGCGCGGGCGGCGATGCGCCGGTCGAGCTCCTCGCGGGGGACGTCGATGGCGACCTGGAGGGCGGGCAGGTGGTAGCGGTGCTTGGGCAGGGTGGCCGAGAACGGCCGGCCGGTGAGCTCGACGACCTCCAGGGCGCGGACCACCCGACGGGTGTTGCTCGGCAGGATCTGCGCGGCGGCGACCGGGTCACGGGCGGCGAGCTCGGCGTGCAGCGTGGCCGTCCCCTCCCGCTCCGCGCGCGCCTCCAGGCGGCGGCGCAGCTCGGGGTCGGTGCCCGGGAAGTCGAGCTCGTCGAGCACCGCCCGCACGTAGAGGCCCGAGCCGCCGACGAGCACGGCGCGGCGACCCCGTGCATGGACCGCCGCGATGTCGGCGCGGGCGTGCCGCTGGTAGGCCGCCACACTCGCCTCGTCGGTGACGTCGAGGACGTCGAGCTGGTGGTGCGCGACACCGCGGCGCTCGTGCGGCGCAAGCTTGGCGGTGCCGACGTCCATGCCCCGGTAGAGCTGCATCGCGTCGGCGTTGACGGCCTCCACCGCCTCCGGGCCGCCGAGCAGCTCGGCGACGTCGAGGGCGAGGTCGGACTTGCCCGTCGCGGTCGGGCCGACGACGGCGATCACGGGGGCGGGCACGCGCCCAGCCTAGTTCGGGAGCGCGCCGCCCCGTCCGCCTCCCGCGCCCCACGTGGCTCGCCCTTTCCGCTCAGTTCGGGACGCGCACAAGGGCGAGCAATGATCGAAAAGGGCGAGCCAACGGTGAGAGCGGACGCGGCGGGCGCTCTCAGGCGGCGGGGCGGGCGGTCAGGGGCGGCGGAGGCTGGGCATGCCGAGGCTCACCGCGCCGCCGGGGGCCGCGGCGCCGCCGCCGTGGTCGTGGTCGCCGCGGCGGGCGCGCTCCCACGCGTCACCGGCGCGGGTGCGGCGCAGATGGTAGGTGCCGCCCAGCGCGGGTGAGTCGGCGACGAGGTGGTGCGGGGCGCCGTGCGTCACGGTCGCCGTCACCATGTCCCCGGGGCGCGGGCGGGCCGCCTCGGCGAGCCCCTCGGGCAGTGCGACGTGCACCAGCCGGTTGTCGGCGGCGCGGCCGCTGATCCGGGAGGTGGCGACGTCCTTGCGGCCCTCGCCGTCGGCGACGAGCACCTCGACGGTGCGGCCGACCTGCTTCTCGTTCTCCTCGGTGCTGATCCGCTCCTGGAGGTCGACCAGCCGCTGGTAGCGGTCGGCGACGACGTCGGCCGGCACCTGGTCGGGCAAGTCGGCGGCCGGGGTGCCCGGGCGCGGTGAGTACTGGAAGGTGAAGGCGCTGGCG
>NZ_CALGNQ010000018.1 GCF_937958535.1 uncultured Georgenia sp. | reverse complement strand
CTGCACCGCAGCGAAGCAGGACCGGTTCCGGTACCGGCACCGCCGGCGGCGAGCGCTCCGGCGGCCGCCGGGGCGAGGGCCGTCGCGGGGCCGAGCCGAGGAACGAGTTCATCGAGCGCGTCGTCACGATCAACCGCGTCTCGAAGGTCGTCAAGGGCGGTCGGCGCTTCAGCTTCACCGCTCTGGTGGTGGTCGGCGACGGCGACGGCACGGTCGGCGTTGGCTACGGCAAGGCCAAGGAGGTGCCGGCGGCCATCGCGAAGGGTGTCGAGGAGGCGAAGAAGAACTTCTTCCGCGTCCCGCGCATCCAGAAGACCATCCCGCACACGGTCACCGGTGAGGCCGCGGCCGGCGTCGTCTTCCTGCGTCCCGCCGCCCCGGGTACCGGCGTCATCGCCGGTGGTCCGGTGCGCGCCGTCCTCGACTGCGCCGGGATCCACGACGTGCTCACCAAGTCGCTCGGCTCGGAGAACGCGATCAACATCGTGCACGCCACGGTGGACGCGCTGCGCAAGCTCGAGGAGCCCGAGTCGGTGGCGGCTCGCCGCGGCCTGCCCGTCGAGCGTGTGGCGCCCGCCGTCATGCTGCGCAACCGGGCCGAGGGCGAGGCCAAGGCCCGCGAGGAGAAGCAGGCCGAGGCCGGGAAGGTCGGTGCGTGATGGCACAGCTGAAGGTCACGCAGACCAAGTCCGCCATCGGCGGCAAGGACAACCAGCGCCAGACCCTGCGCACGCTCGGCCTGGGCCGGATCGGCAAGAGCGTCGTGCGTGAGGACCGTCCCGAGGTCCGCGGCATGATCGCGACGGTGGCCCACCTGGTCAGCGTCGAGGAGGTCGAGTAACCATGGCAGAGTCCAAGCAGACTCCCGACCGCACCCTCAAGGTGCACCACCTGCGTCCCGCGCCGGGCGCCAAGAGCGCCAAGATCCGCGTGGGCCGCGGTGAGGGCGGACGGCGGGGCAAGACCGCCGGTCGCGGCACCAAGGGCACCAAGGCCCGCAACCAGGTGCCGGCCGGGTTCGAGGGCGGGCAGATGCCGCTGCACATGCGGCTGCCCAAGCTCCGCGGCTTCAAGAACCCCTTCCGCACCGAGTACCAGGTCGTCAACCTCGACCGCCTGGCCGCGCTCTACCCCGAGGGTGGCCAGGTGACCGCGGAGGACCTCGCGGCCAAGGGCGCCGTGCGCGCCGGCCGGCCGGTCAAGGTGCTCGGCAGCGGCGAGGTCGACGTCAAGCTCGAGGTCGTCGCCGACGCGTGGTCGGCCTCGGCCAAGGAGAAGATCGAGGCAGCAGGCGGGTCCCTGACCCAGCCGTGAGCTGCCGCCCGACGGGCGGCCCGGTGACCCGGGCCGCCCGTTCGCGTCGGCGGACATCGACGAGAGCCGCGGCGCGAGACGGTACAGTACGTGGCGGTCCACCCGCCGGCGAGGCACTGCCCGCCGTCGTCACCTACCAGGAGGAAGATTGCTCAGCGCATTCGCCCAGGCGTTCCGTACGCCGGACCTGCGGCGCAAGCTGCTCTTCACGCTGGGGATCATGGCGATCTTCCGCCTCGGCTCGGTCATCCCCACCCCGGGCGTGTCCTACCCGAACGTGCAGCAGTGCCTCGACATGGTCGGCAGCACGAACGACCTGCTCGGCCTGGTCAACCTCTTCTCGGGCGGGGCACTGCTCCAGCTGTCGGTGTTCGCGCTGGGGATCATGCCCTACATCACCGCGAGCATCATCACCCAGCTGCTCCGGGTGGTCATCCCGCGCTTCGAGGCGCTGCAGAAGGAGGGGCAGGCCGGCCAGGCCAAGCTCACCCAGTACACCCGCTACCTGACCATCTTCCTCGCCGTCCTGCAGTCGACGACGATGATCACGATGGCCCGCAGCGGGAACCTCATCCCGGGCTGCCCCGTGCCGCTCATCCCGAACGACTCGTGGGTCACCATCGTCCTGATGATCATCACGATGACCGCGGGCACCGGCCTCATCATGTGGCTCGGCGAGCTCATCACTGAGCGCGGCGTGGGCAACGGGATGTCCCTGCTCATCTTCACCTCGATCGCGGCCGGCTTCCCGTCGGCGCTGTGGTCCGTCGGCGGCGCCGCCAACGGCCTGGCGAACGTCACGATCGTCATCGCCCTGCTCCTCGTCATCACGCTCGTCGTCGTCTTCGTCGAGCAGTCGCAGCGCCGGATCCCGGTCCAGTACGCCAAGCGGATGGTCGGCCGGCGGATGTACGGCGGGTCGAGCACCTACATCCCGCTGAAGATCAACATGGCGGGCGTCATCCCGGTCATCTTCGCCTCCTCGCTCCTCGCGCTGCCCGGCCTGTTCGCGCAGTTCGGGGACCAGACCGAGGGCTGGGTGCAGTGGATCACGCTGAACCTGCTCTCGCCGTCGGCGCCGCTGTACATGGCGATCTACTTCCTCCTCACCCTGTTCTTCGCGTTCTTCTACACGTCGATCACGTTCAACCCCGACGACGTCGCGGACAACATGAAGCGTTACGGCGGCTTCATCCCGGGCATCCGTGCCGGGCGTCCCACCGCCGAGTACCTCCAGTACGTCATCACCCGCATCACCTCCGCGGGTGCGCTGTACCTGGCGATCATCGCGATCTTCCCGGTCATCGTCTTCGCGGCGCTCAACCTGCCCGACACGGTCGGCTTCGCGCTCGGCGGCACCTCCATCCTCATCGTCGTGGGTGTCGGTCTGCAGACCGTCAAGGAGATCGACTCCCAGCTCCAGCAGCGTCACTACGAAGGGTTCCTGCGATGACCGCCCGCCGACTCGTCCTCCTCGGTCCGCCCGGAGCGGGCAAGGGCACCCAGGCCGCCCGGCTGAGCGCGGAGCTCGGGATCCCCGCCATCTCCACCGGCGACATCTTCCGCAGCAACGTCGCCGAACGGACCGAGCTGGGCCGGCGGGCACAGCGGTACATGGACGCCGGGGAGTACGTCCCGGACGAGATCACCAACGACATGGTCCGCGACCGCCTCGCCCAGGAGGACGCCGCCGAGGGCTTCCTGCTCGACGGCTACCCCCGCACCCTCGACCAGGTGCACGAGCTCGACGCCATGCTTCAGGAGCGCGGGCAGCGGCTGGACGCCGTGCTGGAGCTCACCGCCGACGACGAGGTCGTCGTCCAGCGTCTGCTGGGCCGCGCGGCCGAGCAGGGCCGCGCCGACGACACCGACGTGGTCATCCGCCGCCGGCTGGAGGTGTACCACGAGCAGACCGCGCCGCTGGCCGACCACTACGCCGGGCGTGACCTGCTCGTCCGCGTCGACGGCATCGGCACCGTCGAGGAGGTCACCGCGCGCCTGCTCGCCGCGCTGAACGCACGCTGATGCGCGAGCGCATCGAGTACAAGACCGCGGACCAGATCCGGGCCATGCGGCGGGCCGGGCTCGTCGTCGCCGACATCCACGACGCCCTGCGCGAGGCGGCGGCACCGGGCATGTCCACGGCCGAGCTCGACGAGGTCGCCCGCGACGTCCTGGACCGCGCCGGGGCACGCTCCAACTTCCTGGGCTACCACGGCTACCCGGCCCACGTGTGCATCTCCGTCAACGAGGAGGTGGTCCACGGGATCCCCGGGACGCGGGTGCTGCAGGACGGGGACATCGTCTCCTTCGACTGCGGCGCCGTCGTCGACGGCTGGCACGGGGACGCCGCCTTCACCGTCGTCCTGGGGGAGGGCGACCCCGCGGACCACGCCCTGAGCGAGACCACCCGGACCGCCATGTGGGACGCCATCGCCGCGCTGGCCACGGGCGACCGCCTCGACGTGGTGGGGGACGCCGTCGAGGACGCCGTGGCCGGGCACGCGGCCGGGGGGAACGAGCCGCTGGCGATCGTCGAGGAGTACGTCGGGCACGGCATCGGGTCGGCGATGCACCAGCCCCCGGACGTGCCGAACTACCGCACCTCCCGGCGCGGCCCGCGGCTGCGTCAGGGGATGTGTCTCGCGGTGGAGCCCATGCTCGCGCGGGGCAGCGGGCGCACCCGCGTGCTGTCCGACGACTGGACCGTCGTCACCGAGGACGGCGGCCGGGCCGCCCACTGGGAGCACACGGTGGCGCTCACCGAGGACGGCGTGTGGGTGCTCACCGCACGGGACGGCGGAGCCGCTGAGCTCAAAACCCGGAACGTGACCGTCGCCCCTCTGCCATGATATGCGCATGGGTGGCCTGGGGCGGCGGGTTAGGGGGGCGCTTCCCCGTGCCAGCCGCACCGCGCACATACCGGCGCGGGTCCTCGCCGCCCTCGACGCCCGGGCCCCCCTCACCGTCCTGCGCGGGCCGCGCGGCTACGGCAAGACCACCGCGCTCGTCCACTGGCTGACCACGCGTGAGGACGACGTCCCCACCATCTACGTGCCGCTGGACGCCGAGGCCCGGCTCGCCGCGGGGTTCTGGTTCGCGCTCCACGACACGCTGACCGACGCCGGGCTCGGCGTCGACGTGGCCGCGACCGGCACGGTCGACGCCGAGCACGGCGAGGCCGAACGGGCGGCCGTGCTGCAGGCCCTGCTCCAGCACGAGGAGCCGCTGCGGCTGGTCCTCGACAACTTCCACGAGGCCGGTCTGCTCGACGGCCGCAACGAGGTCGACGAGGACCTCCTCGAGCTCGTGCGGACGAGCGCCGCGCTCGAACTCGTCGTCGCCACCCGGGCCCTGCGCTCCCTGGAGACGGTCGGGGCGCTGTCCGTCGACCTCATCGTCGTCCGCCCCGCCGACCTGGCGATGCAGCCGGAGGACGCGCGGGCCCTGGCCGAGCGGCACGGTGTGGCGATGACCGAGGACCAGGCCGACGAGCTCGTCATGGAGCTCGGCGGGTGGCCCGCGGCCGTACGCACGTGCATCACCGCCGCCGCGGTCGGGGGACACTTCGCCACCGTGGAGGCGGCCACCGTCGACGGCTACATCGAGACCCTCCTCGCCGACCTCCGGTCGGCCAGCCTGCGCGAGTTCCTCATGCGCACCGCCGTCCCCGACGAGTTCTCCGCCGCCGCGGCCCGCGCCATCGTCCCCAACGGCACCGCCATCCGGGAGCTGCGCAACCTGCGGCTCGGGGGACTGCTGCGCGAGCGGGAGACCGTCGACGGGCTGCGCTACTCCTACCCCCCGGCCATCCGCGACGCCATCCGCCGGGTGACCGCCGAGCAGTACCCGGAGGTCGAGCGGGAGGTCCACATCGCCCTCATGGCGCTCGCCGCCCAGGAGGAGGGCCCCATCGGGGTGCTGCGGCACGCGGTGCGGGCCCGCGAGTGGGACACCGCACTGCGGATCATCGAGGAGGAGTGGTCCTCGCTCGTCACCCGCCACCCGCAGAGCCTCATCGAGATCGCCGTGCAGTTCCCGCACGACGTCGTCGCCTCCGACCCCCGCCTGCGCGTGGTGCGGCGCCACCTGCCGCGGATGACCGGTGGCAGCGACGGCGGACCCACCTGGGCCCCGGCCGGGGCGGGATTCGTCGACGCCGCCGTGCGGCAGCGCTGGCGGGAGATGAGCGAGACCACCGACGAGATCCTCGTCCTCGTGCAGTCCGGGGTGGCCGCCATCTTCGCCGGTGAGAACGACGCCGCCGCCTACGCCTTCGAGCGGGTGCGCGACCACGGGCTGACCCACGACGACCGCACCGCCCGGCTCCTGGGCATCGCCGGCCTGCTCACGGCCAAGACCATCCACGGCGAGGCCGACCTGGCCCTGGACCTCCTGGAGGACCCCGAGCTCGCCGACGTCGTCGCCGGCGGGGAGGACGACGACGTCAGCCAGCTCGTCCGGGTCGGCGGGCGCATCATGCGGGCCATCGCCTCCATCGACGCCATGCGGCCGGACGTGCACGACGCCGTCGAGGCGATCGTCGAGCCGGCCCGGCGGGACGAGCTGTGGGCGCTGGCGATCAACGCCCGCGGCATGTACGCCTCCATATACGGCAGCAGCGAGGACCAGGCCAAGGCGATCGGCCAGCTGCGCTCGGCGCTGCGCCACCTCGAGCCGGGCGGCATCGCGGAGTCCACCGTCGGCACCCAGCTCGTCGAGCTGCTCGTCGCCGGGGGGATGGTCGACGTCGCCGAGCAGGTCCTCGACCGCCTCGCCGAGACCTTCGTCTCGTCCTCCACGCGGGCCTACCTCCTCCACTTCCAGGGCCGCGAGCAGGAGGCGATCGACGTCGCCACCCGCGGCCTGACCGACCCCCGGATGACCGCCCGCAGCCGGCTGCTCAGCGAGCTCGTCATCGCCGCCGCGCTGTACCGGCTCGGGCAGCTCACCGCCGCCCGGCAGCGGTTCTCCCGGGCGGTGCGGATCTCCCACGAGACCGGCCAGCGGCGTCCCTTCGCCATGGTCTCCTCGGAGGTCTTCGACGCGCTCGCCGGCCACGACCCCGAGCTGCTCGCGCTGCGCTCGCTCACCCTGGCCGACGGCACCCGTGAGCGGCGCACGACGGCGGCGTCCGGGGTGCTGGAGACGCTCAGCGCCCGGGAACTGCAGGTCCTCCTCGCACTGCGCGACCAGCCCGGCCCCGCGGGGGTCGCCGAGGCCCTGGGCATGTCGGTCAACACCGCCAAGACCCACCTGCGCCACGTCTACCGCAAGCTCGGCGCGGCCAACCGTGACGAGGCGGTCATGCTCAGCCGCGGCCTGGTCTCGGAGCGCCGGTAACCGTGAGTGCGCGCGGCTCCTACCGGAGCAGGCTGCCGCGTGTCCCGAGCATCTTCTGCCCCACGCCGGCCGCCCAGGAGGTGGTCCGCGACCTGCCCCCGCTGACCGTCCTGCGCGCGCCGCGCGGGTTCGGCAAGACGAGCACCGTCGCCTTCTGGCTGCGCAGCGGTGCGCTCGACGACCGCGCCGCCGCCTGGATCAACCTCAACCGGCCCACCGACGCCGAGGAGCTCTGGGCCGCGCTGCACGACACCCTCGTCGCCGCAGAGCTCGCGGCACCCGAGGCAGCACCCGGACCAGAGTCGGTCACCGACGCGCTGCGGCACCTCACCCAGCGGCTCGTCCTCGTCGTCGACGGCCTCCACCACGTCCAGGACACCACCGTGGACCGCACCCTGGTGGAGATCATCCAGGCGCACGAGCTCGTCCACGTGGTCGCCACCTCGCGGGTGGAGCGACCGATCACGAGCATCGGCGCGACGACGGTCGACACCCGGGTCCTCGACGTCGCCGAGCTCGTCCTCACCGTGGACGAGGCGCTGCTCCTGGCCGAGCAGCTCGGGCTGGACGCAGCCCGGGACGACGTGGCACGGCTGGTGGCGGAGTACGCCGGCTGGCCCGCCCTCGTGCGGGCGGCGCTGCTCGACACCCGGCGGGGACCCGACGGCCGGCTCGTCACCGACCGGGCGGCCGCCTCCCGGTACGCGGCGCTCGTCCTGTCCGACCCGGAGCTCGCGCCCTGGCACGACATCGTGACGGGGCTCGCGGTCCCCGACCTGCTGCGGCGGGAGGACCTCCCGGCGCTCTTCGAGGACCCCGAGGACCGGGCAGCGGCCGAGGTGGTGCTCGAGCACTCCTTCACCCTGGTCCGCAGCGACGAGGGGTTCCGGTACCCGGCCGGGCTGCGCCACGCGCTCCTCGAGCACCTCGCCGCGGAGCGCCCGGAGCGGTACCGGGAGCTCAACGAGCGGCTCGGCCGGCTGCGCCGCGCCCAGCACGACCCCGTCGCAGCGCTCGAGTACGCCCGACGGGCCCAGGCCTGGCCGCTGGCCCTCCTCGTCCTGGAGGAGCACTGGGCCCAGCTGCTCCGGCGTCACACCGACCACGTCCGGGCCGCCGTCCTCACCATGCCGCGCGACCTGGTCCGCTCCAGCCCGCGTCTGGTCGTCGCCCGTGACCACATCCTCGACCGGGACGTCCCCCACCAGGCGGAGGCCGCCCTGCGGGGCGGGCTGCTCCTGCCGGGCCGGACCCTGCCGGCGCACGCCCTGACCACGACCCAGCGCCTGGCCCTGCGGTTCGAGACCAACCCCACCTACGGGGCCTCCGAGGTGCTGCTCGGTCACCTGGACAGCTCGCTGACACCGGGCCGGCCCGCGGACATGGACCCCGAGACGTGCCGGGCGGCCCCCGAGCTGCTCACCGAGTGGGCGCTGTCCCTGCTCTACGACAACGACGGTGTCCAGGCGGCGTACGCGTTCGCCCTCGCCTGCCGGTGCGCCGAGGCGCTCGGCGACGCCGCTGCCGCCCGGGAGGCGGCCGGCGGTGTGGCACTGTCCCTGGCCCTGCTCGGCCACACCCGGTGGTCGGACCGGTGGACGCGGCACATGGCGAGCTTCGACACGCAGCCGGCGGGTCTGGAGCTCATCGCCGCGCCGCTCACCCGCACGGTCCTCGCGGCGCTCCGGCTGGAGGAGGTCTCCTGGCCCGAGCTCCCGGACGTGCACAGCCCGGGGCTGACGCCCCTGGTCGAGCTCAGCCGGCTCGCGGCGTCCTTCGGGGACATCCTCATGGGCCGGCTCGGGCGGGCCAGGAGTGAGCTGGAGCGGCACACCGCCCAGCACCTGGAGGACGTGGAGGAGGTCCTGCGCGCCGCTGTGCTCGCGCTGCGGGTCGACCTCGCCCTCGCCGACGGCCGTATCGACCGGGCGGGTGCCTACCTCGCGGAGGCGAACGGCGACGGTGCGTGGAACCGGGCCAGCCGGGCCCGGCACGCGTTCTACGTCGGCGCCTACGCCGAGACCCTGCGGCTCACCGAGGACGCCGCTGCCTACGCGGGGCTCCGTCCGCGGGTCGGGCTGGAGCTGCTGCTCCTGCACGCCTGCGCGGCGCTGCGGGCGGGAGACCGGGACGCTGCGGTCGACCACCTCGCCACCGCGGTGGGCATCGGCAGCGACACCGAGGTGCTGCTGCCGTTCCTCACCGTCCCGCGGTCCGACCTCGAGGCGATCGCCGAGCCGGGCTCGTGGGCCCACACGTTCCTCGACAGCCCGCCGCTGACGGGGCGGGACACCGTGTTCCCGGAGCCGTTGCGGGTGGAGCAGCTCAGCGCCGCCGAGTTGCGGGTGCTGCGGGAGCTGAGCGACGGGCTGCCGCTCGCACACATCGGACGACGGCTCTACCTGTCGGAGTCGACGGTGAAGACCCACGTGCGGCGGATCTACCGCAAGCTCGGCGTGACGAGCCGTGGCGAAGCCGTGACGCGGGCCCGCGAGCTGGCCCTCCTCGAGGACCAGCGGTAGCCGTTTCCCGGAGGCGTCGGCGCCGTTGACGACGCCCCCGGGAGCTCGTGGTGGGGCCGGTCAGTAGGCCCCGTCGCCGCGGATGACGGCGCGCGCCGTCCGGAGCAGGATCCGCAGGTCCATCGCCACGCTCCAGTTGTCGGCGTAGCGCAGGTCGAGGCGCACGGAGCGCTCCGCGCTGAGGTTGGAGCGACCGCTCACCTGCCACAGCCCGGTGAGGCCGGGCTTGACCTGGAGCCGCTGGGCCATGTCGGGGTGGTACTCGGCGACCTCGCTCGGCAGTGCCGGACGCGGGCCGACCAGCGACATGTCGCCCCGGACGACGTTCCACAGCTGGGGGAGCTCGTCGATCGAGAAGCGGCGCAGCGTCCGCCCGACCGGGGTGACCCGCGGGTCCTCGCGGATCTTGAAGAGCATGCCGTTGCCCTCGTTGCGCTCGCGGAGCTCGGCGAGCCGCTCCTCCGCGTCGAGGTACATCGAGCGCAGCTTGTAGATGGTGAACGGCCGTCCCTGCATCCCGATCCGGGTCTGCGCGAAGAACGCCGGCCCACGGGAGGTCAGCCGCACGGCAGCACCCGCGCCGAGGATGACCGGCAGGGCGAGGAGCAGCAGCACCGTCCCCACCGTCCGGTCGACGACCGCCTTGGCGAGCCGCTGGGCCCGCGACTCGGCCACCGCGACCGAGAGGAGCGGGGTGCCGGCCAGCGGCTCGAGGTGGAGCCGGCGGGGCAGCACGTCGCTGAGCGGCGGCAGGACGAGCAGCTCGACCGGCTCGTTGCGCAGGCACCAGCCGAGCCGGCGCAGCTCCGTGGCGTCCATCGCGTCGGCGGAGACGATGACGGCCTCGACCGCCAGCTCCGACACGAGCCGCGGGACGGCGTCGTAGGAGCCCAGCACGGTGCCGGGCGGCTCCCCGGGGCCCTCCGGGGCGCACACCCCGACGATCGTCAGGCCGTGGCAGCGGGCGTCGTCCAGGGCGTCGAACACCGGGCGCAGGCTGGGCAGCGGGCCGACGAGGAGGGTGCGGCGGGTCAGCCGTCCCTCCGCCCGCAGACGACGGGCGACCGTGCGCTGGAGCAGACGCGTGAGGGTCGTGAGCACGGCGGTGAGGACGAGCGCCTCGAGCACCAGCGCGTGCGGGACGTCGAGGATGCCCAGGCCCTGGAGCACGAGGGACACCACGGCGAGCACACCCGCCACCGGCAGGATGCTGCGCAGCTCCTCCGGGCCGATGACCGCGTGCTGTCGTCGGTAGCCGTGGTAGAGCGCGGTGGTGGCCACGAGGCCGGCGGCCGCGAGGACCCCCAGCTCGACCGCGTCGACGAGGCCGTACTCCCGGACGCACAGGGAGGTGACGACCGCGAACGTCACGAGGAAGTCCGTCGTGGCCATGATGAGGATGTAGGCACGTGCGGCCCGCCGCCACGACAACTCGCGCCGCGGGACCCGCGGGTGGTCCGCCGGCGTGGCGAGCGGCTCGTCGGGGTCGTGGGGGTGGAGGGTCTCGGGACGAAGGGTCACGCCACCCACCCGATCGCTCGCATCCCAGGAGCAGGGGACGCGGTGGGCGTGAGGGGCATGCCGGGGCCATCGCAGCAACGCGTGTCCACCGCCACCTCCAACGTCAGGTCGTTCCCGGAGCGGCGTCGCTCCAGGGAGAGGGGGAGCCGGCCACCTGGACCGTCCTCCGTGTGGCCATGAATCTGGCACGGTCCACGGCACGCGGGCGGGGCGGTGGCGGATGACCTGCGGATGAGCCGGCCCGGGTGCTCCGGGGTGATCGGGGTGACGGGTGATGCCGTGTGGCTCGGGTCACCCCCGTACGGGGTGGGTGTCAACCGCCGATCATCCGCGCCGCCCTCCTGACGCCGGGGACGGACGGTGATTGGCTGTGCCGTGCACACCGGCCCCATGACGGCACCGCCCGGTCGTCGTGGGGCCGGTGGCTGAGCCTCGGCGCTACCTGTGCCGGAGCCGGCCGACGGGCGGGAGCGCATCGCGCTCCCGCCCGTCGGTGTCTCGGGCCGTCGAGGCGGGCCGGCGGACGGGTGGCGGCGCTGCTCACCCTGGTCACCCGTTGCGCATCATGTGTGGTTCATCTGCGCGGACCGTTGTCCTGGGCTGCGCTCCCATGGTGCACTGGGGCAGTTCCCGCTCGGCGGACGGTCCGAACCGGACCCGACGTGCAGTGCGGGAGGGCGGACCGGGCATCGCTGCCCGGCCGCTCGCAGTCGGACAGAGGAGGCCCCGGGGTGGCGTCGGACGGCACCGCAGACGCAGGAGGGCCGCGGCGCCTGACGGCTGGTCGAGACGGAGGTTCGCGCATGACCGCACCGGCCGACGTCGTCCTGATCACGCGCTTCAACCTGCCGTCGGTCGGCCTGGAGGAGTACATCCGAGCGGAGGACGGCTGGCTCAACGACCGGGTCCGCCTGTTCGAGCGGTTCTGCCTGCCCTCGGTACGCGCCCAGTCCGTCAGCGAGTTCCACTGGCTCGTGTACTTCGACCCCCAGAGCCCACAGTGGCTCCGTGACCGGATCCACCGGTGGCAGGACGTGGTGACCCCGGTGTACCGCGCCGAGGTCGACGCGGCGGGCCTGCTCGCTGACCTGCGCCGGGTCAGCGGTGCGACCGCGCCTCGGCTCATCACCGCGAATCTCGACAACGACGACGCCCTGGCCTCGGACTTCGTGGCGCGGCTCTGCGCTGTCGAGCCGGCGGCGGCGCCGTGCGTGATCTACCTCGTCTCCGGACTCGTCCTGGCCGGGAACCTCACGTACCTCCGGCGTGATCCCGTCAATGCATTCTGTGCCGTCTCGACCACCTGGGACGCACCGGCGACCTGCTGGGCGGGGCCACACAACACGTTGGGGCGGATCATGCCGGTCCAACGCGTCGGTGGCGGACCTGCCTGGCTACAGGTCGTGCACGGCCGGAACGTCAGCAACCGGGTCCGCGGCAAGCTGGTCTCGCCCGATCCCTTCCGGGCCCGCTTCCCGGGGGCGCTCGACGATGCGCGTGTGCCCGGGTTGAGCCAGGTGATCCGCGACCGGCTCCTCTTCCGACCGGCCCGTGAGGTTCGCGACGGGTGCCGAGCGGGTATGCGTCGGGGACTGGTCTGGGCGCTCGGGCAGGCGAAGTACGACCGGCTCAAGGCTGTCGGTGGGCGCGCCCTGCTCGGTCGACGCGCCCGGTCCGCCGCTCAGGGTGGGCCGAGCGACGTCCATGACGCGCATACCACTGCCCGCAGATGACGACGTCGGGGGCAGATGTCGAGGTACGACGGTCGGATCGGAGGGTCACGAGCAGAGATCACCCTCAGGGATTCCGCCTAACCCTCGCGGCGGACCGGAATCATCCGCAGGTCGCAGACAAAGCTCGTGGGACGTGGGCCGTCACTGCCTAGGCTCCGGGGCAGGGCGGTTGCTCCCGTCGTGCCCACGACGTCCGAGTGCGCCATTCCACTCCACTGGAGGAAGCGAGTCCGATGACCCTCCGCGAGCTTTCCTCGTCCCTGCCGGCAGCTGCGCTGGCAGCAGTGCTTCCGGTCGCGGGCCTCGTATTACCTGCCGCCGCCGACCCGGTGCCCCGGACGGCTGACCAGGAGGTCGTGGCAAGGCAGGTGGTCTTCCGGACGACCGAGGGGAGCGCCTGCGACGGCGAGCAGTCCGTGTTCGTCCCGGTCTCAGAGCCGGACGTCGACGTCGACGTCATGGTGGACGAGAGCTGGGTCGACGCCGCAGTCGTCGACGAGGGTGAGACCTCGCACGAGGAAGAGTCGCTGACGGTCACGAAGGACGGCGGCGAGGGCACCGTCGAGGTCACTGTCAGCGCGGACTGTGCGAACCTGCCCGTCGGCGTGCACCGCGCCACGGTCGAGGTCGTGGACGATGACGCCACGGCAGTGGTCGAGACAGCGGTGGTCGTCAACGCCGACCTCCCGGTCACGCTCGCGGACTGGCGTGACGGGCACAGCGGCGCGTTCTCCGTCTCGACCGACGACGGCTGGTACGCCGGCTACGAGGAGCTGCTCTGGTTCGGCTACGGGGGCACGTTCGTCGCCAACGGCACCGAGGCTCCCGAGCTCTATCCGGAGATGCATGCCAACGGTATGGAGCTCGGCGCGCACCTGGTGAGCCACCCGTGCGTCGACGTCACCGAGCAGCAGCTGCGCTACGAGATCGAGGCGAACGTGGCCGGCATCGCCGCGGCCACCGGGTCGCTCGACGACGTCGTCTCCCTCGTGTGGCCGTGCGGGCACACGAACTCGGCGGCACAGGAGGTCGCTTCCGAGTACTTCCTCTCGGCGCGTGGTTATCACATCAACGCGCTCGAGGACCCGACGCCGAGCAACTTCATGAACCTCAAGAGCTTCAACTCCCACGAGCACGAGCCGTACCCGCCCGAGGACCTGCGGTCGATCGTCGACGCGGCCGAGGCAGAGGGCAAGTGGGCGAACCTCGTGCTGCACGGCTACACGAACGACGACGGGGCCATCGGCTACGCCACGACGAAGGACGTCTGGACCGCCCCGATCGGCACCGTCGTGAAGTACATCCTCCAGCGCGACCGGACGGTCATCAGCAACTACGCACAGGCGCCCGAGGCGATCACCTTCGACTACGCGCGTCTGCCGATGCCCGTCACACCCGAACGGGACTTCGAGGACGCCGTCACCCCCGACGACCTCGTGACCTTCGAGGTCGACACCAGCGGCGCCGCCTACGTGACCGAGGTGCTGGTCGACGGCCGGCGCGTCCCGCACGACGTGCGCGACGGCGGCGACCGCACCCTGTTCAGCGCCCCGGTCGGCCTCCAGCCCCGGTCCGTCACCGTCGCGACCAGCGACATGGTGCCCCCGGTGCTCAGTGTGGCCCCGCAGGAGCTCCGGGCGACCGTGCCCACCGGGGAGGGCGAGGAGCTGTCGTTCACGGTGTCCAACGCGGGGAGCGGCTCGTTGACCTGGTCCACCACGGTCGAGGAGGGGGAGGAGTGGCTGACGGCCACGCCCGCCTCGGGCAGCGGCCAGGGCACCGTCCTGGTCGAGGTTGACGCCGGCGACCTGGAGCCGGGCACCTACCAGGGCTCCGTCCGTGTCGACGCGGGACCCGGCGCTGCGGGCGGCCCGGTGTCGGTGGGGGTGTCGGTACGGGTGCTGGCTGCGGGCGTGACGCACCTGGTGCTGGACTATGCGAACCGGGCCGAGCTGGTGGCCGACGGGTGGGACTTCACGGCGCGGACGGCGTCGGGCGGGTCGCGCGACACGGAGGTGGGCAGCGGGGCGGTGGTGCAGTACTCGCCCGACGGGGTGAAGGTGCCGGCCGATGCGGGTGACGTGTGGGCGGGGATGAACAACACCGTCAACACCCTGTTCCGGGACCTGCCGGCGACGTGGACCAGTGTCCAGGCGCGGGTGAGCTTCGCACCGACGGCGAACTGGCAGCAGGCGGGGCTGGCGGTGTACGGCGACGACGACAACTTCGTCTACGTGACGCGCAACTTCAACTTTGCCCAGCGCATCTCCATGGTCTCGGAGACCGACCAGGTCCCGGTGATCCTCGCCGAGCCGACCGTCTCCGCGACCCAGGGCATCCTGCTGCGGCTGCAGCGCGCGAGCGGCGACACGATCACCGGGTCGTACTCGGTGGACGGGACGACGTGGACGACGCTGGGCACCACGACGGCGGACCTCACCAACCCGCGGCTGGCCCTCATCACCGGCGCCTCACCCGGGGGACTGCCCCTGGCCACCTACCACGACGTCACCGTCACGGCGAGCACCCAGCCCGTCCTCGCCGTCTCCCGAGCACAGCTCGCGGCCTCGGTGCCGGCCGGCGGCTCGACGACGGACTCCTTCACCGTGTCGAACGAGGGCACCGGGACGCTGGCGTGGACGGCCTCTGTCACCCAGGGGGCCGCGTGGCTCTCGGTGTCCCCGAGCTCCGGGACCGGCCCGGGAACGGTCGAGGTCTCGATCGACGCCGACGGTCTGCCGGCCGGCGCGCACCAGGGCACGATCGTGGTCGCCGCCCCCGGGGCGACGGGGAGCCCCGTGACCATCCCGGTCGCCCTCGACGTGCTCGGCGACGGGACCACGCACCTCGTGCTCGACTATGCCGGCCGCGCCGAGCTCCTCGCCGACGGCTGGGACTTCACGGCGCGGACGGCGTCGGGCGGGTCGCGCGACACGGAGGTGGGCA
>NZ_CALGNQ010000017.1 GCF_937958535.1 uncultured Georgenia sp. | reverse complement strand
GGTCTTCGCCGGTGGTGACCACTGGTCGGGGTTCCGGCCCGACAAGATCAAGGCGCTGGTGGCCCAGGCCGCCGCCGTCGCCGTCTGACCACCAGCACGCACAGCACCAAGAAAGCCCGTGATGTTCTCCTTCCAGCTGCCCGACTCGTTCGTCTCCTCCTACACCGCCCGCCCCGTGCCGTGGGGCTATGCCGACGCCGCCGGGAACTCCCTCGGGGAGATCACCTTCCTGCGCACCTACTCCCGGCAGCGCGAGGACGGCACCAAGGAGCGCTGGCACGAGGTGTGCCGGCGCGTGGTCGAGGGCATGTTCTCCCTCCTCAAGGACCACATGACCAGCCGCCGGCTGCCGTGGGACGAGGACCGGTACCAGGCGATGGCCCGCGACGCCTACGAGCGGCTCTTCGAGCTCAAGTGGAGCCCGCCCGGCCGTGGCCTGTGGATCATGGGCACCCCGCTGGTCAACAAGATCGGCAACTCCGCCCCGCTGCAGAACTGTGCCTTCGTCTCGACGTCGGACATGACGCCGGAGGACCCCTCCACCCCCTTCACCTTCCTCATGGAGGCGTCGATGCTCGGCGTCGGTGTCGGGTTCGACACCGCCGGGGCAAAGCAGGACTTCACCATCCACGCCCCCACGGTGCACGAGTCCGCCACCGGCCTGGAGATCGACGCAGAGGGCCGGGCGCTGCCGCCCGTCGTCGAGCCGGGCACCCCGGTGTACACCATCCCGGACACCCGCGAGGGCTGGGTGGACTCCACCGCGATGGTCATCAACGCCTACCTGCGCGGTGACGTCCTGCCGGTCATGGACTACTCCCAGATCCGGCCCAAGGGCGCGCCGATCCGCACCTTCGGTGGCACCGCGGCCGGCCCCGAGCCGCTGCACCGGCTGCACACCGCGCTGCGCAAGATCTTCCACGGGCGCGGCGGCCAGCGGCTCACCAGCCGCGACATCGCCGACGTCGGCAACCTCATCGGCGTGTGCGTCGTCGCCGGCAACGTCCGCCGCTCGGCCGAGATCCTCCTCGGCGAGATCGACGACCCCGACTTCCTCGACCTGAAGAACCCCGAGGTCTTCCCCGAGCGCAACTCCTACGACCCGGAGAGCCCGGGCTGGGCGTGGATGTCGAACAACTCCGTGGTCGTCGACACCGAGACCGACCTCTCGCCGATCACCGAGGCGATCGCCCGCAACGGCGAGCCCGGCGTCATCTGGCTCGACACCACCCGCGCCTACGGCCGGCTCGCAGACCCCGCCGACCACAAGGACTACCGCGTCATGGGCTACAACCCGTGCGCGGAGCAGCCCCTGGAGTCCTTCGAGTGCTGCACCCTGGTGGAGACCTACCCCTCGCGGGCGGAGTCGAAGGAGGACCTGCTCGCCACGCTCAAGGTCGCCTTCCTCTACGGCAAGATCGTCACTCTGCTCCCCACCCACTGGGAGCGCACCAACGCGGTGATGCAGCGCAACCGCCGCGTCGGCACCTCGATGTCCGGCATCGCCGACTTCGTCGACAACCACGGCACCGAGGTCATGGCCGAGTGGATGGACGAGGGCTACCGGACCATCCAGCAGTGGGACACCGAGCTGTCGGAGATGCTCGCGGTGCGCGAGTCGATCCGCACCACCACGGTGAAGCCCTCCGGCACGGTGAGCATCGTTGCGGGCGTCTCCCCGGGCGTGCACTGGGCCCCGGGCGGCACCTACTTCAACCGCGCGATCCGCTTCCGCAACGAGGACCCGCTCGTCACGCTGTTCCGCGCCGCCGGGTACCGGGTGGAGCCGGCCAGCGAGGACCCGACCGGGACGTCGGTCATCTTCTTCCCGATCAAGTCGGCCGCACGCCGCTCGGAGAAGGAGGTCTCCCTCCGGGAGAAGGCCGAGCTCGCCGCGCTCGCGCAGAAGTACTGGTCGGACAACTCCGTGTCGGTCACCCTCTCCTTCGACCCGGAGACGGAGGGCGACCAGATCGGCGACATCCTCAAGGACTTCACCGGCCGCCTGAAGACCGCGTCCTTCCTGCCGCAGGGCAACTTCGTCTACCCCCAGATGCCGTACACGCAGATCACGGCCGAGGAGTACGAGGCGGCGTCCCAGCGGCTGCTCCCCGCCTACCTCGACGCCATCTACGACGGCGACACCGAGACCATCGACGCCATCGGCGAGGCGTTCTGCGAGACCGACGACTGCGAGTTCGACGGCATCAAGATCAACGCCGAGTTCAACGCCGCGTCGTCCTCCTGACGCAGCGGCTCAGCCGGTCTGCGCGGCGAGCCACTCGGTGAAGCCGAGCGAGCCGCGCGGGCCGGGACGGGTGGGCAGCAGGCCACCGGTCGCCAGGGCGCGACCGGTGGCCCCCGCCACCCGCACCGGGACGACCGGCCGGCGCAGGCCGCGCGCGGCCGACACGGCGCGGGCGAGGTCGACCAGCTCGTGCACCTCGGGCCCGGCGAGGTCCTCGACCATGCCCTGCGGCTCGCCCGCGGCCAGGGTGACGAGCCGGGCGGCGACGTCCGCGGCCGCCACCGGCAGCGTCCGCATCCGCGGCAGGAGCGCCAGCGGTCCCGGGACCCGGGCCAGCGTCTGGTCGACGAACTCGTGGAACTGCGTGGCCCGCTGCACCGTCGCGCCGACCGGCCCGCCCAGGGCGACCTTCTCCTGGAGCAGCTTGGCCTGGTAGTAGCCCAGACCCACCCGGTCCACCCCGACGATCGACAGCGTGACGACGTGACGCACGCCTGCGTCCCGGCCCAACCGCGCCAGGTTGGAGCTCACCGCCCCGAAGAACCTGGTGGCCCGTCGCCGGGAGAGCGTGGTGATGTTCGCGACGTCGACGACGGCGTCGACGCCTGTCAGTGCCCGCGCCAACCCCTCCGTGGTCACGAGGTCCACGCCGTGGGCGCGGGCGAGGACGACCGGCTCGTGCCCGGCGTCGCGCACCGCTCGCACGACGTGCCGCCCCACGACTCCGGTCCCACCTGCCACTGCGATGCGCACGTGCCCGACAGTACCGGGACGTAAGGTGCTCGGGTGCTGGGCTTCGCCGACCCCCTGCCCGGTCGACCGCGCCGGGTGCTCGTCGCCGGCGTCTCCGGCGCGGGCAAGTCCACGCTCGCCCACCGCGTGGCCGGTGCCGTCGGCGCCGAGCACGTCGAGCTCGACGCCCTCTTCCACGGCCCCGGGTGGCGGCCGCGGGACACGTTCGTCGCCGACGTCCGCTCGTTCGCGGCGCGGGAGCGCTGGGTGACGGAGTGGCAGTACGACGCGGTGCGGCCGCTCCTCACCGAGCGGGCCGACCTGCTCGTGTGGCTGGACCTGCCCTTCGCGACGGTGGTGCTCCCCCGCCTGGTGGGGCGTACGGTGCGGCGCCGGCTGCGGCGGGAGGTGCTGTGGAACGGCAACGTCGAGCCACCGCTGCACACCCTCCTCACCGACCACGAGCACGTGGTGCGCTGGGCCGTCGTCCATCGGGACAAGTACCTGAGCCGAGTACCGCCGCTCGAGGTGAGCCACCCTCACCTCACCGTCGTGCGGCTGCGTTCGCGACCGGAGGTCGACCGTTGGGTGGACGGTCCCCTCCGCGTCGCGGCCGGTGCCCGGTAGCCGTCCGCGGCGGCGCAGGAGCGCGGGGTCCGGGGTGGTCAGGGAAGAACCCTGAGGGACCCCGGCGGCAGAACCAGGGGACGACCAGGGTCGGCCCCCGATCCGCCCGTGCGGGGCCGGCCGGTTCACTGGTCCTCGAACCCGAGCCGGGGACCACCCCCGGCCGCACAGGACAGAGGAACAATGATCGAGGCACGAAACCTCACGAAACGCTACGGCGAGAAGACCGCCGTCGACGACGTCACCTTCACCATCCCCGCCGGCACGGTGACCGGCTTCCTCGGCCCGAACGGCGCCGGCAAGTCCACGACGATGCGGATGATCGTCGGCCTCGACCGCCCGACGTCGGGCACGGTCACCGTCAACGGGGCCCCCTACCCCCGCCACCGCGCCCCCCTGCGCGAGGTCGGCGCCCTCCTCGAGGCCCGCGCCGTCCACCCCGGCCGCACCGCCCGCTCCCACCTCACGGCGCTGGCGGCCAGCCACCGCATCCCCCGCAAGCGGGTGGACGAGGTCATCGAGATGACCGGGCTGGGCCCGGTGGCGAACAAGCGGGTCAAGGGCTTCTCCCTCGGCATGGGCCAGCGGCTGGGCATCGCCGTCGCGCTCCTCGGCGACCCGCACACCCTCATCCTCGACGAGCCGGTCAACGGGCTCGACCCCGAGGGCGTCACGTGGATCCGCACCCTCGTCCGGCAGCTCGCCGCCGAGGGGCGCACCGTGCTCCTGTCCTCCCACCTCATGAGCGAGATGGCGCAGACCGCCGACCAGCTCCTCGTCATCGGCCGCGGCCGTATCATCGCCGCCGGGCCGGTCCAGGAGGTCATCGACTCGGCGACCGGCGCCGTCGTCAAGGTGCGCTCGCCGCAGGCCACCGAGCTGGCGGCCCGCCTCGAGGTCGACGGTGCCCGCGTCCAGATCACCGCGGACGCCCTCGACGTGCGTGGCGCGTCGGTCGAGCAGGTCGGCACCCTCGCCGCCCGGCACGGCATCGTCCTGCACGAGCTGCGCCTCCAGCGCGCCAGCCTCGAGGAGGCCTACCTCAACCTCACCAGCTCCGCGGTCGAGTACCGCACCCAGAAGGAGATCGCAGCATGACCACCCTGGCGCAACGGCAGCACCCGAGCACGACGCAGACCCCGGCCCGCCGGCCGACCGGCCGGGCGGAGGTCGGTGAGCTGAGCTTCGGCGGTGTCCTGCGCGGTGAGTGGGTCAAGCTCCTCTCGCTGCGCTCCACGTGGTGGAACCTGGCCATCACGGTCACCGTCATGGCGCTCATCGCCCTGGCGGTGGCCAGCACCGTCGACGACTTCGTCGCCTACGCCGCCGAGGCGGGGCTGGAGCCGCACGGCCCCGAGCTCCTCATGTCCGGCTTCCAGTTCGGCATGGTGAGCATCGCGGTCCTCGGGGCGCTCCTCATCACCGGGGAGTTCTCCACGGGTATGGCGCGCTCGACCTTCGCCGCGGTCCCCACCCGGCTGCCGGTGCTGTGGGCCAAGGCCGTGGCGCTCGTCGTCGTCACTGCCGTGACGAGCGTGCTCAGCCTCGTCGTCGCGACGCTCGTCGCCTCCCCGTGGCTCTCCGAGCACGACCTGCTGCCGCAGCTCGACCAGGCGCACACCTGGTGGGCGTTCGGCGGGATGACCTACTTCTTCGTCGCCGTGGCGCTCGTCGCCCTCGGCCTGGGCACCGTCGTGCGGCACACCGCCGGCAGCATCACCGCCGTCCTCGGACTGCTCCTCCTCGTCCCCGGTGTCCTGCAGTTCGTCACCATCGACTGGGTGCAGGACCTGGTCAGCGTGACGCCGCTGCCCGCCGCGGTCGCGTTCGTCGGCACCTCCGGCCTCCAGGGCACCAACGAGGTGCTCAGCCCCTGGCAGGGAGTGGCCGTCGTCGGCGCCTACGCCGTGGTCGCCCTGGTGGCCGGCGCGATGAGCCTGCGCCGCCGCGACGTCTGAGTCAGTGCGGCTGGTGGCGGCGCGCGAGGAGCGCCGCCACCACGCCGGTCACGGCGAAGGACAGGGCCGCGGTGAGCACGACGAGCAGCGGGGCCGACCAGCCGCCCGTCGCCGCGTACACCGCCCCCACCAGCGGGGCCCCCGTGGCCGAGATGACGTAGCCGCCGGTCTGGACGCGCGCGGAGACGGTGGCCGCCTCGGCGTCGCTGCCGGTGACGCGCGCGATGATCGACAGGATCGCGGTGAACCCGCCACCCTGCCCGATCCCGCCGAGCACGGACCACAGCAGGTAGGCCTCGGGGGCCAGCAGCAGCCCGATCGGCATCGTCACCCAGCCGGCCGCGACGGTCGCGACCGGCACCCAGCCCGGGGCGCGCGCCGCCAGGGCCGGCACCCCGAACGCGCCGACGACCGCGAAGATCTGGAAGAGCGAGGCGGTGACCCCCGACGCCGCGGCATCCAGCCCGCGGGTGTCGGACAGCAGCGTCGGCAGCCAGGCGGACACGGCGTAGTAGGCGAAGGACTGGCCGCCGAAGGCGACGAGGAGCAGCCAGGAGATCCGCGACACCGACGGGGTCAGACGCACCGTGCCGCGCGTGGGCGGCGCGGCGTCGGCGGCTGCGGCCCGGGCGCGGCGGGCCAGCGGCCGCCAGTAGACCACCCCGGCGGCGGCGAGCAGCCCCCAGACGGCCAGCGCCCACCGCCAGCCGACCACGGAGGCGAGCGGCGCGGTGCCCAGCGAGGTGAGCATGGAGCCGACGTTCATCGCGGCCGTGTACAGCCCGGTGACCATCCCGGCCCGCTGCCAGGGCACGTCCCGCCGGATGAGCACCGGCACGACGATGTTGCCCACCATGATCGCCGCACCGATGATCGCGGTGCCGATGAGCACTGTCGGGGCCGGACCGGCGGACCGCACCACGGTGCCGAGGAGGACGCCGAGCAGGGTGAGCACGACGGCGCTGTCCGGTCCCACGCGCCGGATCACCCAGGAGGCCACCGGGCCGGCCAGCGCGAAACAGAGCACCGGCAGGCTGGTGAGCAGGCCGGCGACCGTGCTCGACAGCCCGAGGTCCTCGCGGATCGGCCCGAGCACCGGGGCCGGGGCGACGATCGGCCCGCGCAGGTTGACGGCGACGATGACGACGCCGAGGACCATGGTCCACGGCAGGACCCGGCGGGCGGGCGAGGGAAAATGCGTCATCACCTGTCGATGCTAGGTCGGGCCCGGCGATGCCCCGGGGTGAGTCCGCGCACTCCGACGCGCCGTGGCCGCGGGATCCCCGGCCCCGGCCGGATCGGGCGCCCGGGTGGTTATGACGAGGATCACCCGTCCGGATCGCATGCCGTCGGTCCGGGCGGGTCGGGCGGGGCGGGGTGCCTCCGGCATCGTGTGCAGGGTGCCCACGCCGCTGTCAGAGTTGTCCCATGACGGGGGACGAAGACCTGCTCGAGCGGGCGGCGAGGCACGGTCTTCAGCTGGAGGGGAGCTCGTTGCGCCACAATGACGCCGGGCTGGACTTCCACGTCGCCTACGCCGTCGACATCCACGGGCGGGAGTGGGTGCTGCGCGTCCCGCGCCGTCCGGACGTCTCGGCGGCCCTGGACCGGGAGGAGGCGATCCTCGCCTTCGCCTCCCGGCACCTCACCGTGGCGGTCCCGGACTGGCAGGTGCGGGCGAAGGACCTCGTCGCCTACCCGCTGCTGCCGGGGCGTCCGGGGCTCACCCTCGAGGGCGAGGAGGTGACGTGGCACCTCGACCCGGCCTCGGAGCGGTACGCCGCCGAGCTCGGCCGGCTGCTCGCGGCGCTGCATGCGGCACCGCTCGAGGAGGCCGCCGAGCTCGGCGTCGAGGTGCGCTCGCCGGACGAGGTGCGGGAGCGCTGGCGGGAGGACGTCGGTGTCGTGTGCGAGGAGTTCGACGTGCACCCCGCGCTGGAGGAGCGGCTCGCGGCGTGGCTGGCCGACGACGACCTGTGGCCGGAGGAGACCGTCTTCACCCATGGCGAGCTCTATCCCGCCCACGTCCTCGTCGACGAGGAGGACGGTGTCACCGGCGTGCTCGACTGGACCACCGCGCGGGGGGACGACCCCGCCCGTGACTTCATGTACCAGCAGGCCTTCGCCCCGCCGGAGGCGTTCGCGACCACGGTGCGGGCATACGTCGCCGCCGGCGGGGTGAGCTGGCCGCGGCTGGCCGAGCGGTGCGCGGCCCTCATGACCGCCGGACCGGTGGGCTACGGCCTGTACGCCCTGGCCACCGGGCGCCCCGAGCACCGGGCGGCCGCCCAGGCCCAGCTCGCCGCGGTGTGAGGCCTACTCCTCCTCGAGCGCCACCCCGCGGTACTCCGGCAGGAACAGCGCCCCGACCATGGCGAGGACGAACGCGACGCCGAAGGCGACGAACGCCACCCCCGAGCCACCCGACCTGATGAACCACGGGACGGCGAGCGGCGCGATGATCGAGGCGAGGCGGCCGAAGGCAGCCGCGCTGCCGGAGCCGGTACCGCGCAGCGCGGTCGGGTAGATCTCGGGGCTCACCGCGTACAGGGCGCCCCACGCCCCGAGGTTGAACGCGGACAGCGCCATCCCGGCGGCGAGGATCGTCGGCACCGTGTCCGCCTGGCCGAAGAGCACCGCCGCGACGGCCGAGCCGGCGAGGAAGCCCGCCAGGGTGGCGCGCCGGCCCCACTTCTCGATGAGGAAGGCGGCCAGGGCGTACCCGGGCAGCTGGGCGAGGGTGATGATCAGCGTGTACTCGAAGGACGCGACCAGGGAGAAGCCCTTGGCGATGAGCAGGGACGGCATCCAGATGAAGGCGCCGTAGTAGGCGAAGTTCACCCCGAACCACACGACCCACAGGGCGGCCGTGCGCCGGCGGAACCGGGCTGTCCACAACTGGCGCCAGTGCGGCGGGGCGGCGTCCTCGGTGACGACAGGGGAGGGCACCGGCTCCTGCCCCGCGGCCGACTCGTAGACGCGGACGGCGGCCTCCGCCTCGGCGACCCGGCCCTTGCGCTCGAGGAAGCGCACCGACTCGGGCATGCCGAGGCGCACGTAGATGGCGTAGAAGGCCGGGACCATCCCGATGACGAAGCCCCACCGCCAGCCGTTGTCCCCGGCGACGACGAAGTTGCCGATGAGGGCCGCGGCGATCCAGCCGACCGCCCAGAAGGCCTCGAGGATGACGACGATACGGCCGCGGATGCGCCGCGGCGCGAACTCGCTGACCAGCGTCGAGGCGACGGGCAGCTCGGCCCCGAGCCCCAGCCCGATGACGAAGCGTAGGACGATGAGCATGACGAGCCCGGTGGCCAGGGCGGACGCGCCGGTGGCCAGGCCGTAGACGAGCAGGGTGAGCGCGAAGACCTGCCGGCGGCCGATCCGGTCGGCGAGCAGGCCGCCGACGCTCGCGCCGATGGCCATCCCGACGAAGCCGACGGAGGCGAGCCAGGACTGCTCGGTGGCGGTCAGCCCCCACTCCTGGCCGAGGGCCGCGATGATGAAGGAGATGAGCCCGACGTCCATCGCGTCGAGCGCCCACCCGATCCCCGAGCCCCCGAGCAGCTTGCCGTGGGCGCGGGTGAAGGGGAGCCGGTCCAGCCGCTCGGCGCGGGTGAGCGACTGCCGGGCGGGGGCGTGCGGGGTGTGGCTGACCATGGCGGGGTCCTCGTGTGGGGGCGTGTGACGGGCCGAGCGTAGCACTTGATCTCACTCTGAGCATAAGCCCCCTGCCGAGACGGGTACGCCCGGCCGGTCACGCGGGCGGCCCGTCGGGGCCGCCGTGGACCGACCGGGCGCATCGTCCCGGTCCCTCGGTCAGCGACGGCCCAGCCGCATGGCGTCGAGCACGAGGCCGTGGATATCGGTGTTGTCCCGCACGTCGATCATCGCCCGGGCGCCCGGACCCTCGGCGCTCGCCGGGGTGGCGGCCCCGGTGTGGCCGCCCGTGGTCCAGTCGACCGTGAAGGTCTGGTCGGTGCCGGCGAGGGTGAAGGGACCCTCCTCCTCCTGCTCGCCCTCACCGGACTCGTCCTCGTCGTCGACGAGCTCGATGGCCAGCCCACCCGTCTCGTGGTCGCCCACGACGACGACGAGCGTGTCACCGTGCTCCGCGGCGAACTCGCGGGCCAGGGCGACGGTCTCGTCCAGCGCCTGCCCCGCCTGGATGAGCTCGGCGGCGTGACCGTGGTGGGCCATCTCGTCGATGCCTTCCTCCTCGATGAGGAGGAAGAACCCGTCCCGGTCGCGGGAGAGGATCTCCAGCGCCTTGGCTGCCATGTCCCGCAGCGGGACCGACGGCTCGTAGAGCGGGGCCGCGGGGCCGGTGTGCTCGAACATCTCCTCGTTGGCGAAGAGCCCGAGCAGCTTGCCGCGGCTCGGGGCGGCCGCGAGCTCCTCGGCCGAGGTGACGTACCGGTACCGCAGCTCCCGGGCACGCTCGACGAGGTTGCCCGCCGTGCCCTTGCTCGCCTCGGTCGGGTCGGACTCCGGGTTGTCGGGCCAGGCGCCCTCCTCACCCTCCGGGTACCACCAGTCCTCACCGCCGCCGAGGATGACCTCGACCCCGGTCTCCTCCAGGTACTGACGGGCGATCTCGCTCTGGTTCCCGCGGTCCTCGACGTGCGAGCCGAAGGCCGCCGGCGTGGCGTCGGTCACCTGCGACGTCGTCACCAGACCGGTGGACTTGCCGGCCCGCTCGGCCCGCTCGAGGAGCGTGGTCACCGGGTTGCCGTCGAGGTCGACCGCGATCGCTCCGTTGTAGGAGCGCACCCCGGTGGAGAACGCGGTCGCCCCCGCGGCGGAGTCGGTGACGACCTCCTCGGTGTCGGCGGGGTCGGTCTGCGCCCAGCCCTGGTACTGCAGCTGGTTCATCTCCAGCTCTGCGTCGCGGCCGACGGTGGCGAGCCGGATGAGCTCGCGGTGGGCGATGCCCATCCCGTCGCCGACGATGAAGATGACGTTCTTGGCGCGCTCCCGGTCCTTCCCGTGCCGGCCGTGGTCGCGGTCCCGGTGGTGGGCCCGCTCCTGGTGGCCCCGGTCGTCGTCCCAGCCGCCCCAGCCCTGGACGGCGGCACCTGCACCACCTGCCAGGACGAGCGCCAGCGCCGCCCCGACGACACGTACCCCATGCGTTGTCCGCACTCTCATCACTCTCCCCCGAGTCGAGGCCGTCCGCGCACACACCTGCACCGAAGCGGTCGGTGGTGGACGGCACGTTCGTGCCTCTCAGGGTGCTCCTCGATCCCCGGCTCGGCACGTCGGCGGCGTCGCGGACCGGGCGCGGCCGTCAGGCGAGCTGGACCGCCAGCAGGTGGGGGCCGCCCTCGCCGTCCACCGTGTAGCCGATGTCGAGCTTGTGCGGTCCCGGCTGCCCGCCGTCGGCGGCGATCCGGTCGAGCAGCCGACCGAAGGTGTCCGCGATCGCCCGTTCCGGCCCCTCGTGGATCGTCTGGACCCAGCGTCCCCCGGGGACGTAGGAGCAGACGCAGCCCGGGATGTGCAGCCGGCGGGCCTCCCGCGCCCCGGTGAGGGCGCCGAGGGTCTCGTGGTAGCGCCCGTCACCCAGGTCGACGCTCACCTCGGCCAGGGTGAGGTCCGAGTCCTGCCCGACCCGGTCGTGCAGTCGTCGCCATGCCTCGGGGACGAGCCGCCCGAGCTCGGCGAACGTCCCGATCACCGGGACGCCGACGATGACGGCGGGCCCCCGCTCCACCATCTCGATGTCGGTCACGTCGGGGAGGCTACCCGGCGGGAGCAGGACCGTCCACGGCGCGGCCTGCGAGCGCGTCGACGACGGCGGGCACGGCGGCGGGCGGCAGCTGGAGCAGCACGCCGGTCACCACCGTCCCCCGCCAGGTCGCGAGCTGGTCGCGGAGCTGTTCCGGGCGTCCCGCCAGGGCGACGTCGAGGACGAGCTCGGTGGGCACGGCGCGGGCGGCGCCCTCCCGGTCCCCGGCGACCCATCGGCGACGGACCTCGGCGCAGGCGGCCTCGTACCCCAGCCGCTCGACCGCCTCGCGGTGGAAGTTCGACCGCTCCGAGCCCATCCCGCCGATGTACAGCGCCAGGTGGGGCCGCACCCTGTCGGCCGCGGACTCGACGTCGGTGCCGACGGCCACCGGCAGGGAGGCGTTCACCTCGAACCGCTGGACCGGCGAGAGGTCGGGCGAACGGTTCGCGAACCCGCGCGCCAGCTGCTCGCGGGCCCAGCCGTCCAGGCGCGGGGAGAAGAACGCCGGGAGCCAGCCGTCGGCGATCTCCGCGGCCAGCGCGACGTTCCGCGGTCCCTGCGCCGCGAGGTGGATGGGCAGGTCCGGTCGGCGCGGGTGGACCGTGGCGCGCAGTGCCTTGCCCTCGCCGGTGGTGCCCTCCCCGTCGAGGGGCAGCCGGTAGTGCCGGCCCTGGGCCCGCACCGGACCCTCCCGCCGCAGCACCTGGCGGACGATGTCGACGTACTCCCGGGTGCGCTCGAGCGGGCGGGGGTAGGGGCGGCCGTACCAGCCCTCGACCACCTGCGGCCCGGAGGCGCCGAGCCCGAGGACGACGCGGCCGCCGGAGAGGTGGTCGAGGGTGAGGGCCGCCATCGCCGTCGCCGTCGGCGTGCGAGCGGAGAGCTGGGCGATGCCCGTGCCGAGCCGCACCCGCGAGGTGAGGGACCCCCACCAGGCGAGCGGCGTGAACGCGTCGGAGCCGTACGCCTCGGCGGTCCACACCGAGTCCAGCCCCGCCTCGTCGGCGAGCTCGACGGCGTGGGCCGCGCCCTCCGGCGGGCCGGCCGCCCAGTAGCCCAGGTGCAGCCCGACCCGCAGGGGGCGTGGCCCGGCGCTCACGCGGTCCTCGGCACGTGCGGCAGCACCTCGGCGGCGATGAGCTCGAGGTGGTCGAGGTCGCCGATGTCCAGGCACTGGAGGTAGACGCGGCTGATCCCCTGCTCGGCCAGGGCGCCCAGGCCGTCGAGCATCTCCTGGGGGCTGCCCGCCAGGCCGTTGCGGCGCAGTTCGGCGGGCCCACGGCCGATGGCCTCCGCCCGGCGCGCCATCTCCTGCTCGTCCTTGCCGATGCAGGCGACGAACGCGACGGAGTAGACGAGCTCGTCGGGGTCGCGGCCGAGCTCCTCGCACGCCGCACGGACCCGGTCTCGCTGGGGGACGATCTGGTCCTTCGGCGGGAAGGACTGGTTGTACTCGGCGGCGAAGCGAGCGGCGAGCCGCGGCGTGCGGCGCGGGCCGTTGCCGCCGATGATCACGGGCACCGGGTCCTGCACCGGCTTGGGCAGCGCGGGGGAGTCGACGACCTGGTAGTGCTCGCCGTCGTGGTCGAAGGTCTGCCCGACCGGCGTGGCCCACATCCCGGTGATGATCTCCAGCTGCTCGGTGAGCAGGCCGAACCGCTGGGGCGGGAAGGGGATGCCGTAGGCGCGGTGCTCCTCCTCGAACCAGCCCGCACCCAGCCCGAGCTCGACCCGGCCGCCGGACATGTCGTCGACCTGGGCGACCTGGACGGCGAGCACGCCCGGCTGGCGGAAGGTCGCCGACGTCACCAGGGTGCCCAGGCGGATCCGGGACGTCTCCCGGGCGATCCCGGCGAGTGTCGTCCAGGCGTCGGTCGGTCCGGGCAGCGGGTCGCCGTCGCCCATCCGCAGGAAGTGGTCGGAGCGGAAGAAGGCGGAGAAGCCGAGCTGCTCCGCGCGCTGGGCCATGGCGAGCTGGTCGGCGTAGGAGGCGCCCTGCTGAGGTTCGATGAAGATGCGAAGGTCCATGTGCCTAGCCTGCCAGGCAGGGCAGTACCCGCGGGTTCCTGGCCGTGGCCAAGGTGCCGTGGTGGACGAGCCACGGCCCCGCGGGTACCGGTGACTGCCGGGATCTCGCCGCCGTCCGGCGGTGGACCCGGGTCGAGTCCGTCCGACAGACGGCTAGCGGACAGCCACCTCACGCGTCCAAGTAGAGCTCATGTCTCGGACCACCTCCTTTCCCGTGTACCGCAGACGATATGTCCGCGGAGGCCGGGGTGTCACGGGGTTTTCGGTGTCCCCGATCCGAGCGTCGCCTCCGCCGTCCGCTGCGCGGTGACGAGGGTCGGACCCACCTCGGCGCCCCCGTGCAGCGTCTGCGCGAGCACCGGGCGCACCGCCTCGAGGGCCGCGTCGACCTGCGGCCCGCCGGCCGCGGTGACGGCGCGGTCCACGGCGAGGGCGGCGGCGGCGTCCACCCCCCGGTCCGCCCAGGCGCGGAGGAACAGCTCCTGGGCGCCGGCGGCGGCCGGGACACCCACGCCGTGGCTCGCCAGCGCCGACTGTCCGTCGCTCGAGGCGAGCCAGCGCAGCACCTCGGCGGTGGCCTCGGGGTCGTCGGTGGCGGCGTTGGCCGCCGCGCCGACGCCGTCGACCACCGAGACGGCACCCTCCGGGCCGGCGGGGACCGGGGCCACCGCCCACTCCACCTCCGCGTGCTCCGCGAGGTAGCGCATGTCGGCCGACGTCGACTGGAAGAGGGCGAGCCTGCCGGCGGCGAAGAGCTCGCGCGCCGGGACCGACTCGGGGTCCGTCGGCACGACGGGGAGCGCGGCGAGGTAGCCGAACGTCGCCTGGCCCTCCGGCCCGGCGAGGTCGAGGTCGGTGCCCGCCCGCGGGGCGCCGCCGAGCTGGGTGAGGTAGGTGAGCCAGACGGCAGGTGCCGTGAGGTCGGTGTTGATGCCGTGCTCGGCCACCGCGCCGGCGTCGAAGCCGTCCTCGGTCGCCGCCCGGCCCGCGGTGTCCCGGGTCAGCGCCCGGACGGCGGCCCGCAGCGTGTCGGCCGGGGCCGCTGCCGCCGCCACGGGCTGCTCGGCCGCTTCCGGTGCCGGCTCCTGCGGGTCGGTGTCGTCCCCCGCGGCGGGTGCGGCGTGCTCGGCCACGGCGGCCGGGTCCCAGGTGAGCGCCGTCGGGTCCACGCCCGCCTCCGCGACGAGGTCGGTGTTGTAGAAGAGCACCGTCGCGTCCCACACCTGCGGCACTGCCCAGAGTTCGCCGTCGCGGGTGTAGAGGTCGGTGACGGTGGCCTCCCACGGCTCGACGTCCTCGCCGAGCACCTCGCCCAGCGCGAGGAGGTCGCCCCCGTGCGCGTGCGCCGCGACGGCGTCGCTCGTGGTCCAGAAGATGTCGGCCATCGTGCCGGCCGCGAGGTCGGAGGCCACCCGCTCGGCGTACCCCTTGCGGGGCACGACCTCCACCTCGACGAAGATGTCGCGGTGGATCGCGTTGAAGGCGTCGAACGACTCCCGGTAGGCGTCGGCCGCGGCCTCGTCCCACAGCCGGAAGGTCACGCTCGACAGGCCGGCCGAGGCGGCGTCGACCACGGAGTCGTCGCCGGCAGGTTCACCGCACCCGGCCACCAGGGCTGCGACCAGGGCGAGCGCAGTACCCGCGCGGGTGCGCGCTCGGCGGTCCATGAACCCTCCCACGTGCGGCGTCACGGTCAAGGCTACCCCCGGGAAATGCCATGCCGTGACCGTTCGGATACGCCGCGCCGAGTGGCGTCACACCGTCCCATGACGGCCGGGGTGAGGGGCGAAACTTGCTGACGTGCAGGCAGCCGCCAGTGTCACTTCTTGACGCCACCTCACGGCTCGGCCACAGTAGGGCCGGACGGGTACCGCACCCGTCGGGCGATGCAAGGGGGCCGCGTGCACGGGCACAGTCAGCGCAGACATCTCACGGTGGTCGACGGCACCGCAGCTCGGTCGAGCACCGAGCAGTCGACGACCACCGCGCCGGCCCTCACTCTCGTCCGTCCCGCCCGGGAGGCTGCGCCCTACCCGTGGGGGCTCGCCGCGGCGACCTTCCTCCGGGAGACGGTCGCCGAGCTGCAACGCCGCACGCCCCAGGCGTGACCCTCGCCCACCCTGACGAAAGGACGACCATGACCCAACGTCGACACCGGACGTGGACGCCGGTGCTCGCCGCCGGTGCCGCCATCGCGGTGGCGGGGGGCGGCTTCGCCGTCGCCGCCCCGGGGGCTCCCCAGCCCGCCGCCCAGCCGGCCGCCCCGCAGGTGCTCCAGGCCACCGGGCCCACCGTCGAGCTCGGCATCGAGCGCCTGCTCTCCGACCCCGCCGAGCTCGCGCGGCTCGACGGCAAGCGCGTCGGCCTCATCACCAACCCCACCGGGGTGGACGCCGACCTCACCCACTCGGTCGACCTGCTCATCGCGGGGCAGGAGGAGGGCAACTACGAGCTCACCGCGCTCTACGCCCCCGAGCACGGCATCCTCGGCGGAGCCCCCGCCGGCGCCAACATCGAGAGCTACGTCGACCCGCGCACCGGGCTGACCGTGTGGTCGCTCTACGGGCGCACGCAGCGGCCCACCGAGGAGATGCTCGAGGACGTCGACGTCCTCCTCTTCGACATCCAGGACATCGGGGCCCGCTTCTACACCTACATCTGGACGATGTACTACGCGATGGACGCCGCGGCCGAGTTCGACAAGGGCTTCATCGTGCTGGACCGACCGAACCCGCTCGGTGACCGCATGGACGGGCCGGTCCTCGACCCCGCGCTGTCGTCGTTCGTCGGGCTGCGGGAGATCCCCATGCAGCACGGCCTCACGGTCGGTGAGCTCGCCTCCCTGTTCAACGGGGAGTTCCTCCCCGAGCCGGTCGAGGACTTCCACGTCGTCGAGCTCACCGGCTACGACCCGGACGACTTCGTCACCGGGTACGGCCTGGAGTGGGTGGCTCCCTCGCCGAACATCCCCACCATCGAGACGGCGTGGGTGTACGTCGGTACCGGCCTCATCGAGTCGCTGGACGCCTCGGAGGGCCGCGGCACCACGAAGCCGTTCCTGTGGATCGGTCACGGGGAGATCGACGAGGTCGAGGCCTACGACCTCGCCGCCGACCTCAACTCCCGCGGTCTCGAAGGGGTCCACTTCCGCCCCATGTTCGCCAACCCGACGACGAGCAAGCAGGCCGGGCGGCTCTCCGGCGGCGTGGAGATCCACATCACCGACCCCGCCGCCTACGTCCCGGTGCGCACCGGTCTGCACGTGCTCCAGGCCTTCTACGACACCGAGGGCGTGGACTGGCGGGAGGAGACGAACCTCTACCCCAACGCGACGTGCGACGCGGAGAGCGACATCTGCTGGATCGACCGGCTCAGCGGCGACAAGAGCGTGCGCATGCAGCTCGAGGCGGGCGTCCACCCTGACGAGATCATCGCCGGGTGGGCGGACGACCTCGCCGCCTTCGACGAGCTGGCGGACGGGTACCGGCTCTACGACCTGTCGATCGACCGGCTCCGGGAGGCGCTCGACGAGCACGTCACCCACGGTGACGGCGGGGGCCCCGTCCTGCGGCTGCTGACCACCGCGTTGGACCAGGCCGAGCGGCACCTCGCCGCCGGACGCAGCCGGCAGGCCCAGGGCGCGCTGGACCGGTTCGTCCAGCACCTGGACCACCCGAAGCGCAGCGCCGTCCTCACCGACGAGGCGGCCGAGCACCTGCGGGCGCTCGCGCTCCAAGTACGGTCGTCGCTCGACGGCTGACGGCCGGCGGGCCTGGGGCGGGGGGTGCCCCGGGCCCGCCCGTGCCCGTGACACCGGGCCGTCCGCGGGCGGCCCACGACGAGGGAGGAGGAGGTCGATGGTCGCCCTGGCCGAGATCGGCCGCGCCGCCGGGCCGGGCGCCCTGAGCACGCGCGAGGTCGACGTCGCCCGGCTGGCGCACGACGCCTCGCACTACCTCCTGCGCCCCCGCGCCGTCGTCACGGCCACCTCCACCGAGCAGGTCGCTGCGGTGATGGCGGCCGCGGGCCGGGCCGGCGTCCCGCTCACCTTCCGGGCCGGTGGCACCAGCCTGTCCGGTCAGGCGGTGACCGACGGCGTCCTCCTCGACGTGCGCCGCCACCAGCAGGACGTCGAGGTCCTCGACGACGGCGCCCGGGTGCGCTGCGCGCCCGGCGCCGTGCTGCGGCGGGTCAACGCGGCGCTGGCCCGGTACGGGCGCCGGCTCGGCCCCGACCCGGCGAGCGAGATCGCCTGCACGGTCGGCGGCGTCGTCGCCAACAACTCCTCCGGGATGACGTCCGGCACGGCGGCCACCGCCTACCGCACGCTCGACTCGATGGTGCTCGTCCTGCCCAGCGGCACCGTCGTCGACACCGCCGCGCCCCACGCCGACGCCCTCCTCGCCACCCGGGAGCCCGAGCTCCACGCCGGGCTGCTGCGGCTGCGTGACCACGTCCGCTCCCGGCCCGACCTGCGCCGCCGTATCGAGCAGCAGTTCGCGATGAAGAACACCATGGGCTACGGGCTCAACGCGCTGCTCGACCACGACGCAGCCGTCGACATCCTCGCCCACCTCGTCGTCGGCTCGGAGGGCACGCTCGCCTACCTCGCCGAGGTCACCCTGCGCACCGTGCCCGCCCTGCCGCACGCCGCCACCGCGCTGCTCGTCCTCGACTCCATCGGCGCCGCCACCGACGCGCTGCCACACGTGGCGGCGACCGGGGCGGTGGCCGTCGAGCTCATGGACGCCGCCGCGCTGCGGGTGGCCCAGCGCGACCGGCGTGCCGACCCGGTGCTCCGCGGGCTCACCGTGGACCGGCACACCGCCCTCCTCGTCGAGCTCCAGCACGCGAGCCCGGAGGGGCTGGCCGAGCTGGTGGGCGCCGCCGAGCCGGTGCTCGCCGGGCTCGACCCGGCCGCCGCCACCGCGCTCACCGTCGACGCGCGGGCCCGGGCCGCGATGTGGCAGGTGCGCAAGGGCCTGTACGCCGCCGTCGCCGGGGCCCGTCCCGCGGGCACCACCGCGATGCTCGAGGACGTCGTCGTGCCCGGGCCCGCCCTGAGCGGGACGGTGCGCTCCCTCCAGGGCCTGCTCGCGCGCTACGGCTACACCGACGCCGTGACGTTCGGGCACGCCAAGGACGCCAACCTCCACTTCATGATCAACCCCGACCTGGCCGACCCCCGGGCCCGGGACGCCTACGCCGCCTTCAGCGAGGAGCTCGCCGCGCTCGTCCTCGACGCCGGCGGCTCGCTCAAGGCCGAGCACGGCACCGGCCGGATGATGGCCCCGTTCGTCGAGCGGCAGTACGGTCCCGAGCTCTACGCCGTCATGCGGGAGATCAAGCGGCTGTGCGACCCGCGCGGCATCCTCGCCCCCGGCGTCGTCATCTCCGACGACCCGACGATCCACCTGCGCGACCTCAAGCGCTACCCGCGCGTCCACCCCGAGCTCGACCGCTGCGTCGAGTGCGGGTTCTGCGAGCCGGTCTGCCCGTCCCGGCACACGACCACGACGCCGCGGCAGCGCATCGCCCTGCTCCGCGAGGCTGCCGACGCGACACCCGAGCGCCGCGCCGCCATCGAGCGCGACTACGACTACGCGGCGGTCCAGACCTGTGCCGCCGACTCGCTGTGCCGCGTCGCCTGCCCGGTCGACATCGACACCGGGGCGGTGATGAAGCAGCGCCGCGCCGCCGCCAACGGGCCGCTCGCGCAGGCGGTCGGACGCCGGCTCGCGGGGGCGTGGGAGCCGGTGACGGCGGCGCTGCGGGGGGCGCTCGCCGTCGCCGACCACGTCCCCGGCCCGGTGCTCGACGCGGCGACGACGGCGGTGCGCGCCGTCGTGGGGGAGCGCGGTCGGGACCTCGTGCCGCACGCCGACGGGAGGCTGCCCGGCCCGGGCCGGCCCCGCAGCACCCTCCTCCCCACCCGTCACACCGTCACCCACACCCCACGTCCCGCCGAGAGCCCACTTTCCACCGAGAGCCCAGTTCCCGCCGAGAGCTCACTTTCCGCCGAGAGCTCACTTCTCGCCGAGAGCCCAGTTCCCACCGAGAGCCCACTTCTCGGCAGCAGGCGATCGGCAGCCGCCGTCAGGAGGCCGCACGAGGCGGTGTTCTTCCCCGCCTGTATCGGCTCGCTCTTCGCGGCGGAGGGGGGCGGCATCGGGGCCGGCCGCGCATTCGTCGAGCTGTGCACCCGCGCCGGGGTCCGGCTCGCGGTGCCGCAGGACATCGACGGCCTGTGTTGCGGCACCGTGTGGGAGTCCAAGGGTCTGGTCGACGGCGCGGCGGCGATGGCCGGACGGGTCGCCGCCTCGGTCTGGGAGCTGACCGACGGCGGCCGCCTCCCGCTCGTCTGCGACGCCGCCAGCTGCACGCACGGGCTGCGTGCCGTCGCCGCCCGGCTCACCGGAGCGGCGGCCGAGCGGTGGGCCCGGGTGCGGGTCGTCGACGCCGTGACCTTCACCCGCGAGCACCTGCTGGGGCGGCTCGCGGTGGCGGACTCGGCGCGCCTGGACCGGGTGGTCGTCCACCCGACCTGCTCCACGGTGCACCTCGAGGCGGTGGAGGACCTGACGGCCGTGGCCTCCGCCGGCGCCCGCGAGGTCGTCGTACCGGACGAGTGGGGGTGCTGCGGCACGGCCGGGGACCGCGGCATGCTCCACCCCGAGCTGCCGGCCGGGGCCACCGAGCGGGAGGCGGCCGAGATCGCCGCCGCGGAGGGGGCGGCCGGGCCGTTCGACGCTTACGTCTCGTGCAACCGCACCTGCGAGATGGGGATGAGCGCCGCGACCGGTCGCCCCTACCGCCACGTGCTCGAGGTTCTCGAGGAGCTCACCCGCGCCGGGCCTCCCCGGGCCGCCTGGGCGGCCAGCTCGGAACCTCGTGGCCGGCGCTGAGGCACGACCGGGCAGGGATCTGCCGACCGATGGATGAGGTCGCTCCGTGCCCGATCACGCAATCGTGGACGCCCGGACGGGGTCGGCGTCATTCCGTATACGATTGTTGCGGACATCGTCGACGCGACGCCCGCCCAGGAGGACGAAGACGCCTGGATCGCGCAGCGCGTCGCCGCAGGGCACGCCATCGAGGGCCTCTCCCCGATGAACCGCGAGTGGCGCGCACGCTACGAGAAGGACAAGGGATGACCACGCTCGACAACGAGACCATCACCGCCATCGCCGACGAGCTCGCCGCGGCGGAGCGGGACCGTACGACGGTGCCGCTCCTGACGGCCCGCTACCCGGGCATGACGGTGGACGACTCCTACGCCGTCCAGAACGAGTGGCGCCGGCGGGGTGTGGCGGCGGGACGCCGGCTCGTCGGGCGCAAGATCGGGCTGACCTCCCGCGTGATGCAGGAGGCCACGGGGATCACCGAGCCGGACTACGGCGCAATCTTCGCCGACGCGGTCTTCGAGAACGGCTCGGTCATCGAGTACGACCAGTTCTCCAACGTCCGCATCGAGGTCGAGCTCGCCTTCCGGCTCTCCGACTCCCTCGAGGGCCCGGACGTCACCGTGTTCGACGTGCTCAACGCCACCGAGTACGTCGTGCCCGCGTTGGAGATCCTCTCCTCGCGAATCGAGCTCAAGGGCCGCACCATCGTCGACACCATCAGCGACAACGCGGCCTTCGGCGGCCTGGTCTACGGCGGCAACCCGGTCGAGCCCGGCGCCGTCGACCTGCGCTGGGTCTCCGCACTGCTCTACCGCAACGAGGTCATCGAGGAGTCCGGCGTGGCCGCCGCGGTGCTCAACCACCCGGCGACCGGCGTGGCCTGGCTGGCCAACAAGCTGGCCCAGCACGGCGACCGCCTCGAGGCCGGCGAGATCGTCCTCGCCGGGTCCTTCACTCGCCCGATGTGGGTGTCGAAGGGCGACACGGTGCTCGCCGACTACCGGGAGATGGGGACGATCTCGTGCCGCTTCGTGTGACGCTGCGCGACGCGCTGGCCCAGTCCTCCCGGCCGCTGGCCGGCATCTGGATCTGCTCCGGGAGCCCGGTGGCGGCGGAGATCGTTGCCGGCTCGGGCATCGACTGGGTGCTCATCGACCAGGAGCACGGACCCAACGACCTGGGCACCACTCTCACCCAGCTCCAGGTGGTCGCGGCCTACCCGGTGACCCCGGTGGTCCGCGTCCCTTCGCACGACCCGGTGACGATCAAGCAGGTGCTCGACCTCGGTGCCCAGACGCTCCTCGTCCCGATGGTCTCCTCCGCCGACCAGGCGCGGGAGCTGGTCCGGGCGGTGCACTACCCGCCGCGCGGCATCCGCGGGGTGGGCTCGGCGCTGGCCCGCTCGGCGCGGTGGAACCGGGTGGACGGGTATCTCACCGACGCGGCCGAGCACGTGTCCCTGTTCGTCCAGATCGAGACGGCCGAGGGTGTCGACGCCGCGGCGGAGATCGCCGCAGTCGACGGGGTGGACGGCGTCTTCGTCGGGCCGTCCGACCTCGCCGCCTCGATGGGGGTCATCGGGCAGCAGACCCATCCCGACGTCGTCGCCAACGTGCACCGGACGTTCGAGGCGGTCCGGGCAGCCGGCAAACCGGTGGGCGTCAATGCCTTCGACCCGGCGATGGCCCGGTCCTACCTCGACGCCGGGGCGTCCTTCGTGCTCGTCGGCGCCGACGTCGCGATCCTCGCCCGCGGCACCGAGGCGCTCGCGGCGAAGTTCAGCACGGGCACGGGTGAGGAGCGCGCGTCGTACTGAGCGCGGGCACACGGGCGGGAGAGCGCCGGCCGGATGCCTGGGTGCCGCTTCGGCGGCGGATCGCAGGACGCGCGGCGGCCGAGAGGGAGTGTCGTTCCGGAGACGTCAGACTGACTC
>NZ_CALGNQ010000016.1 GCF_937958535.1 uncultured Georgenia sp. | reverse complement strand
GGCATCCCCACCAGCCGGCCACGCCCTCACCGACAGCCCACCTCCCACCGACAGCCCACCTCCCACCGACAGCGCAGTTCCCATCGAGAGCGCAGTTCCCGACAACGGGCGGCCGGGCTCAGTGTTCTCGCACCAGCCGCCCGTCCGCGGTGAGCCGGACGACGGCGTCGAGCCGGAGCCGGTCGAGGAACGCCCGGTCGTGGCTGACGACGAGGAGCCCGCCGCGGTAGACGGTGAGCGCCGCGACGAGCTGGTCGACGCTCGGGATGTCGAGGTCGTTGGTCGGCTCGTCCAGCACGAGCAGCTCCGGTGGCGGGTCGGCCAGGAGCAGCCGCGCGAGGGCGACGCGGAAGCGCTCGCCGCCGGAGAGCGTGCCGACCTGCCGGTCGACGACGTCCCCGCGCAGCAGCAGGCGAGCGAGCCGGTTGCGCACCTGGCCGGGTGGCACCTGGGGTACCGCCGCACGCACCACGTCCAGCACCGTCCGGTCGTCGGGGAGGTCGACCCCCTGGGGCAGGTACCCGGTGCGGACCCTCAGCTCGGGCAGCAGCCGGCGCAGCAGCGTCGTCTTACCGATCCCGTTCGCCCCGACCAGGGCGATGCGCTCCGGCCCCTGGAGGACGACGGTGCGCCCGTCGCTGCTCGGCAGCTCGGCGAGCCGCCGGCTGCGGGGGACCCGCGGGTCGGGCAGGTCGACGCGGATGCTCTCCTCGTCCCGGACTGCCTCCTCGGCGACCGCGACAGCCGCGCGCGCGGCCTCCAGCCGGGCGTTGGCGAGCCCGCGCCGCGCGGCCTGCCCCTTCTCGGCGGCGTCACGCCGCGCGCTGAGGACGATCGGAGGGTACTTGGCGTTCTCGCGGTCCCGCTGCCCCTGCCGGCGGCTCTGGGCGATGCGCTGCTCAGCGACCAGCCGGTCGCGCTTCTCCCGCCGCAGCGTCTGCTCGGCGGCCCGCAGCGCCTGCCGGGCAGCCGCCTGCTCGGCGGCGAGCCACTCGCGGTAGGCGCTGTACGGACCGCCGTAGACGGTGAGGCCGCCGGCGCGGAGCTCGGCGGTCTCGTCCATGAGGTCGAGGAGCGCGAGGTCGTGGCTGACGACGATGAGCGCGCCGCGCCACTGGCGCACGAGCTCGTAGAGGCGGTCGCGGGCGTCGAGGTCGAGGTTGTTCGTCGGTTCGTCGAGGAGCGCGACATCCGCGCCACGCATCCTGACCCCGGCGACGGCAGCGAGCATCGCCTCCCCGCCGGACAGCGCGGTGACGGGACGGTCGAGGTCGGGCGGCAGGTCGAGTGCAGCGAGCTCGGCCCGCGCCCGTTCCTCGACGTCCCAGGCGGTCCCGACGGTGTCGAAGTGCGCCGGGTCGGTTGAGCCCTGCTCGATGGCGCGCAGCGCCGCGAGCACCGGGCCGATGCCCAGGAGGTCGGCGAGGGTGGCTCCCGGCACGGCGGTCAGCCGCTGCGGGAGATGGTCCACCAGGCCGGAGACAGTGACGGAGCCGGCCGTAGGCGTGAGGTGGCCGGCGATCAGCCGCAGCAGGGTGGACTTACCGGCGCCGTTGGCGCCGACCAGGCCGGTGCGGCCGCGCCCGAAGGCGCCGGCGACGGCGTCCAGGGCGACGGTGCCGTCCGGCCAGGTGAACGTGAGGTCGTGCAGCACGACCGAGGGGGACGGAGCGGACATGAGGGCCTTCCGGGTCGCGGTGGTGCGCCGCGCCCGCGGACGGGCGTCAGCGCGTGGTGCTGGTACCGCTCCGGTGCCTCATCCGGTCCTTATCCTCTGCTGTCCCCTCACACACGCGGCGGGCCCGCGGGGACGGTCGCCAGTCTGCGCACCCCGCGACGACCGGAGCAAGCGAATTCCGGACAGCCCTTTGCAATCTATCGAGTTTCGATAGATTATTGTCGTCTCTCGACAGAAGGAGTCCGTCATGGGCAGGTACGCCGTCCTCGCACTGCGCGTCATCCTCGCGACGGCGCTCGCCGGCTCGCTCGTCGTCCAGCTCGCCCTGCTCCCACTGCTGTGGCTCGACATGGCGGACCTCGCCGCCGGGGTGCGGATCGCGCTCGTCGCGATCTTCTTCCTCGGGGTCGTCAGCCTCCAGGTGGTCGGGGTGTGCATCTGGCGGCTGCTCACCATGGTCCGGGCAGACACCGTCTTCTCCTCCGCCGCGTTCCGCTACGTCGACATCGTCATCGGCGCGATCGCCGCGGCCGCCGTGCTCGTCCTCGGCATCGCCGTCGTCGCCGCGTACGTCAACCGCACGACCCCGGGCGACGAGGTCGCCCCCGGTGTGGTCGGACTCATCTGCGGAGCAGCGCTCGTCGTCGGCGGTGTCGCGCTCGTCGTCTACGTCATGCGCACGCTGCTCGTCCAAGCGGTGGAGACCGCTGCCCACGCCCGGCACCTGCGCGCCGAGCTGGACGGGGTGATCTGATGCCCATCATCGTCGACATCGACGTCATGCTCGCCCGACGCAAGATGTCCGTCGGCGCGCTCGCCGAGCGGGTGGGCATCACGCCGGCGAACCTCGCCGTGCTGAAGAACGGTCGTGCCAAGGCGGTCCGGTTCACCACCCTCGCGGCGCTCTGCGAGGCGCTGGAGTGCCAGCCCGGTGACCTCCTGCGCTACGAGCCCGACGACGCCGACGCCGCCCCTGCAACCGCCTCGTCCCGGAGCCGGGACGAGGGGACGGCCCGGTGACCCGGCCCGGGCGGCGCGGCGACCGCGTCCCCACGCGGTGAACCGGTCCGCTCCGGCCGCGCCTCCCCACAGGTCAGCACATCCGACACTCCGCAGCCCGTCCGGTGGGCCGTAGCCCATGCCCGATGCGCTGACACTCGGGCGAGTAAGGAGGCGGGCGGCGCGGCCCCCGCTCAGTCGTCGAGCTCGAAACGCAGCACCTCACCGCCTCCGGCCAGGATGCTCCGGTTCGACAGGTAGACCGTGTCGCGGTGGACGGCCAGGCCACCGGGGGCGAAGAGCAGCGGCCCGCCATCCTCGTCGGTGAGCGGCTCACCCGCGTCGTCGACGAAGAGCTCGTGCCGCTCGTCCGGGTGACGCCGCGGGACGAGGAAGAGGGCACCGGTCCAGTCCCCTGCGGTGAACGCGTAGAGCAGCGACCGGCGGGCGATCTGGAGCACGAGGAGGTCGCCGTCGGGGGTGAAGGCGAGGTCGATGATGTGGGTGAAGCCGTCGGCGTAGACCTCCGGCTCGGCCCCGGGCTCCCACCGCCAGACCGTCGCCGCGCCCTCGCCGAACGGACCGCCGGTGAGCTGGCCGATGTAGTAGGCACCGCCCGGGCCGCGGACCACCGCGTTGGGCACCGCCTGCGCCGGTGCCTGCACGGTGCCGTCGCCACCAGCCGGCGGCGGCACCGTGACGAGCTCGTCGGGGAAGACGTGCTCCAGCTCGACCGAACCGTCCCGGCCCACCGTGAGCAGCGAGTTCCCGCCCGCGTCGACGACGACGTGGCCGCGCCGCCCGGCGACCAGCGCGTACGGGTTGGTGTCCACCGTCCCGCCCGCCGGGTTCGTCTCCGCCTCGACGTCGCCGAGGTCGGCGACCTCACGGACGGTGCCGCGCCGAAGGTCGACGCGGCCCAGGGTGGCCAGCTGCGCGGCGAGGTCGTCGTCCCCGAGCGCGGCCTGGCGGAGGCTCGGGTCACCGCCGAGCCCGATCGTGGCGAACAGCCGGCCGCGGCTGTCGACGGAGACGTCGGTGACCCCCAGCGCATTGCCACCGCCGGGAGGGGCGACCGAGGGCAGCCCGTCGACCACCGTGCGGAAGCGCACCGTGCCACGGGCGTGGCGGTGCCGGCGGTGCGTGTCGAGCAGGCCGATGGCCCCGGTGTCCCCGAGACAGGTCAGGCCCTCCGGTCCGGTGAAGCACGGCAGGTCCAGGGCGGCGGCCTCCTCCGCCGTCATCCCGGGCGTCGCCGCGTCCGTCCCGCGGCCGGAGAGCGCGACGTAGACGTCGCCCCGGCGGTCGGCGACGAGCCCTCGCGGGTTGTCCAGGCCGGACGCGACCGTCGTGAGGTCGTCGATGCGGTACTCGTGACGGTGTCAGTGGCCGTGGCCACGCCCGCCGCCGTAGCGGTCGGCGTCCGCCGCGCTCGCGGAGACACCGACCAGGGGGACGACGAGCATCGTCGCCGTGAGGCCTGCGGCCAGGAGCCGGGATCTGCGCACAGCACACCTCCTACCGCCGGTCGACCCGGGCTGGCGGGGCAGGGTCGGGTCAGGGTAGGGGCCTCGTGTCATCGCGGCCTGCGGGTGA
>NZ_CALGNQ010000015.1 GCF_937958535.1 uncultured Georgenia sp. | reverse complement strand
TCGTGCGGCCCGGGGAGAAGGTCGCCACCGACGGCGTCGTCGTCGAGGGCAGCTCCGCGGTGGACACCTCGATGCTCACCGGGGAGCCGGTGCCGGTGGACGTCGCGGCCGGGGACCCGGTGACCGGGGCGACCGTCAACACCTCCGGCCGGCTCCTCGTCCGCGCCACCCGCGTCGGTGAGGAGACCACCCTCGCCCAGATCGGGCGCCTCGTCAGCCGGGCGCAGACCGGCAAGGCCCCGGTCCAGCGGCTCGCCGACCGCATCTCCGCGGTCTTCGTCCCGGTCGTCGTCGTCGTGGCGGTCGGCACGCTGGCCGCCTGGCTGCTCTCCGGCGCCACCGTGCAGGCCGCGTTCACCGCCGCGGTCGCCGTGCTCATCATCGCCTGCCCGTGCGCGCTCGGGCTGGCCACCCCCACCGCGCTGCTCGTCGGCTCGGGACGTGCCGCCCAGCTCGGCATCGTCATCAAGGGCCCGGAGATCCTCGAGTCCACCCGCCGCATCGACACCATGGTGCTCGACAAGACGGGCACGGTCACCGAGGGCCGGATGGTGCTCGCCGAGGTCCTCACCACCGGCGACCGCGCCGAGGTGCTGCGCGTGGCCGGTGCGGTCGAGGCGGCGAGCGAGCACCCGATCGCCCAGGCGATCGCGGCCGGCGCCCGCGCCGAGCTCGGCACGCTGCCCGAGGTCACCGACTTCGCCAACCACGCGGGCCGCGGCGTCGGCGGCCGCGTCGAGGGACGGCACGTGCTCGTCGGCCGTCCCGCGTGGCTGGGGGCGCAGGGGGTCGCGGTCGACGACGCCGTGGCGGCCGCGCACCGGCAGGCCGAGGAGGGCGGGGCCACCGCCGTCGTCGTCGCCTGGGACGGCGCCGCGCGCGGGGTGCTCGCCGTCCGGGACACCGTGAAGCCGACCTCGGCCGAGGCCGTCGCCCGGCTGCGAGAGCTCGGGGTGCGCCCCATGCTCCTCACCGGGGACAACCGGCGGGCGGCCGAGGCGGTGGCCCGCGAGGTGGGGATCCCGACCTCGGACGTCATCGCCGAGGTGCTGCCCGAGGACAAGCTCGACGTCGTCGCCCGCCTCCAGCGCGAGGGCCGGGTCGTGGCGATGGTCGGCGACGGCGTCAACGACGCCGCGGCGCTCGCCCAGGCCGGGCAGCAGGGCCTCGGCCTGGCGATGGGCACCGGCACGGACGTCGCCATCGAGGCGAGCGACATCACCCTCGTCACCGGGGACCTGCGGGCGGCCCCGACGGCCATCGCCATCTCCCGCGCGACGCTGCGGGTGATCAAGCAGAACCTGTTCTGGGCCTTCGCCTACAACGTGGCGGCGATCCCGCTGGCCGCCCTCGGCCTGCTCAACCCGATGATCGCGGGCGCGGCCATGGCGGCGAGCTCGGTCATCGTCGTCGGCAACTCCCTGCGCCTGCGCCGCGCCGCCTGACTGGCGGCCTCCGGCGACCCCCCGGACATGTAACACGCCCTTCTCGATCGTCGCTCGCCCCAGCGGAGGGACGAGCGACGATCGAGAAGGGCGAAGCGCGTGGACGGGAGGGCGCGTGGCTCAGAAGGCGGGGATGACCTCGCCGTCCGGCCAGCGCTCCTCGAAGAAGGCGCGGGTCTCCTCCGAGCGCAGCGCCCGGTCCAGGGCCACGAGCGCCGGGTCGTCGATGTCTTCCGACCGCACGGCGACGAGGTTCGCGTAGGGGTTGTCCTCACCGGACTCCAGCGCGATGGCGTCGTCGGCCGGGCTCAGACCGGCCTCGAGCGCGTAGTTGCCGTTGATGACGGCGGCGTCGAAGTCCTGCAGGCTGCGGACGAGCTGGGCGGCCTCGAGCTCGACGAGCTCGATGTTCTTCGGGTTCTCCGCGACGTCGAAGATCGTCGGGTCCTCGACGTCGGCCAGGGTGAACAGCCCCTCCGCCTCGAGCAGCTCGAGCGCCCGTGCCTGGTTCGACGGGTCGTTCGGGACACCGACCTGGGCGCCGTCGGGCAGCTCGTCGAGCGAGGCCACGCTCTCGGAGTAGACGCCGTAGGGCTCGATGTGGACGCCGTCGAAGTGGGCGAAGTCGTAGCCCTTCTCGGCGACCTCGGCCTCGAAGTACGGCAGGTGCTGGAAGAAGTTGGCGTCGAGCTCACCCTCGGCCAGCTGGACGTTGGGCTGCACGTAGTCGGTGTACTCGACGATCTCCAGGGTGAAGCCCGCCTCCTCGGCGAGGTTCTCCTGGACGAACTCGAGGATCTCGGCGTGCGGCGTGGGGCTGGCGCCGATGACGATGGTGCGGAGCTCGCCCTCGGCCGTCTCCTCGGCGCCGGGGTCGGCGGTCGTGTCCTCCCCGCCTGAGTCGGAGTCGCCGCAGGCGGCGAGCAGAAGGGCGGAGACGCCGAGGACGGCGGCGACCCGGGAGGTCGTCCCGAAGGGTCGGGTGGTGCGCATGAAGGTTCCTCTTTCGGTGTTGCGGGGGTCAGCGGTGGTCGACCAGCCGGACGGCGAGGTCGCCGAGCATCTGGATGAGCTGGACCAGGACGACGATGACGACGACGGTCACGACCATGACGTCGGCCTGGAAGCGTTGGTAGCCGTGGTTGATGGCCAGCGCGCCGAGGCCCTCGGCGCCGAGCGCCCCGGCCATCGCGGAGTAGGACACGAGGGTGATGACGGTGACGGTGATGCCGCCGACGATCCCGGGCAGCGCCTCGCGCACGAGCACGCCGCCGACGATGCCGAGCCGGGAGGCGCCGACCATCTGGGCCGCCTCGATCTTGCCGGGGCTGACGTCGCGCACGGCGTTCTCCACCAGCCGGGCGAAGAAGGGGATGGCGGCGACGGAGAGCGGCACGACGGCCGACTGCCAGCCGAAGGTGGTGCCGGTGAGCAGTCGCGTCAACGGGATGATCGCGACCATGAGGATGATGAACGGGATCGAGCGGCCGATGTTGACGACCGTCGAGAGCACGGTGTTGAGCGTCCGGCTCGGCCGCAGGCCGCCGGGTGCGGTGACGACGAGCGCCAGGCCGAGCGGGAGCCCGAGCAGCACCGTGATGAGCGACGACAGCCCGGTCATCCAGATGGTCTGCAGCGTCGCCTCGGGCACCCGGTCGGTGATGACCGGGTTGCTCAGCGCCTCCTCCAGCCACGTCACGGGGCCACCTCCTCGACGTGGACGCCGGCGGCCCGCAGCCGCTGGACGGCGTCGGGGACGGCGTCTGCGGGCAGGGTGATCCGCATCCGGCCGACGCGGGTGCCGGCGAGGGTCTCGATGGTGCCGGTGGCGACCTCGACGTCCTCCCCGAGGGCGCCGACGGTGGCGAGGACCCGGCTGGTGCTGGTCTCCCCGCCGAAGGCGAGTTCCAGGGCGCGCCGCCCGGGTGCGGCCGGCGCGGGCGGGAGCGGGACGAGCGAACGGGCCAGCCGCGAGCCGTGGTCGCCGACGACCTCGTCGATCGGGCCGCTCTGGGCGATGCGGCCCCGGTCCAGGAGGGTGACGGAGTCGCACACCTCGCGGACCACCGACATCTCGTGGGTGATGATGAGGACGGTGATGCCGAGCCGGTCCCGCACGTCACGGATGAGCCGGAGGATCTGCCGGGTGGTGTCGGAGTCGAGCGCCGAGGTGGGCTCGTCGCACAGGAGCACGGCGGGCTCCGTCGCGAGCGCCCGGGCGATGCCGACGCGCTGCTTCTGGCCGCCGGAGAGCTGGGAGGGGTAGGACTGCCCGCGGTCGGCGAGCCCGACGAGGTCGAGCAGCTCGGCCACCCGCTGGGCGCGCTGGGCGCGCGGCACCCGGGCCACCCGGAGGGGATAGGCGACGTTGGCGGCGGCCGTCCGGGCCTCGAGCAGGTTGACGTGCTGGAAGACCATCCCGATCTTCAGCCGCTGGCGGCGCAGCGCGCGCTCGCCCAGCCCGCTGAGGGAGACGCCGTCGATCGCCACCGTGCCGGAGGTGGGCTGCTCCAGGGCGGTGAGGCAGCGGATGAGCGTCGACTTCCCGGCGCCCGACTCACCGACGATCCCGTGGATCGCGCCGCGCGGGACATGGAGGTCGATCCCGTCCAGCGCGACGACCTGCTGCCCACCGCGCGTGCGGTAGACCTTCCGCAGGTCGTTGAGTGTGATCACCGAGGTCCTCCATCGCTCCTGGCGGGAGCACCCGACCGGCGGGTTGCTGCAGCGTCGTCGAGCCAGGTCTCTCGGCTGCTCTGGATGGTGCCCACATCGTAGGAACCTGCGCCAACGCTATGACATTGCCGTCCGGCAGGCGAGATGACGGGTCCGTCAAACGGACGGCAACCGTGTCGGCGGCGGCCAGACGGGGCTGGGCCGCCTGCTATAACCGCAGGGTGGAGCAGTCCCTGCCGCAGCGCACGGCGGTCGACGCCGGCGGCCGGCGACGCCGGCTGCGCACCGAGTTGTGGATCGTCCTGGGCCTGTCGCTCGGGCAGTCCGCCGTCTACGCGGTCGTCAACCTCCTCGCCCGGCTCACGGCCGAGACCCCGCTGCGCGACCAGGCGGCCGCGCTCAACCCCTCGCGCTCCCCGCGGCCCTACCTCGACCTCACCTACCAGCTGCTCAGTGTGGGGTTCGCGCTGGTGCCGGTCGCCCTTGCCCTGTTCCTCCTCAGCGAGCCGGGGCGGCGGGCGACCACCCGCATCGGGCTCACCCTCACCCGCCCAGGCCGCGACCTCGCGGTGGGCGTGGGCCTGGCGGCGCTCATCGGCATCCCCGGGCTCGCGCTGTACGTCGCAGGCCGGGCGCTCGGGGTCACCGTCGACGTCCAGGCGGCGACGCTCGACCAGCACTGGTGGGCGGTGCCGGTGCTCGTCCTCGCGGCACTGAAGAACGCGCTCGTCGAGGAGGTCATCGCCGCCGGCTACCTCGTGGAGCGGGTGGAGCAGCTCGGCTGGCGGCCCGCCGCGGTGGTCGCGGCCAGCGCCCTGCTGCGCGGGGCCTACCACCTGTACCAGGGCATCGGCCCGGGGCTGGCGAACGTCGCGATGGGCGTCGTCTTCGCCGAGTACTACCGGCGCCGACGGCGGACCATGCCGCTCGTCGTCGCCCACACCCTCATCGACGTCGTCGCGTTCGTCGGCTACGCCCTGCTCCCGGCGGGCGTCCTGGAGGCACTCGGCCTCGGCTGACCCCCCGGCGCTCACCCCCGGGCCTCTCTCCCCGCAGCCCGCCGTGCCCCCGAGGCGCTGCCGCGCCAAGGGGCTTCCGCGGGGCGGCCGGGCCCACCGCCTACACTCGGCGCATGACCGAACGGGCCGGTGACGCCAGCGCGTCCGTCCCCGGTACCCGCGACCCCGCCCCCGCACGGTCCGGCGCCGCCGACGTGTCCGGCACCCGCGCACCCGCCACGCGCGAGGCCCCGCGCCGCAGGGTGCTCCTCGTCGACCTCCCGGTGGCCCGGGTGCGCCGCCCCCGCGACCTCATCGAGCTGGTCCTGTCGATCCTCGGCATCACGGTCGTCCTCCTCCTGGCCGTGTACGCCCACGCGACGGCGATCGGCGTCACCGAGGACGTCCAGTCGGCGGCCGCGCTCGTGCTGCGGCAGATCCTCCTCCTGCCGGTCACCGTGCTCGAGGGCCTGGTCACCCTCTTCCTCCCGCTCTTCGTCATCGTCATGCAGCTCGTGCGACGGCGGTGGCGCTCGGTGCTCGAGGCCCTCGCCGCGGCCGTCGTGGCCTGGGGGCTGACCACCGCCGCCGTGTGGCTGCTCGACACCTACGGCCCCACCGCGCTGTCGGTCGGGCTCACCATCACGACCGAGGGCGCCAGCGTCATCGCGATGAACCCGCTGGTCGCGGCGCTCGCCGCGCTGCTGACGACGGTGGGCACCCGCGACCAGCGGCCCTCCGTGCGGTGGTCGTGGAACCTGCTGTGGGCGGTGCTCGTCCTCACCGTCATCCGGGGCGCGCTCACCCTGCCCGGTGCCGTCGTCACCGTGCTCATCGGGCGGGTCATCGGCCTGGCCGGGCGCTACGTCGTCGGTGTCTTCAACGAGCGCGCCGAGGGTATCGAACTCGTCCAGGGGATGCGTCGGGCGGGGCTCGACCCGGTCCGGGTGGTGCGGATGGACCCACCGACGAACGGCGACGTCGCGGCCTGGACCGTGACGACATCGGCCCCGATCGGCTACACCGAGCGGCTCCCGGAGCCCGACCACACGCTGCTCGACGCCGGCGACGAGCCCTGGCCGGCGCCCCGCACCCCCGACACCATCGTCCCGGACGTCCTCACCGACCCCCACGCCGTGGTCGCCGCCGCCGCCAGCCCCGGCGGGGTCAACCTCGACCCGGTCAGTGCCCACCGCGTCTACTCGGTGTGGGACACCGAGGACCGCCGCTGGTACGTCACGATCCTCGACGGCGACCGGCAGGTGGTCGGTTACCTCGCCTCGCTGTGGACCCGGCTGCGGGTGCGCGGGCTGCGCCGGCGGCGGGTCACCTCGCTGCGGGACGCCGCCGACCGGGCCGCCCTGCTCGCCTACGCCACCGAGCGCGCCGGGGTGCGCACGCCGCCGCTCGTCGGCATCGCCGAGGCACGCGACTCGGTGATCATGGTGGCCGCGCACATCCACGGCGCGCGGCGGTTGTCGGACCTGTCGGCGGAGGAGGTCACCGACGAGCTGCTCGACCGCACGTGGCACGAGCTGCGCACCGCGCATGCCGCCGGGATCGCCCACCTCGACCTCACCGCCAACGCCATCCTCGTCACCGAGGACGGCACCGTGTTCCTCCTCGACTGGGACAACGGCGAGATCGCCTCCTCCGACCTCTCCCGGCGCCTCGACCTCGCCCAGCTGCTCGCCATCACCGCGACGAAGGTCGGGGAGGACCGCGCCCTGGCGAGCGCCGCCCGGTGCCTGGGCAACGAGCAGCTGGCCGCGATCGCCCCGCTGCTCCAGCCGGTCATCCTCACCCCGCACACCCGCTCCGAGGCGGACAAGCCGCGCGAGCTGCTCAACTCGCTGCGTGCCCGACTGGTCGACCAGCACCCGGCCGCGGACGTCGAGCCGATCCGGCTGGCCCGCTTCAGCGTGCGCACCGTCGTCATGGTGACGATCGGCATCGTCGCCGTCTGGCTGCTCCTCGGCACGCTGAACTTCGAGCAGGTGATGGCTGCTGCCCGCAACGCCAACCCGTGGTGGCTCGGGGCGACCTTCGCCTTCGGCCTGCTCACCTTCGTCGGCAGCGCGATGGGCCTGGTGGCCTTCTCCCCGGAGCGGATCGGGCTGTGGCGCACCACCGTGGTCCAGGTGGCGGCGGGCATCGTCGCCCTCGTCGCACCGGCCGGGGTGGGGCCGGCCGCGCTCAACCTGCGCTACCTCACCCGGCAGCGCATCGCGACGCCGCTCGCCGTGGCGACCGTCGCGCTCGTCCAGGTCTCCCAGTTCGTCACGACGGTCCTCCTCCTCGTCGTCATGGCGCTCGTCACCGGCAGCGCCGGGACGCTGTCGGTGCCCTCCGCCGCGGTCTACACCCTGGCGATCGTCACCGTGCTCGTCGTCGTCGTGCTCCTCGCCGTCCCGCCGGCACGCACCTGGGTGTGGCGCAAGGTCGGGCCCACGCTGCGCCAGGTGTGGCCGCGGGTGCTGTGGGTGGTGGGCAGCCCGAGCCGGCTCCTCATGGGCCTGGGCGGCAACGTCGTCATGACGCTGGGGTACGTCGGGGCGTTCGGCGCCGCACTCGCCGCCTTCGGCTACTCGCTGCCGGTCACGACGCTGGCCATCACCTACCTCACGTCGAACACCGTCGGCGCCGCGGTCCCCTCCCCCGGCGGCATCGGGCCCGTCGAGGCGGCCCTGACCGGTGGGCTCACCGTCGCCGGCATCCCGGCCGGTGTCGCCTTCTCCGCGGCGCTGGTCTTCCGTGTGCTCACCTTCTGGATCCGGGTCCCGTTCGGCTGGGCGGCGCTGCGCTGGCTCCAGCGCAAGGGAGAGGTGTGACGGGGACGGCGACCCCCCGGGTGCACGCCGCCGGGCGGCTCCGGCAGCCGGAGGCCTGGGTCGTGGCGGCCGTCGGCGCGGCCCTCTACACGCTCGTCGCCGTGCTCCAGTGGCGCCGGCTCGAGGCCCCGTCGTGGGACCTGGCGATCTTCACCCAGCTGGCCAAGGCCTACGCCTCCCTCGAGGCGCCCGTGGTCCCGATCAAGGGCCCGGGGTTCAACCTGCTCGGGGACCACTTCCACCCGATCCTCGTCCTCCTCGGCCCGGTGTATGCGCTCCTCCCCTCCGGGCTCACCCTGCTCGTCGTCCAGGCGCTGCTCGTCGGCGTCTCGGCCGGGCCGCTGACCGCGCTGGCCGTGCGCCGGCTGGGCCGCGGCCCGGGGCTCGCGATCGGGGCCGTCTACCTCCTGTCCCACGGCATCCAGGGGGCGGTGCGCAGCCAGTTCCACGAGGTCGCCTTCGCGCTGCCGCTCCTGTCGTTCGGGCTGTGCGCGCTGCTCGAGCGGCGGTGGCGTGCCGCCGCGCTGTGGCTGGCCCCGCTCGTCCTCGTCAAGGAGGACCTCGGCCTGCTCGTCCTCGTCCTCGGCCTGGTCATCCGGTACCGCGGCGCCCGCCGGGTGGGGACGGGGCTGGCGCTCTGGGGGACGGCCTGGTCCGTCCTGGCGACGGCGGTGGTCCTGCCCGCCCTCAACCCGCGCGACCGGTACGACTACACCGACAACCTCGCCGTCGGGGACGTCCTGGGCGACCCGCTCGGCTCCCTCGCCGCGTTCGCGGGGCCGGGGGAGAAGGTCGTCACCGTGCTCCTTCTCGTCGCCGTCGCGGGCGTGGTGGGGGTGCGCTCACCGATCCTCCTCGCGGCCGTCCCGACGCTCGCCTGGCGCTTCCTCGGCGACGTGCCCTTCTACTGGTCGTGGATGTGGCACTACGACGCCGTGCTCATGCCGCTGGCGGTCGCCGCGCTGCTCGACTCCATCCCCCGACCCACCGCGAGCGAACCGGCGGATCCCGCCGCCGCCTCGCACCGTCGGCGGGTGGCGGGTGCGCTCGGTGCCGCGGGCCTCGCCGTCGTCCTGGCCGCACCCGGCCTGCCCGTCGCCGGGTTGCTCAGCGCCGAGACGTGGCGCCCCGCCCCGCGTGCGGAGGCGGCACGCGAGGTCCTCGCCACGGTGCCCGAGGGTGCGGTCGTCGCGAGCGACATCGCCCTGCTCGCCTACCTCGTGCCGACGACGACGGCGCTGTGGTCCGGCACGCCCGACAACCCGGTCGCCGACTACTACGTCGTCGACCGGCAGAACGCGACGTGGGGCGGCAACCCGCCGGACGACGCGGCGGCGTACGCGGAGGGCAAGCACCCGGGGACGCGCTACGAGCTCGTGCTCGACCGCGACGGGTACCAGGTCGCCCGGCTCGTCGACGGCGGCTGAGCCGGCGGCAGACCCGCCGCGCGACCGGAGGACCGGCCCCCGGTCACCGCTGACGGCCGCCGGTGCGGGTCGCTCACCGCAGCGCCCACGTGCTCAGCAGCGCCCCCGCCGCCGCGGCGCCCGTCGTCGTCATCAGCGTGCCGAGCGCGTAGCCGGCGGCGGCAGCGGCCCGGCCCCGCTGGAGGAGCCGCACGGCGTCCAGGCTCGCCGTGGAGAACGTCGTGTAGCCGCCGCAAAATCCCGCGACGCCGACGGCGTACACCGCCGGGCTCAGCGCGCCCGCGGCCAGCGCGCCCCCGAGCAGCCCGGCGAGGAAGGAGCCCGAGACGTTGACGACGGCGGTGCCCCGCGGGACCGCGTCGGGCCCACCGGTGGGCACGAGGGAGTCGACGACGTAGCGCAGCGCCGCCCCCAGCCCGCCCGCGAGCGCCACGACGAGGATCACGCCGCACCGCCCCGCCGCCGGCTGCCCGCCACAACCCCCGCCGCGCACGCGGCGAGACCGGCCAGGACCGTCCCGAGTCCGTAGGCGGCCGCACCGACCCACCGCCCCTCGGCGAACCCCGCCCACACCTCGACCGCGATGCCGGAGTAGGTGGTGAAGCCGCCCAGCGCACCGGTGGCGAGGAGCAGCCGCAGACGCTCGCGCCGGGGCGCGGGGAGCTCGCTGCGCACGAGGCGCTCGAGGAGCAGCCCGAGGAGGAACGCGCCCACGACGTTCACCGCGAGGGTGGCACCCGCCCCGTGCGCACCCGTGCCCGACACGACGGCGTACCGCACCAGGGCCCCGGCAGCACCCCCGGCGGCGACGGTGCCGACGGCCCGCAGGTCCAGCAGCTGGGACATGGCCACCTCCGCGCCGATGCTACGGCCTGCCCCGCGGCCGGGTTGCCTACCATGCAGCCATGTCCACCATGTTCTTCGCGTTCCGCCGTGCCCGCGCGCTCCTCGTGGGCGTGCTGGCCGTGCTCGGGCTGGTCGCCGTCGGCACCGCCGCCGCTGCCCACGACGTGCTCATCGAGTCCGACCCCGCCGAGGGAGCGGTGCTCGACCGCTCCCCCGAGGCCGTGGTCCTCACCTTCAACAACCCGCCGCTCGAGGTCGGCTCGGCCATCACCGTCGTCGACGCCGACGGACAGACCGTGGTCGAGGGCGCCGGCCGGGTGGAGGGCAACGACGTCGTCCTCGACCTCGACACCGAGCTGCCCGCCGGGGACCTCGAGGTGCGTTGGCGCGTCGCCTCCAGCGACGGCCACCCGATCGAGGGGGTCATCCCGTTCACTCTCGACCTGCCCGAGCCGGTCGCGACCACCGAGCCCACGAGCAGCCCGGCCGAGCCCGCGAGCAGCCCGGCGGAGCCCGACGCCACCGCCGAGCCGGCGACGGTCACCGCGGAGGCGACCACGGCCGAGGACGCCGCTGCGGACGACGCCGCCGACCAGGAGGGCCCAGGTGGCCTGCCGACCTGGCTCAAGGTCGCGATCGGCATCGCAGCGCTGGCGGCGGTGGTCGGGCTCGTCGTCATCGTGGCGCGGCGACTGCGCAGCGAGCGCGACGTGTGAGGATGCTCTCCGCCGGCGGCGGTCCGCACCGCCCGGCGACCGGCGGAGATCCGCGCCGGCTCACGGCTTGCCGGCCCCTGGCGGTGCCGGGATATTCCCGTGCCCGCGGCGGGGTGCAGGTTTACCGTCTGTGTCATGACACGTCGCCTGATTCTTCCCGCCGTGCTGCTGCTCGGCCTGGCCGGCTGCAGCTCCAGCACCTCCGACGACACCTCCGCCCCGGAGGAGACCGCCGCGCAGAGCCCGGAGGTCGCCGTGTGCGAGGGGTTCTACGAGGGGACCGGTACGCCGCTCGCCGAGCGCGCGGAGAACGCCCGGGAGGCGCTCACCGCGGGTGAGGTCGAGGCGGGGGCGAGCTACTCCGAGGTGAACGCGCTCGAGCAGCGCATCACCGAGCTCGGCAGCGACGCGCCGACCGACCTCGCCACGCTGCTGGAGGAGATCAACGCCCCGTTCACCGAGGCCGTCGCCGCGGTGAACGAGGCCAGTGCCGCCGAGGTCCCGGAGGGCGAGGAGCCGCAGTTCCCGGACCTCAGCACCATCGACGTCTCCGGCTCGGAGGCCGCCCAGGCCGAGTTCGAGACCGCCTGCGCCGACGCCGGCTACGGGGCCTGAGCCAGCCCGTCCGTCGGCGCCGCGGGTTCCCGCGCAGCCGGGTCCGTCACGGCCGCCGCCTCCTGGACGACGCCCTCCCGCAGCCCGTCGGGTGTGCCGGGGTGGGCGACCGTCCAGGCGGCAGCGGCCGCCGCGTACTCCATGGCCTCGCCCGGGGCGCACCCGCGGGCGAAGACGAAGTGGGCGAGGGTGGCGAAGTACGTCGCACCGAGCCCGGCGGGGCGGGGCCCCGGGCCGAGGTCCCGCGCCGGGACGTGGATGACCTCGGTGCTGTCCGCCGTCGCGCCGAGCGCGCCGCGTTCGCCCAGGGTGAGGACGACGAGGCGGGCCGCGGACCGCTGCCGCCACGTGGCGAGCAGCTCGAGCTCGTCGACGACCGGCCCCACACGCAGGCAGAGGAGGTCGGCGGCGAGGTAGGGCTGCTGCTCCAGCATCGGGGGCGCTGAGGTGCGGCCCAGGCCCACGGCCACCGGCACCCCGACGGCCCGCGCACCGGTGATGAGGGCCTCCGCCGGCAGGACGCCGTCGACGACGAGGAGGTCGGAGGTGGCCAGGGCCCCCAGGTCGAGCTCGACGCGGGTGGCGGGTGCCTCGCCGACGTCCCGGTTGACGAGGCGGTGCCCGTGCCGGTCCTCGAGGACGACGGCGCGCGGTGAGCGGGTCAGGGTGCGCGGGCTCATCGCGGAGTTGACGCCGTAACGGTAGGCGGCAGCGTCGACGGTCGCGGCCGCGGCGTCCTCCCCGAGCGGGGCGGCGAGGAAGACCTCGTTGCCGTACCCGGCCAGGGTGCGGGCGACGACGAAGCCCGACCCGCCCACCGACGTCGTGATCGGGACGTCGCGCACGCGCTGGTAGGCCACCGGGAAGTCCTCCACGGGCACGGTGTGCACCGTGTAGGCCATACCGACGACCAGCGTTCGCACGGCTGCTGCCCCCTTCGGTTGCCGCGACTCTGCGGAACCCCGCCGAGTCGAGCCTAGCCTTCTCACCCGGCGGCGCACCTCGGGCGGAGGGACCATCCACCCCTCCGGACGGGGGAGGTGGACCGACCGGAAGGTCTGGAGCGAGCGCGCCCGGGGCAGCCGGTCGACGGGAGGCAGCGTGCGCCGCAGGGCGGGGGCGAGGGTGCGGCCGGGCAGCGGCTCGGCTCAGGTGGGCAGCCCGAGCTGGTTCTGGCCGAACTCGGTGAGGAAGCGGGGCCCGTCGCTCTCCAGCTCGCGCTCGTAGGCCGCGCTCCAGTGCCGGTAGGGGCTGACGGCGAGGGCGTCGTTGGAGAACCGGGGGTCGTCGGTGACCTCGCTGACGCAGAAGTCGGGGATGGCCAGGTCGGTGACCGGTCCCCCGCGCTCGCACTCGGCGATGACGAGGGGGCGGTTGCGCCCGAGGAAGGCGTCGATCACCCAGCCGTCGGTGCCGAGCCACACCGAGTAGCGGAGCTTGGCGACGAGGTCGCCTCCGAGCCGGACCATCGCCAGCCCCGCCGAGACGTCGAGCTCGCGCTCCGCCTCGTAGCGGGTGCCGCCGACGTAGGGGCCCTTCGCGGTGAGCGCGCAGAAGGTGAAGCTCGGGGCCGCTGCCTCGAGGAGCTCGTGCTCGTCCAGGTCGGCCGGCAGCGGTGCCGGTGGCGGTGGTCCCTGGAGGCGGATGCGCAGCGCGTACCCGTCGGCGGCGAGGAAGTAGCTCTGCAGGACGAGCACGGGGGCGGGCTCGCGGAGCGCGGCCTCGGGCACCGACCGCACGAAGAACTTGCGCTCGAACTCGAAGTCGCCGTGACCGACGTCGCTCATGGCGTCAGAGTACGGGGCCGGACCGGTCGGCCCGGGGCAACCCGCGTCCCCGCGAGTCGCCCCGGGCGGTCGGCTCACCGGGCGGTGATGGTGGCGACGTCGATGCCCGGCAGGTAGCCCCCGTCACCGCTGTAGGTGGCGCTCACGACGGCGAGCAACCCGATCCGCGGCAGCTGGACCCTCGCGCTGCCTTCCTCCAGCCGGACGCGGTCGACCACCCGGAACCCGGAGGTGACGGTCACCGTTCCGGTGGGGACCGGTGCGCCGCCGCGGCCGAGCACGTCGACCGTGATCTGCGGGCTGCTGTTGCGCGGCACCCGCCCGGGCGCGTCGATCCGTACCCGGGAGACGGCCGGGAGGACCACGTGGGTGACGCTGCGGCTGGTCGAGGCGGCGACGTCGTCGCTGCCGGGGAACACCGCGGTGAACCGGTGCGCCCCGGCGGGCAGGTCGCGCGGCAGGGCCACCTCGGCGGTGCCGGTGAGCCCGTCGACCACCAGCTCGGCGGTGGCGATGACCGAGCCGGCCTCGTGGAGCTCCACGGTGCCCGCCGGTGCGGCGTGCGCACCGACGACGGTGACCGTTGCGACCGTCTCCTGGCCGTAGCTCCCGATGAGCCCCGGCAGCCGCAGCGCCGTGGTCGACGCGGAGTGAGCGACGTCGACCGGCACGGGGGTCGACTCCGAGGCCTCCCACGCGGGGGAGTCCGGGGCGAAGGCGGCGACGAGGGTGTGGCTGCCGGCCCCGAGGGCGACGGCCGCGCGGGCGGTGCCGTCCTCGACGGGGGCCGTGGCCAGCTCGGTCTGCCCGTCCCGGAAGGTCACCGTGCCGGTCGCCTCGGCCGGCGTCACCGTCGCGGTCAGGGTGAGATCCCCGCCGACGACCGGCTCGCCGTCCACCGCGAGGGTGGTCGTCGTGGCGGTGGCGACGGGGCCCGCGACGGTGACGTCGAGGACCTGCGCCCGTGCCGGACGCTCGTTGTGCGTGTGCAGGACGAGCAGCGGACCCGGGTCGGTGGCCCCTGCGGCGCGGTGGACGGTGATCTCGGTGGTCGACGGCACGACGATGTCGTTGAGGCCGCCGCCGCTGGTCCACAGGTCCGGGGCGAAGGGGTCGTAGCGGAACGGGGCCACCGCGTCGACCACCCCGGTGCCGCTCGGCGCGTACGACGAGAAGGTCCACACGCCGAAGGTCGGCTCGACCTCCGGGTCGAGGAGCTCCAGCGGGATCGGGGCGACCAGGACGTTGTTGTCGAACACCGTGGTGTCGACGTCGCCCCACCTGCCGTTGACCGCCGGCAGGGCGAGCACCTCACCGGTGTCGTAGTCGAAGGTCGCCGCGACGGTGACGTCGACCTCCTCGTTCACCTTCTGCACGACGGTCTGCAGGTCGGGGGTGCCGTCGCCGTCGACGTCGGTGTCGATGACCGGCACCGTCGTCGTGCCGAGTGTGGCCCACTCCCCCTGGACGACGATGCCGATGCCGACGTAGCCGAGTGCCGGGTCGAACCCGGCCTCCGCGATCCGCGGGCCGGTGGACATCGCCCCGACGTACCGGATGTCGCCGGCGGCGACCTGGCTGGGTGAGGTGAGCGCGGCGTCGGCCGCCTCCAGCCGGGGGCTCGTCCCCATGAGCTCCAGGACGGAGACGAGCGAGGTCCAGCCGCCGGAGTCCACGTGCCGGCCGGAGAGCTCCAGCGGTGCCGTCAGGTCCTGCGGTGAGGGGAAGAGGACGTCCTGGGCGGCGACGTCGGAGACGAGCCGCGGGGCGGCGTGCACCGGGACGTGCAGCGGTGCGGCGTCCGAGCCGCGGGGCGGGTCGAGGACCAGCTGCCCGGTGAGCGCGGCGACGTACTCCCGGGGCACGCCGAGCCCGGAGTCGGGGTCCCGCGTCGGCTCGATCTCGCGGACGAGGGTGGCCGGGTCGGCGGTGAGGGTGACGGTGACGGTGCGGCTCCGTCCGGGCGCCACGGTGATCGAGGACGGGCTGACCGTGACGGTCGCCCCACCCGTCGTCGAGGTCGGCTCGAAGCGCGGCAGCAGCCGGACGGGCCCGCGGTTGTCGAGGTTCTCCACGGTGACCGTGCGCCGCAGCGTCACGGTCTCGGCCCCGACGTCGACGACGCCGAAGACGACGGAGACGACCTCCTCCGCGGCGGAGTCGTAGGCGATGACCCCGTTGCCGAGCGCGTCGAGGGCGTCGACGCGGCCGGCACCCACGCGTCCCGGGCCGTGGACCGGACCACTCGGACCCGCCTGCGAGTGCACCTCGTGGGTGGCCGTGTTCATGATCCCGGCCTTGACCTCCTCCGGGCTCCAGCTCGGGTTCACGGCCCGCATGAGCGCCGCGATGCCGGCGACGTGCGGGGAGGCCATGGACGTGCCGCTCAACGTGTGGGCGCCTGCGCCGGTGCCGGCCGCGGCGGAGGAGATCTGCGTCCCGGGCGCGGCGACGTCGGGGTCGACGCGGCCCAGCGTGCCGTGGGCCCCGCGGGAGGACCCCGGGTTGAGGACGTCGGCGACGGTCTCGTCGTGGGTGAAGGCGGCGTCGGCGTAGGACGGACCGAGGCGCACGCTGAGCGTGCCGGCCTGGATCTCCGGGAGGAGCAGGTCGGTGGCCCGGGCGGTGAGCTGGGCGCCGGGCGTCTCGGGGTCGCCCGCGATACCGGCGGCGAAGATCGGCTCCTCGGTGCCGATGAGGACGCCGGCGGCGCCGACGGCGGTGGCGTTGGCCCACCGGACCGCGCTGCCGCAGCGGCGGGTGGCGTCGTTGTCGTCCCAGGAGAGCCAGACGATGTTGCCGGCCACCTGCTCGGCGTACGGGGTGAGCGGCTCACACCCGTCGACGCCCTCCCCGAGGAAGACCACCGGGCCCTCGGCGTCCTCCGTGCCGGTGTAGGCGACGGTGTTCTGCGCCGGGTGCAGGCCCAGGAGCGACTCGTCGGCGGCGGCGACGACCTCGACGGCGTCGAAGGTCATCGCGTCGGCCACCGAGTTCGCCACGGTGAGGGCGGAGCGGGAGTTGCCCGGGGAGCCGCCGACGTCGGTCATGTCGCCGGAGTTGCCGGCGGATGTCACGGTCAGCGTGCCGAGGTCGGCGAGCCGGTCGATGAAGAGGTTCTCCGGGTCGTCCGCCGGGGCTGCGGAGGCACCGAGGGACATGTTGACGATGTCGAGCCGGTCGTTGAAGTCGAAGTCCCCGTCGGGGTCGGCGGCCCACTCCAGCGCCTGGATGGTCAGGCCGGTGGAGCCGCCGTAGTCGCCGAAGACCTTGAGCGCGTAGATCCCCGCCTCGGGGGCGGTGCCGGGACCGACCTGCCAGTCGCTGAGGTCGTCGATCTCGGCGTAGTCCCCGCGGAAGGTCTCCCCCTCGGGGGTGACGCCGTAGCCGGCGGCCGTGCCGGCCACGTGCGTGCCGTGGCCGCTGCGGGTGTAGTGGCCGTCGATCGGGTTGGGGTCCGGGGCGGGCACGCTGGTGGCGTTCGGCGTCCCACCCGCGGGGTTGTAGTAGGTGCCCGCGAAGTCCCAGCCGCCGAGGAACTTGGCCCCGTCGAACAGGCCCGCGGGGACCGGCCCGGCGCCGTCCTCGCCGTAGGCCTCGGCGTACGCCTCCGGCGTGCCGGGGCCGCCGAAGGTGGCATGGGTGTAGTCGACGCCGGTGTCGATGATGCCCATGCGGACCCCCACACCGGTCTGGCCGTAGGACTCCCACACGGCCTGGGCGCGGGTGAAGACGTCGGCGCCCTTGTTGGTCGGCTCCTTGAGCGGGACGAGGTGGACGGCGACGACCTCGTCGGACGCGGCGAGCTCACGCACCTGCTCGGCCTCACCGGTGACGACGGCACCGGAGACGAGGTTGCTCGTCACCGACAGCCGCTCCGGCTCACTGGTGGCGGTGCGGGCGCCGGCCTCGGCGGGGACGACGTCGGCGGCCAGCGCCTCCACCTGCGCGGCGGCCTCCTCGGCATCGGCAGGGGTGCCGCCCTCCTCGACGACGTCGAGCGCGGACGGGGCGTCGAGCTGGACGAAGGCGATGACCTCACCCTCCGCCGCGGTCAGCGCCGGGCCGACCTTCGTCGCCGGGTCGAGCGCCGGGAGCGCCGGTGGCGGGTCCGCGTCCCCGGCGGCGGGAACGGCTCCGAGGATCGTGACGGCCCCGAGGACGAGGGCACTGGCTGCTGCGGTCAGCGATCGGCGCATCGACATTCTCATTTCGTTGTGGAACGCCCGCGACGACTCCGTCGCGGGCGCACGAGGTACCGGGGGATCACGGTAGAGGGAAGCGCCGACATCCGTCACCCGTCAAAAGGATGACCGGTCCAGGGTCAGGCGGGGGCCACCCGCCCGCTCCGGGTCGCCCCGGCCGTCGCCACCGCGACGAGGACGACGCCGAGCAGCTCGACCGGGCCCATCCGCTGGCCCAGGACGAGGCGGCCGGCGAGTGCGGCGGTGAGCGGGTAGAGGCTCATCATCACCGCGAAGCTCCCGGCGCTCACCCGGCGCAGCGCCGCCAGCTCCAGGGTGTAGGGGACCACCGAGGAGAGCAGGGCGACGACCGCGCCGACCCCGAGCACCCGCGGCTCGACGAGCGCGGCGCCGGCCGAGGCGACCCCGAACGGGGCGGCGACCACGGCGCCCACCGCCAGCGCGAGGGCGAGCCCCTCCGACCCGGTGGAGCGTCGCGCCACCCGTGCCCCGAGGAGGATGTAGGCGGCCCACGCCGCGGCGGCGCCCAGCGCGAGGGCGACGCCCACCGGGTCGAGCGCGGTGACCCCGCCTCCGCCGAGGGCCCACACCCCGACGAGCGCGAGCACCGCCCACAGCGCGTTGCGGGCCCGGCGGCCGAGGACGACGTACAGCACGAGCGGCCCGAGCACCTCGAAGGTGACGGCGGCACCGAGCGGGATCCGGTCGATCGCGTGGTAGAGCAGGCTGTTCATCCCCGCCAGGGCGAGCCCGAAGGCGACGACGAGCAGCCAGTCGCCCCCGCTGCGGCCGCGCAGCGGGGGCCGCAGCAGGACGAGCAGGACGACGGCGGAGAAGGCCAGCCGCAGCGTCACCACGCCCATGGGCCCGGCCGTCGGGATGACGAGGGCCGCGAGGGCCGCACCGAACTGGATCGACACCGCCGCCCCGACGACGAGGCCCGTGGCGACGGCCCGGACGCTCGACGGGAGACTCACCGCTGCACCGTAACCCAGGCCCGGTCCCCCTTCCCCTCCGCCCGCATCTATCCGATACTGCGGGTACCAGGCAACGACGCGGGGAGGCTGCCATGGCGACCACGACACAGGTCGACGAGCGCGAGGCACGGCGGGTCGCGGAGGAGGCACGGGAGAGCCGCTGGGAACGTCCGAGCTTCGCGCGCGAGCTGTACCTGGGCCGGTTCCGCCCGGAGCTCGTCGCGCCCCACCCCCGGTCGGACGAGGCGACGGTGGCCCGCGGGGAGGCGTTCCTCGCCCAGCTGCGGGCCTTCCTCGCCACGGTCGACGGCGAGGCGATCGAGCGGGAGGCGAAGATCCCCCAGGAGGTCCTCGACGGGCTGGCCGAGGTCGGCGCCTTCGGGATGAAGATCCCCGAGGAGTACGGCGGTGTGGGCCTGGGCCAGGTGTACTACAACCGCGCGCTCATGCTCGTCGGCACGACGAACCCCTCCCTCGGTGCGCTGCTCTCGGCACACCAGTCGATCGGGGTCCCCGAACCGGTCAAGCAGTTCGGCACCGAGGAGCAGAAGCGCGCGTTCCTCCCCCGCTGCGCCGCAGGGGCGGTCTCCGCCTTCCTCCTCACCGAGCCGGACGTCGGCTCCGACCCGGCCCGGCTCCGGATGCGCGCCACCCCGACCGAGGAGGGCGACTACCTCCTCGACGGCACCAAGCTGTGGGCGACCAACGGCACCATCGCCGAGCTCCTCGTCGTGCTCGCCCGCGTCCCGCAGTCCGCGGGGCACCGCGGCGGCATCACCGCGTTCGTCGTCGAGGCCGACTCCCCCGGGATCACCGTCGAGCGGCGCAACGCCTTCATGGGGCTGCGCGGCCTGGAGAACAGCCTCACCCGCTTCCGCTCGGTCCGGGTCCCCGCCGCGAACCGGCTCGGGGAGGAGGGGCGCGGGCTGAAGATCGCGCTGAGCACCCTGACCACCGGCCGCCTGTCGATCCCGGCGCTGTGCGTCGCGGCGAGCAAGTGGTCCCTGAAGATCGGGCGGGAGTGGGCCCGGGAGCGGGTGCAGTGGGGCCGCCCGGTCGGCCGGCACGCCGCCGTTGCGCACAAGATCGCCTTCATGGCGACGAACACCTACGCCCAGGAGGCGGTCCTGGAGCTCACCGGCCAGCTCGCCGACGCCGGGCACACCGACGTGCGGATCGAGGCGGCGATCGCCAAGCTCTTCACCTCCGAGCGGGCGTGGCAGGTGGCCGACGAGCTGGTCCAGGTGCGCGGCGGACGGGGCTACGAGACCGCGGCGTCGCTGCGCGCCCGCGGGGAGCGCGCGGTGCCGGCCGAGCAGGTGCTGCGCGACCTGCGGATCAACCGCGTCTTCGAGGGCTCGACGCAGATCATGCACCTGCTCATCGCCCGCGACGCCGTGGACGCCCACCTCTCCGTCGCCGGGGACATCATCGACCCGGACACCTCGACGGCCGACAAGGCCCGCGCCGCCGCCCGCGCCGCGACCTTCTACGCGGGCTGGCTGCCCGGGCTGTTCGCGGGCGCCGGGACGCTGCCCGGCTCCTTCGCCCGCTTCGGCGAGCTCGCCGGGCACATGCGCTTCGTCGAGCGGGCCTCGCGCAAGCTCGCCCGCTCGACGTTCTACGGCATGGCCCGCTGGCAGGGCGGGCTGGAGCACCGGCAGGGCTTCCTCGCCCGGGTCGTCGACATCGGTGCCGAGCTCTTCGCGATGACGGCGGTGTGCGTGCGGGCGCAGATGCAGGTGGAGGACGGCACCGCGCCGGGCGCGGTCCGGCTCGCCAACGCCTACTGCCGCCAGGCCCGGCTCACCGTGGCGCGGCTCTTCCGCGAGCTGTGGGTCAACACCGACGCCGGTGACGAGCGGCTGGCCCGCGCGGTCCTCGACGGTGAGTACACCTGGGCGGAGGACGGCGTGCTGGACCCCTCGGAGGGCACCGGGCCGTGGATCGCCGGGCCCGCCGGCACCCCGGACGGAGCCGCCCCCACGCTCAGCGCGACCTGAGCCAGGAGTACAGGTGCTGCGGGCGGCCGACCTGGCCGTACCGCGGCCGCACCTGTGCGCGGCCCACGTCGGCGAGGTACTCCAGGTACCGCCGCGCGGCCACCCGGGACATCCCCACCCGTTCGGCGACGTCGTCCGCGGACAACGGGTCGGACGTCTCGCGCAGCACCTCGCTCACCGTCTCCAGCGTGCGCGGCGCCAGCCCCTTGGGCAGGTCGGGGACGGCCGGGGCCGGGCGGGCGGCGCCGAGGAGCCGGTCGACCTGCTGCTGGTCCATCGGCGTGGCCGCCGACTCGTCCACGAGCCGGCGGTGGTGGAGGTAGTCGGCGAGCCGGCCGTGCAGGTCGGCGCGGGTGAACGGCTTGATGAGGTAGTGCAGCACCCCGCCGGCCATCGCGGTGCGCACCGTCTCCACCTCCCGGGCCGCGGTGATGACGACGACGTCGACCACCGGCCCGTGCTCCTCGCGCAACCGGTGGAGGACCTCGAGCCCGGTGAGGTCGGGCAGGTAGATGTCGAGCAGGAGGAGGTCCGGACGCAGCCGGCGCACCGCGGCGAGCGCGTCGGCTCCGGTGTGGACGACGTCGACGACCGTGAACTCGGGCAGCTGCTCGACGAAGCTGCGGTGCAGGGCGGCGACGGCGAAGTCGTCGTCGACGACGACCACCCGAACGGTCATCGGGCGGCCTCCAGCGCGCGGGACGTGGCCGCGATCCGGGGCGGCGGGAGGGTGACGACGAAGCAGGCGCCGCCGCCCGGGGCGTCCTCGACGCAGATGGTGCCGCCGCGGCGGGTGACGACCTGGCGCACGAGGGTGAGCCCGATGCCGCGGGTGCGCCGCCCGCTCTTGGTGGAGACGCCCGGCTCGAAGATCCGCTCCCGCTCGGCGGCGGGGACGCCGGGGCCGTCGTCGCTGACCCGGACGACGGCGGTGGCGCCCTGCCGGGCGAGGCTCACCCGCACGGTGCCGCCGGCCCCGGCCGCGTCGACCGCGTTGTCGAGCAGGTTGCCCAGGACGGTGACGACGTCGGTGGTCCCGTCCGGCTCGACCTCGGCGTCGGGGTCGGTGACGAGCTCGACACCCCGCTCGTGCGCCGTCGCCGTCTTCGCCACCATGAGTGCGGCCACGGCGGGGTCGGTGACGCCCGGCAGTGCCTCGTAGCGGCTCGTGGCGGCGGAGCCGACGGCCTGGGAGATGAAGGCGAGCGCGTCGTCGGGCCGGCCCAGCTCGATGAGGCCGGACACGACGTGGAGCCGGTTGGCGAACTCGTGCGCCTGTGCCCGCAGCGCCTGGGTGAGGTCACGCGCCCCGTCGAGGTCGCGGACCAGGGCGTGGACCTCGGTGCGGTCGCGGAGCAGGAGCACCGAGCCGACGTCGCGGCCGTCGACGACGGCGCGGTCCACGCGCGCGAAGAGGATCTGCTCACCGACGAGGACGAGCTTGTCCCCGCCCTCCCCGCGGGCGGCGAGCAGCCCACGCAGGGCCTCGTCCAGGACCTCCCCCGCGGGGCGCCCGACGCAGTCGTCGGGCAGGTCGAGCATCTGCCGGGCCTGGTCGTTGGCCAGCGCGACCCGGCCGTGCTCGTCGACGGCGACCATCCCCTCGCCGAGGCCGTGGAGCATGGCGTCGCGGACCTCGCGCAGGGAGGCGATCTCCTCCGGCTCCATCCGGTAGACCCGCCGCCACACCAGGCGCTGGACGTAGACGGCGCCCAGGGTGCCGGCGAGGCCGGCGCCGAGCACCCAGACGAGCAGCTGGGGCAGGTCGTCGAGGAGGTCCTCGCGCAGGGTGGACTCCAGGGTGCCCACCGACACCGAGCCGATGACCTCCCCCTCGGCGAAGATGGGCACCTTGACCCGCCAGGACTCCCCGAGCGTGCCGGTCTGCGTGCCGACGTAGACGCGGCCGGACAGCGGCGCGGACGGGTCGGTGGAGACCATCTCCCCGATCCGGTCGGGGTTGGGGTGGGAGTAACGGATCCCCTGCGCGTCGGTGACGACGACGTACGTCACGCCGGAGGCCTCGCGGATGACCTCGGCGATGGGCTGGATGACCGCGGAGGGGTCCGGCTCGTCGTACGCCGCGACGATCGCCGGCAGGGTGGCCACCGACTGCGCGACCCCGATCATCCGCTCCTCGTAGGAGTCGCGGATCTGCGCCTCCTGCATGCGGAGCGCGACCCCGCCGACCACCCCGATGGTCAGGACGACGATCGCCACCTGGAGGAGCAGGAGACGCTGGCGCAGCGACATCGACCGACGCACACCCTCGATTCTGCCCCACCCGGCTCCGACGCGACCGAAACGACCAATACGACCACTACGGCCGCAGGCTTCATGCGCCTGGGACTTTCGTCCTAGGTTTCCCCCACGATGTCGTCCTGCTCGAGGAGGAGCCGCCATGTCTTTCCGCCGTCCCGCCACCGCCCTCGCCGCCGCCGCCGCGGTCAGCCTCGGCCTGGCCGCCTGTGCCGACGCCGACGGTGACTCCGACGGCGGGATCGACAGCCTCGAGATCATCGTCCCGGCCGACCCGGGCGGCGGCTGGGACCAGACCGGCCGCACGATGCAGGCCGAGCTGCAGGACAACGACCTCGTCTCCGACGCCCAGGTGGTCAACGTCGGCGGCGCCGGTGGCACCGTCGGGCTGGCCCAGCTCGCCACGTCGACCAACCCGGACACGCTCATGGTCATGGGCTACGTCATGGTCGGTGCGATCGAGACCAACCAGTCGCAGACCACGCTGGAGGACGTCACCCCGATCGCGCGCCTGACCGAGGAGCCGCTCGTCGTCGTCGCCCCGGCGGAGTCGCCCTACGAGACGATCCAGGACCTCGTCGACGACGTCGTCGCCAACGGGCAGGCGGTGTCGATCACCGGCGGCTCGGCCGGCGGGGTGGACCACATCCTCGCCGCGCAGCTGCTCACCGAGGCCGGCGTCCCCGCCGCGGAGATCGCCGGCACGCTGAACTACATCCCCTACTCCGGTGGTGGGGAGTCGCTCGCCGCGCTCCTCGGCAACAACGTCGACGCCGGCATCTCCGGCGTGGGCGAGTACGCCGAGCAGGTCAACGCCGGCACCCTCAAGGCGCTGGCCGTCTCCAGCGCCGAGCGGTCCCCCGCGCTGCCCGACGTGCCGACCCTCACCGAGCAGGGCATCGACCTCGTGCTGACGAACTGGCGCGGCGTCGTCGCCCCCGGCGGCATCGAGGAGGAGCAGGCCGAGGCGCTCACCCAGCTCGTCACCGACCTCCACGACACCGAGTCGTGGGGTGCGGCCCTCGAGGCGAACAACTGGGACGACGCCTTCCTCGCCGGCGACGACTTCGCCGCCTTCCTCCGCGAGGACATCGAGACCGTGCGGCAGACCCTGGCCGACATCGGCCTCGTCTGACCATGGGTACGGCACCCGACGCCGCCGGGCGGACGGCGGCAGCCCGCTCCCGGCCGGTCGGCGAGATCGTCTTCGCCGTCGCCGTCATCGCCCTCGGCGCCTACGCGCTGGTCGACGCCCGCACCATCAACGTCCCGCTCACCGCCGGGGCGATGGGGCCGCGGATGATGCCCTACCTCGTCGGCGGCCTGCTCGTGGTCAGCGGCCTCGGGGTGCTCCTCACCCTGCTGCGCGGGGGGCACGGGCAGGCCGAGCAGGGCGAGGACGTCGACCCGCGCGCGGACACCGACTGGACCACCGTGGCGCTCCTCGTCGCCATCGTCGTCGCCCACATCCTCCTCATCCGCCCGGTCGGCTGGCCGGCGGCGGCCACCGTGCTCTTCGGCGGCACCGCCGTCACCCTGGGCGCCCGCCCGGTGTGGCGCGCCGTCGTGCTCGGCCTCGTCGTCGCGCTGGTCATCCAGGTGGCCATGGCGGGCGGGCTGGGCGTCTCCCTGCCCGCCGGACCGCTGCTGGAGAGGGTGACGATCTTCCGTGGATAACCTCCTGCTCCTGCTCGAGGGCTTCGCGGGCGCGATGCAGCCGCTCTACCTGCTGTACGCGCTGCTCGGGGTGTTCATCGGCACGGCCGTCGGGGTCCTGCCCGGCATCGGCCCGGCGATGACCGTCGCGCTGCTCCTGCCGCTGACCTACACGCTGGACCCGACGCCCGCGTTCATCATGTTCGCCGGGATCTACTACGGCGGGATGTACGGCGGCTCGACGACGTCGATCCTCCTCAACACCCCCGGGGAGTCGGCCTCGATCGTCACCGCGCTCGAGGGCCACACGATGGCCCGCATGGGGCGTGGGGCGGCGGCGCTGGCCACCGCGGCGATCGGCTCGTTCATCGCCGGGACGCTGGCCACCGCGGGGCTGACGTTCGTCGCGCCGGTGGCCGCCCGGTTCGCCGTCCAGCTCTCCCCCGCCGACTACGTCGCGCTCATGGTGCTCGCCTTCCTCACGGTGGGGGCGCTGCTGGGCTCGTCGGTCACCCGCGGGATGGTCTCCCTCTCCCTGGGCCTGTTCCTCGGGCTCGTCGGCGTCGACGCCATCTCCGCCCAGCAGCGCTTCACGCTGGGGATCCCCGCGCTCACCGACGGCATCGACGTCGTCCTCGTCGCCGTCGGGCTGTTCGCCGTCGGCGAGGCGCTCTACGTCGCCTCCCGGCTCCGCCGCGGACCGGTCGAGGTCATCCCGGTGACCGGCGGGTGGCGCACGTGGATGACGCGGGACGACTGGCGTCGCTCGTGGAGGCCGTGGCTGCGCGGCACCGGTATCGGGTTCCCGATCGGCACCATCCCCGCCGGCGGCGCCGACGTCGCCACCTTCCTCTCCTACGCGGCCGAGCGGCGGCTCGCGAAGGGGGAGCGGAAGAAGGCCTTCGGCAAGGGCGCGATCGAGGGGGTCGCCGGCCCAGAGGCCGCGAACAACGCAGCCGCCGCGGGTGTGCTCGTCCCGCTCCTCACGCTGGGCCTGCCGACGACCGCCACGGCGGCGATCATCCTCGCCGCCTTCCAGCGCTACCAGATCCAGCCCGGGCCGCTGCTGTTCGAGAACCAGCCGGTGCTCGTGTGGACGCTCATCGCGTCGCTGTACATCGGCAACCTCATGCTGCTGGTCCTCAACCTGCCGCTCGTGGGCATGTGGGTGAAGATCCTGCAGATCCCGCGGCACTACCTCTACGCGGGCATCATCACCTTCGCCGCGCTGGGTGCCTTCGCGGTGAACTTCACCCCGGCCGACGTCGTCATCCTCCTCCTCATCGGCCTCCTCGGGTTCTTCATGCGGCGCTACGGCTACCCCGTCGCGCCGATGGTCATCGGCCTCATCCTCGGCCCGATGTTCGAGGCGCAGCTGCGGCGGGCGCTGTCGATCTCCCAGGGTGACCCGGTCGCCCTGGTGCAGTCGCCCTTCGCGCTCGTCGTGTATGTCGCGCTCGTCGCGATCTTCCTCCTGTCCGCCCTCCTCAAGCGCCGCCAGCGGCGGCTGGAGGAGGTCGTGGGCGAGGAGGCCGCGCAGACCGTCCCCACGGCGACCGAGGAACGGGAGAACGCATGACCATCGTCCTGGGGTACGTCCCCACCCCCGAGGGGCGCGCCGCCCTGGCGGCCGCTGTGGAGGAGGCCCGGCTGCGCGCGGAGCGGCTCGTCGTGCTCAACACCACCCGGGCCGACCGGCTGGTCGACCCGCGCTACGCCCACGACAGCGACATCGCCGAGCTGGAGGAGGTGCTGCGCGGCGCCGGGGTGGACCACGAGCTGCGGCACCACACCTCGGCGCAGCTCGCCGGGGACGAGCTGGTCGCGCTGGCCGGGGAGCTGGACGCCACGATGCTCGTCATCGGGCTGCGGCACCGCTCGCCGGTGGGCAAGCTCCTCCTCGGGTCGGCGGCGCAGACGGTGCTGCTCGACGCCCCGTGCCCGGTGCTCGCCGTCAAGGCACCGGAGCGCTGACCGGCGCGGCCGAGCCGGGCCGCGACCTCGCGCAGGTGACGGCGCAGCTCCTCCGG
>NZ_CALGNQ010000014.1 GCF_937958535.1 uncultured Georgenia sp. | reverse complement strand
GAGCCGTCGGTGAGAACTCAGCTGTCGGTGACAAATAGCTCTCCGCGAGAACTCAGCCCCCGGTGACAAGTCAACTCTCGGCGACAAAGGGGGCGAGGGGTCGGACGCGGGCGGTTCGGTGCCGTCCTCGGGCGTCCTTACTCGGGGCGCAGGTGCTGCTCAACGCGCTCGACCTTCGCGCTGAGCTGGTTCTCGTACCCGGGACGCAGGTCGGCCTTGAGGACGAGGCTGACCCGCGGGCTGTGCTCGGCCACGGCCTCGCACGCCCGCTTGATCACCGGCATGACCTCGTCCCACTCCCCCTCGATCGTGGTGAACATCGAGGTCGTCTCGTTGGGCAGGCCCGACTCGCGGACCACCCGCACGGCGTCGGCCACCGCTGCGGAGACCGACCCGTCGGCGGAGTCGGAGACGGTCGGTGCCACCGAGAAGGCGAAGAGCACGGGGAACCCTCCATCGTCGTCGTGGCCCGGGGGCTGGACCGAGCACCCGGGCACCTGTGTCTGCACCGACAGTCTCCCCCACCGGCCCGATGAGTCCGGGACGCCGGGCCGGTCAGCACCTACATCCGAGACACCGACGCCGGACCCCGACTGCCGAGGAGGTACCGATGACCGAGCCGAGGGACGACCTCTCCCGCCTCCCGCAGGGTGACCTTCGCCTGCTCGACACCGAGCTCGCACAGCGTCTCCTCCGCGCCCGCACCCCCGCACGGATCGCCTACACGTCCCGCGACGGCACCCCGCGCGTCATCCCCACCTGGTTCCACTGGACGGGCGACACGCTCGTCATGGCGACCTTCCTCGCCGCACCCCACATCGCCCGCCCGGCGCGCCGGGTGCCGACGCTGCGCCGCCACCCGGACGTGGCCGTCACCATCGACACCGACGGTTTCCCGCCCGAGGTGCTGCTCCTGCGCGGGAGGGTCGACGTCGAGGAGGTGACCGGTGTCGTGCCGGAGTACGCCGCGGCGGCCCGCCGGTACCTCGGTGAGGAGGCGGCGGCCGGGTACCTCGCGTCGATCGACCAGCCGGTCACCCGGATGGCGCGGATCGCGCTGCGTCCCACCTGGGTTGGCCTGCTCGACTTCGAGGAGCGACCGCCGGGCACCTTCGCCGGCTGACCGCGTCAGTAGACGATCTGGAAGACCCACACCGCCAGCGTCATCGTCGTGATGGTGATGAGGACGACGCCGATGAGGTTGAGCCACCAGCCCGCCTTGATCATCTGCGGGATCGTCACGTAGCCCGAGCCGTAGGCGATGGCGTTCGGCGGGGTCGCCACCGGCAGCATGAAGGCGCACGTGGCGGCGATCGCGACGGGGATGGTGGCCAGCAGCACCGGCATGTCGATCCCCATGGCGATGCCGCCGACCACGGGCAGGAACGTCGCGGCCGTCGCGGTGTTGCTCGTCAGCTCGGTGAGGAAGATGACGAGCGCCACGAGCACGACGACGACGAGCAGCACCGGCACTCCCCCGAGCCCGCCGGCGACCTCGCCGATCCAGGCCGTCAGCCCGCTGGAGCCGAACTGGGCCGACAGCGCGAGCCCGCCGCCGAAGAGGATGAGCACGCCCCAGGGCAGCTTGACCGCGCTGTCCCAGTCGAGCAGCCGCACGCCGCGGGCCGAGCCGGAGGGGGTGAGGAAGAGCAGCAGGCCCACGGTCATCGCGATACCGGCGTCGGAGATGAACGGCTCGTCGAAGATCAGCGGGATGGACACCCAGGAGACCGCGGCGAGGACGAACAGCGCGAGCACCCGCTTCTCCCCGCTCGACATCGGCCCGAGCTTGGCCAGCTCCTCGTTCATGAGCTCCCGGCCGCCGGGGATCTGCGTGATCTCCGGCTTGTAGAGCACCTTGGTGAGGAGGAACCAGCAGATGGCCAGGAACACCACGGCCAGCGGCAGCCCCACGACCATCCACTGGCCGAAGCCGATGCTGATGTCGTGGTTCGCCGACAGGTAACCGACGAGCAGCGTGTTGGGCGGGGTGCCGATGATCGTGGCCAGCGACCCGATCGAGGCGGCGTAGGCGATGCCGAGCATGAGCGCGGTCCCGAAGGACGACTCGATGACCTGCTCCTTGGCCTCCGTCGACTCCACGTCGACCTCCTCGGCTGCGCCGGCGCCGGCAGGCGGCCCCTCCTCGCGCAGCTTGGCGACGAGGAGGAGCACCGAGACCCCGATGGGCAGCATCATGACGGCGGTGGCCGTGTTGGACACCCACATGGAGACGAACGCGGTGGCCACCATGAACCCGGCCACGACCATCGCCGGGCTGGTCCCCATCGCCCGCACCGTGACGAGGGCGATGCGTCGGTGCAGGTTCCACCGCTGCATGGCGAGGGCGAGGAGGAAGCCGCCCATGAAGAGGAAGATGATGTTGTTCCCGTAGGAGGCACCGACCTGGTCGACGGTGACCGGGCTGGTCGAGCCGTCCTCCGCCGTCGTCTCGCTGAGCAGCGGGAAGACGACGAGCGGGACGAGGGCCGTCGCGGGGATCGGGATGGCCTCGGTCATCCACCACAGCCCCATGAGCACGGCGGTGGCGGCGGTGACCTTCGCCGAGTGCGCGACGTCGCCCGGCATGACGACGTAGACGAGGACCGCCCCGAGCAGCCCGGCGGCGAGCCCGATGACGCGGTTGCGCCAGGTCCGCGGCGCAGGTGGCTCGGCCCGCTCCCCCGGTGACTTCTCCTCCACCTCCGCGCCGCGGCTCGGGTCCGGCTCGTAACCGCGCAGGTGGTCACCCGGCACGGCGGGTCGCTGAGTCATGACTGCCCCCCTGGTCAGATGTGTTCCGCAGCACACCGTAACGCGGGACCCTGCTCCCGCCCGGGAGACACCCCTCGGCCGGATCGGTGCCCCGCTCAGCCGATGTGGACGACGAGGTCCGCGCGGGCGCGGGTGGCGGCGACGACCTCGGCGTTGCGCTGGTCCGAGCCCAGGGTGCGCTCCCGGGCGGCCTCGGGCGAGCGGCCGTAGCGCTCGTGCCGGGCGATGAGCCGGACGATGCGCAGCTCCTCGTCCTGCTCGACGTACCAGCACTCGTCGAGCAGCGGCCGCACCCCGGCCCAGTCGCCGTCCGCGACGAGCAGGTAGTTGCCCTCGGTGACGACGAGCGGCACCTCCCGCGGCACGGGGACGGCGCAGCCGATCGGCTCCTCGAGCGAGCGGTCGAAGAACGGGGCGTAGACCACCCGCTCGTCGGCCGCCCGCAGCCGACGCAGGAGCGCGACGTAGCCGAGCGCGTCGAAGGTGTCGGGGGCGCCCTTGCGGTCGTGCCGGCCGAGCCGGTGGAGCTCGGCCTCGGCGAGGTGGAAGCCGTCCATGCCGACCAGCCGGGCATCCTCCCCCAACGCCTCGACGAGCTGGTGCGCGAGGGTCGACTTCCCCGCGCCGGGAGCCCCGGTGATGCCGAGGATGCGCCGTCCGCCGCGCGCGACGAGGGCGCGGGCCCGGTCCACGAGCTCCGGCGGCACGCCGAGGTCCGCCCGCCCGCTCTCCTCCCTCACGCCCGCCTGCCCTCCTCGACCGTGGCGGCGCCGGTCATGATCGCCACGACGTCGCCCATCGTCGTCTCCCGGGGACGGACGACGGCGGCGCGGCGGCCGAGGCGGTGGATGTGGATGCGGTCGGCGATCTCGAACACCTGAGGCATGTTGTGCGAGATGAGCACGACGGGCAAGCCGCGGTCGCGGATGCGTCGGATGAGGTCGAGCACCATGCCCGACTCGCGCACCCCGAGCGCGGCGGTCGGCTCGTCCATGATGACCACCCGGGTGCCGAAGGCGGCCGCCCGCGCCACCGCGACGCTCTGCCGCTGCCCGCCGGAGAGCGTCTCCACCGGCTGGCTGACGTCGGGGATGCGCACCCCGAGGGCGTCGAGCTGACGGCGGGCCTCGGTGCGCATCGCGCGGGCGTCGAGCATCCGGAAGAGGCGTCCGGCGATCCCGGAGCGGCGGATCTCCCGGCCGAGGAAGAGGTTGGTGGCGATGTCCAGGGCGGGGGCGACGGCGAGGTCCTGGTAGACCGTCTCGATGCCGCGGGCGCGGGCCTCCAGCGGGGAGCGGAAACTCACCCGCTCCCCGTTCATCCGGATCTCGCCCGAGTCGGGGACGATCGCGCCGGAGAGCGTCTTGATCAGGGTGGACTTGCCGGCGCCGTTGTCACCGACGACGGCCAGCACCTCCCCCTGCCGCAGCTCGAAGTCGGCCTCGACCATCGCCCGCACGTGGCCGAAGGACTTCGACAGCCCGCGGCCCTCGAGGACGGGGACGTCGTCGCTCATCGCGCTGCCCTCCGGCGGGAGACCTGGTCGAGGGAGACGGCGACGATGACGAGCACGCCGGTGGCGACGTCCTGGTAGAGGTTGTCGATCCCGGCCTGGGTCAGGCCCGAGCGCAGCACGCCGACCACGAGGGTGCCGATGAGCGTGCCGATGACGCTGCCCCGCCCGCCGAACAGGCTCGTCCCGCCGATGACGACGGCGGTGATGGAGTCGAGGTTGCCGGTCTGGTAGGCGTTGGGGTCGGCGTTGGGGATGCGCCCGAGGGCCTGCCACGCCGCCAGGCCGTACAGCACGCCGGCGGCGACGTAGACCGACAGCACGGTCCGGCGGGTCTTGATCCCGGTGAGCCGGGCCGCCTCGGGGGCGTTGCCGACGGCGTAGACGTGCCGTCCCCACGCGGTGCGGGTGAGCGCGTACCAGAACACCGCGAAGATGCCCAGGAGCATGAAGCTGCCCCAGGTGATGCGCACCCCGCCGAGCGTCATGCCCTCCCCCCAGAAGCGCAGCAGCCGGTCCTGCACCGGGTAGCTGCGCGACTCGGCGTACAGCCGGGCCAGCGCGTAGGTCACCGTGAGCATGCCGAGGGTGACGATGAACGGTGGCAGCCCCAGCCGGGTGACGAGCACGCCGCTCGTCGCACCGAGGAGGAGCGTGATCCCGATGCCGAGGAGCAGCGCGGTCAGCGGGGAGCCGCCGCCCACCACGTGCTTGGCCATGACGATGGTGCCGAGCACCGCGATCGCGCCGTTGGCCAGGTCGATCCCGGCGGTGAGGATGATGAGCGTCTGCCCCAGCGCGAGCGTCCCGATGACGATCGACTGCTGGAGGATGAGCGAGGCGTTGCCGACGGTGGCGAACGTGTCGGTCGTCACGGTGAAGACGACGACGGCGATGACGAGGGCCCCGAGCGGCCCGATCACCGGGTTGCGCAGCGCGCGGCCGAGCCGTTCGCGTCGCACGACCTCCACCGGCGCCGCCGCACCGGTCACGACGTCGGGTGCCATGGCTCTCCTGCCCTCCCCCGGCCGGCGGCGCTCAGCCCCAGCAGTTCTCCAGGCCCCACTCGGTGCTCTCCGACTCGATCCCCTCGACCGGGTTGTCGGTGATGACGACGCTGCCGGTGTCGACGAACCCGGTGGGCATGTCGCCCCCGTTCGCCGCGGTGATGATGGCGTCCATGCCCTGCCGGACCATCTCGGCGGGGAACTGCATGACGGTGGCGGCGTACTTGCCGTCGGCGACGTCCTGCACGCCCTGGCAGCCGCCGTCGATGGACCCGATGACCACCTGGTCGGTGAGGTTCTGCGCCTCGAGCGCGGCATAGGCGCCGCGGGCGGCCGGCTCGTTGATGGTGTAGACGGCGTTGACGTCGGGGTTGCGCTGGAGCAGGTTTTCCATCGCGGTCTGGGCGTTGTTCTGGTCGCCCTGGGTGTTCTCCATCCCGAGGATGGCGGGGTCACCCTCCTCGATCCCGAAGCCTTCGAGGAAGCCGTCGTGGCGGAAGGTGTCGACCGTGCCGCCGGCGGTGCCGTCGAGCATGATGAGCGCCGGGTCCTGGTCGCCGAGGGCGGCGCGCACGTAGGCACCCTGCAGCCGCCCGGCCTCGAGGTTGTCGGTGGCGAAGGTGGCGTCGACGGCGTCCTCGGGGTCGGTCGCGGTGTCGAGGGCGACGACGACGATGCCCTGGGCGCGGGCCTGCTCGATCGCGCCGAGGAGGCCGGTGGAGTTGTTCGGCGTGATCATGATGCCGTCCACGCCCTGGGCGATGAGGTCCTCCATGGCCTGCACCTGGCCCTCGTTGTCGCCGTCGAAGGCGCCGGCGAGCGCGGTGAGCTGCACCCCCTGCTCCTCGGCGTACTCCGCGGCCACCTCGCGCATGGTGACGAAGAACGGGTTGGTCTCGGTCTTGGTGACCAGACCGATGCTGATGTCCCCGCCGCCACCGCCCGCGTCGGTCGTGCCGCCGTCCCCGCCCTCCGGCTCGCCGTCGGAGCCGCAGGCCGCGAGCGTCAGCGCCCCGACCGCGACCACCGCGGCGGCGAGTCGCCGGTGGGCCCTGCCGGACGTGCGTCGAATGGTTCCCATGACGTGCCCCCTTGCATCGACTGTGTCCCACGTCACTGCGTTGTCCCCAGAGTGAACCAGCGCTACGCTCCGCACGCAAGCGTTTGCGCAAGCGTTTTCGTCGGGCCGGGCCCGTCCCGGGGGAAGTGGGTCGCGTGGTCACCATCGCCGACGTCGCGCGCCGGGCCGGGGTGTCGACGGCGACCGTGTCGCACGTGCTCAACGGCACCCGCCACGTCGCCGAGCGCACCCGCCGGCGCGTGCTCGAGGTCGTCGCCGACCTCGACTACGTGCCCAACCGCCAGGCCCGGTCGCTCGTGCGGTCCAGCACCCAGCAGCTCGGCGTGGCGATCTCGGCGCTCACCAACCTCTACTTCGGCACCGTCGTGCACGCGATGGAGGCGGCGGCGTCGGCGGGCGGCTACACCCTCATCCTCGCCGACACCCACGAGGACCCGGAGGTGGAGGAGAAGGTGGTCACCGCACTGCGCGGGCACCGGCTCGACGGCCTGCTCCTCGCGCCGTCGAGCGGGGCCCGGCCGCTCCTCGACCGACTCGCGCGCACCTCGCTGCCGACGGTGCTCGTGGACCGGGCGGCCGACCCCCGCTTCGACTCGGTGTGCACGGAGAACGTCGAGCCGATGGCCCATCTGGTCCAGCACCTGGCCGAGCTCGGCCACCGGCGCATCGCGATGGTCTCCGGCATGGCGGGGCTGACGACGACCGACGAGCGGGTGGCGGGCTACCGGCTCGGGCTGGAGCGGGCCGGGCTCGCCGTCGACCCGCGGCTCGTGGTCTCCGGCGGTTCGGACGCCGACCTGACGTACACCGCCGTCGGCGCCCTGCTCGACGCGCCGGACCGGCCCACCGCCGTCGTCGCCGCCCAGAACGCCATGGTCATCGGCACCATGCGCGCGCTGCGCGACCGGGGGCTCGACGTGCCGCAGGACGTCGCGCTCGTCGGGTTCGACGACTTCGAGTGGGCCGACGTCTTCTCCCCGCGGCTCACCACGGCGGCGCAGGACGCCGAGCAGATCGGCAGCCGGGCGGTGGAGCTGCTGCTCGAGCGGATCGCCGACCCGGACCTCCCGCCCCGGGCGGTGCGGGTGCCGGCCCAGGTCATGCACCGCGACTCGTGCGGCTGCGGGCTCACCCGGGGACGGCACGGGACGTAGCCCGGACGGCCGGTGGCCGTCCGCGCCCGCCCGCCTACAGTGGCCGGGTGGCCGCCGACCAGTCCCCCTCCCCCGTCGGCCTGCGCCCACCCGACCGGCAGTACCGGCGGGCGCTGCTCGCCCTCGGCGCCACCGGCATCGCGGCCTTCGCCATGGTGTACGTCGTCCAGCCGCTGCTGCCCCTCGTCTCTGCCGACCTCGGCGTCAACGCGACCCGGGCGAGCCTCCTCGTCTCGGTCGCGACGTTCGCGATCGCCGTCGCCGTGCTGCCGCTGGCCCGGTTGTCGGAGCGGCTGGGCCGGGGCCGGACGATGGTGCTGGGGCTGGGCTGCGCCGTCGTCGCAGGGGTGGGGGCGGCCCTGGCGCCGGGCTTCGGGCTGCTCCTCCTCGCCCGCGGGGTGCAGGGTGCGGCGCTGGCCGCGGTGCCGGCGGCGGTGCTGGCGTGGGTGGCGGAGCACGTCGCGGCCGGCTGGGTCACGCGTGTGGCGGGGCTGTACATCGCCGGGACGACGGTCGGCGGGATGGGCGGGCGCGTGCTCGGCGGCGTCGTCGCCGACCTCACGACGTGGCGGACGGCGCTGCTCACCGTGGCCCTGGTCTGTGCGGCCCTGACCGCGGCGGCTGCGCTGCTCCTGCCGCGGGGTGGACCACCTCCACGGTCGGCGCCACGCACCGCGGCCGAGCGGACGCCCACCGCGGACGGGCGGGGTCGCGGTGCTCGGCTGCGCGTCTACCTGTTGGGCGGGCTCGGCATGGCGATGTTCGTCGGTGTCTACAACGTGTTGGCCTACCGGACCCACGCCCCGCCGTTCCTCCTCGGCACCGGACTGGGCTCGATGTTCTACCTCAGCTACCTCGCCGGGACGGCGACGTCGTCGTTCGCCGGGCGGCTCGAGCGCCGCGTCGGGCTGCGCACGACCACGCTCGTCGGGCTGGGGGCATGCCTGGCCGGGGTGCTGCTCACCGTGCCGGACTCCCTCGTGCTCATCTGGCTGGGGCTGGCGGTCCTCGCCGCCGGGTTCTTCATGGTCCACGCCGTCGCGTCGGCGAGCTCGGCGCGCCTCAGCCCGCGGCCGTCCGACGGCTCGGGGACCTACACCCTGGCCTACTACCTCGGCTCCTCGATCGGTGGTGTGGTGCTCGGGCAGGCGTGGGAGGCCGGGGCGTGGGGCGGCACGGTCCTCACGGCGACGGCGGTGCTCGCCGTGGCCGGGCTCGTCGCGGCCGGGCTGCCGCGCCGGGTGCCCACCGCGTCATGAGTCCGCATCGTCGTCACGGCGGGCGATGACGGGGTGCGGGACGGCGCGATAGGCGGCCACCGAGGTCGTCATGAGCCATGCCCAGGTCACGAGCACGGCCACCCAGATGAGCCAGACACCGGCGGGTCGGGTGGCGAGGGCCGCCCCCGCGGCGAACGCCAGGGCGATGACGACCCCCGCGACCCGCGACCACGTCGCTGCGGGCGAGCCTCGGCGCGCGAGCCGACCGCCCGCGAGCACGGCCGCCGTCGCCATGCTGAGGAACCCGACCGCACCGAGGGCGAGGTGGGCCAGACCGGCCGCCGTCGCCTCACCGGTGCCCTCACCCGGTGGGTAGTGCGCGCTCGGGTCGGGCGGGAGGACAGCACTGAGCACGAGGCAGGCGCCGAAGATGCCGACGAGCACGGCCACCGCCCGCGGCGTGCGCGGTGTGCGGGCGAGCCCCATCCCGGCGACCACGCTCATCAGCCCGGACAGCACGAGATTGAGGGCGTGGAGCCACCCGAGGTCGCCGAGCAGGAGCAGACTGAGGGCATCCCGCGTCAGGTCGAAGCCGGACCGGGTCAGCGCGAGGACCACACCGAGGACCAGGTAGAACGGCCCCGCCACCACACCCCATCCGAGCATCGACCGGGTCACCGCCGCCCCGCGGTCGAAGTCCGCCGCGCCGTTCATCGTCGCCCTCCTTCGGGTCGGCTCCCGGTGCGGCGGGCGTCGTGACCGCGCCGGCCTTCCGTCCCCATCGTCGCACCGACCCCACCGGGTGCGCCGCCCGATACTCTCGGCGCATGGCCGAGCTCACCGTCTTCCACAACCCGCGCTGCTCCACCTCCCGCCATGCGCTCGACGCCGTCGAGCGCGCCGGGGCCCAGGTCGAGGTGGTCCAGTACCTCAAGCAGCCCCTCGACCGGACGCAGCTGCTCGACCTGCTTGCCAAGCTCGAGGACCCGCCGGCCGACCTCGTGCGCAAGGACGCGCACTTCGCCCAGCTGGGCCTTGCCGCGGAGGACTACACCACCCCCGAGCAGGTGGCCGCCCTGCTCGCCGAGCACCCGCGGCTCATGCAGCGCCCCGTGCTCGTGCGTGGTGACCGTGCCGTGATCGGGCGGCCCAAGAGCCGCGCCGAGGAGTTCATCGCCGGCGCATGAGCATGCGGCACATCGACGACGCCGAGCGCCGCAGCCGCCTCGCGGTGCGCCACGGCCTGCACCCCGACCACCGCCTGGCGGACCCGCTCGCGGCCACCCGCGCCATGACGGTGCTGCACGCCACCGAACCGCCGACCGTGCACCTGTCGGTCCGGGCACGGACCGCGGGGGTGTCAGCCGATGACGTCGAGCACGCGCTGTACGAGGAGCGCAGCCTGGTCAAGCAGATCGCCATGCGGCGCACCCTGTTCGTCTTCCCGCGTGACCTCCTGCCGGCCGCGCTGGGCAGCGCCGCCGCCCGGGTCGCCGCGGAGCAGCGCCGCCTCATCACCCGCGACGTGGAGAGGCACGACGTCGCCGAGGACGGCGCCGCCTGGCTGGAGGCGGCGACCCGCGCCGTCCTCGCGCACCTGGCCGGGTCCGGTCCCCTCTCCGCGCGCGAGCTGCGTGAGCAGGTCCCCGAGCTGACCGGCACGTTCACCGTCAGCCCGGAGAAGAGGTACGGAGGGACGTTCCAGATCGCCCCGCGGGTGCTCACCGTGCTCGGCGCCGAGGGGCGTATCACGCGCGGCAGGAACGCCGGGCACTGGCGGCTGGGACGGCCCACCTGGACGCTCACGGAGGCGTGGCTCGGGGAGCGGCCCGAGCCGCTCGGCCCCGAGGAGGGGTACGCCGAGATCGTCCGCCGCTGGCTGCGCACCTTCGGGCCGGGCACGCTGGAGGACATCCAGTGGTGGCTCGGCTCCACCAAGACAGCCGTGCGCGCCGCCCTCGCCGCGGTCGACGCCGTGGAGGTGGGGCTCGATGGGGGCCGCACCGGCTGGGTGCTGCCCGACGACCTCGATCCGGTGGAGCCGCCCGGCCCGTGGGCGGCACTGCTGCCCACGCTGGACCCGACGACCATGGGCTGGAAGGGCCGCGACTTCTACCTCGACCCCGCCGACGTCCGCTACCTCTTCGACACCAACGGCAACGCCGGCAACACCGCGTGGTGGGACGGGCGCATCGTCGGCGCCTGGGTGCAGGACGACGACGGCGTGGTCCACGTCGTCCTGCACCGCGACATCGGTGCCGAGGGCCGGGCGACGCTCGACGCGGAGGCCGCGCGTCTCACCGAGTGGCTCGACGGGGTGCGCATCTCCAACGTCTACGCCTCCCACCTGATGAGGCAGGCGCGGCTGCCCTGACCGTCGCCGGGTGCTCAGGCCGGGGCACGGACGCTGACGCGGCGGCGCCGGGGGCCGTCAGAACATCGGCAGCGCCCAGGTGACGAGCACCCCGGACATCGCCAACCCGACCAGCGCGGCGGGTACCACGGCCACGCGGCGGGTGGTGGTGGTGAGCCGCCGCCACCGGGCCACCGCGCGGACCAGCCAGTAGGCGCCGAGCACGAGGACGGCGGCGGTCGTCACCCGCAGCCCCCACACCGCGGCGCCGTCGGCGGGCAGCCAGTCGGTGGAGCCGGTGAGCAGCGGGGACAGCACGTACAGCGGGGTGACCACGGTGAGCGCAACCGCGCCGAGGGACCAGCCGAGCGCCGCCGGGCGGCAGACCGCAGTCGCCACGGTCCGCCCGCGCCGGCGGCGGACCGCGGCCCGCACCGCGCCGACGAGGGCGACACCGGCGAGCACGACGGTGCCCGCGACGGCCGGGACGACGAGCCGCTGGTCGGCCCACCACGGGGCGGGCACGAGCGTCTGCTCGAGCATGCCGCGGTCGCCGAGGAGCAGGAGCACCGTGCCGTCCTCCGCCTCGACGCCGGCGACGCACCCGTTCTCGTCGCACCAGCGGCCGGGTGTCTGCGTCGGGGCCAGGGTCCGGTCGCCGAGGCGCAGGTCGTCGCCGTCGGCGCTGACCGCGACCTGGCCGAGGAGGGTGCGCAGCGCCAGCTCGGGACCACGGGCGCCGAAGAGGCGCTGGTGGAACGCCCCCACCGGCGCGACCGGCTGCCCGGCGGCCGCCCAGTCGGGCGTCACGGCGGTCCGGCCACCGGCGGGCAGCGGGTCCGCGGGGGCCAGGCCGGTGCGCACCGTCCAGGCCGCGACGGTGTCGAGGACCTGTGAGGTGAGGTCGGCGGCCGCCGCGTCCTCGGTGGTGACGGCCGTGAAGACCCCGATCTCCGCGTCGGGGACGAGGGCCAGCCAGGCCAGCCCGTTCGCGCCGGCGTGCTCGAGCACCCGTGCCTCGGATCGCCAGGACTCGAAGAAGACCTGGGTGTGCCCGCCCCCGCCGTGCGCGGGGCGCACGGCCACGGTGGTCGCCTCGTCGACGACGGCGGCGGGCAGCGCGTCCTGGTCGGGGTCGAGGAGGGTGTGGAGCAACGCGGCGGCGTCGCGGGCGGACCAGGTGAGGCCGGCCGCCGGGCGCTCGGCCACCGGGGGCCAGTCGGTGCTGCGCCAGCCCGCGCCGTCGCGGGTGGCGAGGGCGACGTCGCCCGGTTCGTCGCTCGGGCCGTGGAAGTCGGCCGTCGTGGCGCCGACCGGGTCGAGCACCCACTGGGCGACGGCCTCGTCGAAGCTCGCGCCGGTGGCGTCCTCGATGGCCAGCCCGAGCAGCGCGTGGCCGTGCAGCGGCGAGTAGTGCAGCCCGATCCCCGAGGGGTCGCGCAGCACCGGCGTGTGCTTCTCCAGGGCACGGCGCAGGTCGGTCGGGTCCACGTCGGCGGGGTCGGGGTGGAAGAGCACCGACTCCGCGAGTCCCGCGTGGTGGGTGAGCAGGTGACGCCCGGTGACCGGCGTGCGGGTGGCGCGTTCGTCGCGCACGGGCAGGTCGTCGCGGATGTCGGCGTCGAGGTCGAGCAGGCCCTCGTGGTGGAGGGTGAGCGCGGTCAGCGAGGTGACGACCTTGGAGACCGAGGCGACGGGCGTGCGGGAGTCCGGCGTGAGCGGGGTGCCGGTGGTCGGGTCCGCCTCGCCCCACGTCTCCAGGACGAGCGGCCCGTCCGGGCCGACGACGGCCACCATGAGCCCCGGCGTCGTGTCGCCCACGTGCTCCGTGGCCAGGGCGTCGAGCTCCGCGCGCAGGGCCGCGACGTCGTCGGCGGCGGCCGTCGTGGGTGTGACGGCGGGAGCGGGGTGCAGGGTAGGGGCGGCGGAGGTCGGGACCGCCACGGCAGCGGGCACTGGCGTCGGGGCCGCCGCCGCAGTGGCGGGGGCGAATGCGCCGAGGACGAGGGCGGCGGCGGTCAGGCCGGTGCCGAGAGCGGGGAGGACGCGTGTTCGAAGCAGGTGGGAGGGATGCACGGCGACCTTTTATAACACAGGCGTATTAGGATGCCGTCGTCGGCTGACTGGAGGAGGGGGTATGCCGCGGATCGTCGACCACGAGGCGCGGCGCGCGGAGCTCGTCGGGGCGGCGCTGCGCGTCATCACCACCGAGGGGTTCGCCGCGGCGTCGGTGCGGCGGGTGGCCCACGAGGCGGGTCACTCCCCCGGCTCGCTGCGCCACTACTTCCCCCGCCAGGAGAGGCTCATCGAGGCGGTGCTCGCCGAGGTCACGCAGGTGGCGGCGGCCCGGTTGGTGCCCCTCGTCGTGGCACTGGAAGGGGCCGGGCGGGACGAGGTGGTCGACGCCGCGTGCGCGCTGCTCGAAGGACTGCTCCCGCTGGACGCGACACGCGCCACGGAGTGGTCGGTGTGGAGCGCGCTGGTCGACCCGCCGGCCGTGCCGGAGGGGCTGGAGCGGTGGCGGCAGGCCGGGTGGACGGGGACCCGGCACCACTGCCGCCACGTGGTGCGCCGCCTCGCCGAGCCCGAGGCGGCGCCCGCCGCCGCGCCGTCCGTCTCCGCCACCGGCACGCCGTCGCGCTCCCCCGCCGTCCCGAGCGTCCCCGACGCGGAGCAGATCCTGGCGGGCACCGAGGGGCTGGCCCCGCTGGCCGACCCGGCCGCGGAGGCACGGGCGGGGGTTCTGCACGCGGTGGTGGACGGTCTGTCGGTGCAGCTCATGACCCAGCCCGGCGAGCTCTCCGCGGCGCAGGCTCGGCGGGTGCTGCGGCAGGCCGTGGTCGACGTCGCCGGGCGGTGAGGCGGGCTACGCCATCCCGGCGAGCTCGGCCATCCTGGCGCGTCCCGGCGCCATGGACGTGCGCAGCCGGTCCCGGACCGCGGCGAGCGCGACATCGTCGGTGAAGTCGGCCGGGGCGTGGGTGGGGTTGAGCGAGGTGCGCTCGGCCCACGCCTTGATCGCGGGGTCCTTGCTGAAGGCGGCGCTCGACCGCCCGCCGATGACCTGCATCTCCAGCCAGTCGAGCGGGGTGTCGGAGTAGGGCGTGGGCCGACAGAGCCGGTTCTTCTCCTCGTCGGACTCGACGGTGGCCTCGACGAAGCCGGCGAGCGCGGCGCCGAAACAGGGGAAGCCGGTGCGGATCGGCTGCAGGGTGATGGCCTGCGGTGTCCAGATCGGCACGAGCGGCGGGTACTTCAGCCCGGAGGCCGCGCAGTGGACGACGAGCGCGTCGGTGGCGATGGGGACGGTGCCGTCGGTGAGCACCATCCGCCCGCGCTCGACGGCGTGGACGTGCCCGAGCCGCACGACGTGCTCGATCCTGCGCAGCTGGTCCAGCTCCCACTGCGCGAGCGTCGGCGTCTTGGCCATCGTCGGGACGACGGTGGGGTCGATGCGGAGCAGCACCCCGCGCGCCTCCAGCCCGAGGAAGAGCTCGTCGATGGAGTCGGCCGCGGCGGCGACCTCCATGATGTCGGCGGCCATCCCGAGGAAGATCGCCTGGTTGGGCTGGACGACGGCACGGTTGAGCATCCACGGCTCCCGCGGACGCACCCAGCTGATCGCGTCGGGGTCGACGCCGTTGCCGAGCAGCCAGACGCACGCGTCGGTCGCGGTCTTGCCCGAGCCCACGACCACGTACTGGGACGGGGCCTGCTCGACGTCGACGAGGTCGTTGACGGGGATGACGCGGGCACCGTCCACGGTGAAGGGCGGTGGGGTCTCGGCGGGGATGGAGGGG
>NZ_CALGNQ010000013.1 GCF_937958535.1 uncultured Georgenia sp. | reverse complement strand
TCCGGGTCGCAGCCCAGCGCCTTGCCCAGCTCGCGGCCCACCTGGGCCACCTCCAGGGAGTGGGTGAGCCGGGTGCGGACGAAGTCGTCGCTCGACGGGCCGAGCACCTGGGTCTTGGCGCCCAGGCGGCGCAGCGCCGAGGAGTGCACGACGCGTGCCCGGTCGCGCTCGAAGGCGGTGCGGCCGGGGTTCTTCGGCTCCTCCTGCCACCAGCGCTCGCGGTCCGCGACTCCGTACGCGGCGCGCTCCAGGTTGTCGACAGCCACGCTCGCAGCCTACTTCGCCGCCCGCTCGGACCCGGGGAGGCGCGGCTCGGGCGGTGCGCTACGCCAGGGAGAGGAAGAGCTTCTGCAGCTTCTCCACGTCCAGCGACTCCTCGCCGTCGGACTCCACGAGGCACTGCCGCATACCGGAGGCGATGATCGCGAAGCCGGCGCGGTCCAGCGCCCGGGAGACGGCCGCGAGCTGCGTGACGACGTCCTCGCAGTCCCGGCCCTCCTCGAGCATGCGGAGCACGCCGGCCAGCTGGCCCTGGGCGCGCCGGAGCCGGTTCACGACCTTGCCCATCTCCTTGGGGTCGAGCTGCATCGTGCGTCCTTCCTTCCCGGGGCCCGTCGGGCCGGTCATGCGCTCTGGGACTGCTGCTCGGCGAGCTGTTCGCGGACCTTGTCCATGTCGAGGTCCCGGACGGCGGTGATCACCTGCTCCAGCGCGGGTGCCGGGAGGGCGCCGGGCTGGGAGAAGACGAGGATGCCGTCGCGGAAGGCCATGAGCGTGGGGATCGAGGTGATGCCGGCCTGTGCGGACAGCTCGGGCTCGGCCTCGGTGTCCACCTTGCCGAAGACGATGTCCGGGTGGGCCTGCGCGGCGCGCTCGTAGACGGGTGCGAACATGCGGCACGGGCCGCACCAGGCCGCCCACCAGTCGACGAGGACGATGCCGTCCTTGCTGATGGTCTCGCGGAAGGTGTCGGCGGTGAGGTCGACGGTGGTCATGTGGTTCCTCCTGTCACGTGGCGAATACCCCTACGGGTATGTCAGCGCCGGCCGGTGGTCCGGTATTCCCGGGTCAGCGGCAGGTGCACCTGGCCGACGGCTCGACGCCGGCCAGGGCCTCCTCGACGTGCTGGCCGCAGCCGGTCCAGGTGACCTTGCCGCAGGTGGCGCAACGGATGGGACTGCACATGGTGGTTCTCCTTCGGTGTGTGGGGGTCAGACGGTGACGGGCTGGGCGACGGCGTCGGGCCGCAGGGCCGTGAGGGTGAGCCAGCCGCCGGACAGGTTACGGGCGTCGATGCCCTCACCCCGCAGGATGCGGGTGGCGAGGTAGGAGCGCACGCCGCTGGCGCAGTGGACGGCGACGGGGCGGCCGGCCGCGGCGGCCCGGATCTCCGCGATGCGGTCGCGTAGCTCGGTGTGCGGGACCAGGAGGGCGCCCTCGAGGTGGCCGGCCGCGTACTCCTCCGGCGAGCGCACGTCCAGGACGAGGGCGTGGGCGCGGACGTCGTCGAGCTCCCCTGCCTGCCACTGCGGCATGGTGCCGTCGAGGACGTTCTGGGCGACGAAGCCGAGCATGTTCACCGGGTCCTTGGCCGAGCCGTAGGGCGGGGCGTAGGCGAGCTCGAGCTCGGCGAGGTCGTCCGCGGTCATCCCGGCTCGCAGCGCGGTGGCCAGGACGTCGATCCGCTTGTCCACCCCGGCACGGCCCACCGCCTGCGCGCCGAGCAGCCGGCCGTCGGGGGCGAAGCTCGCGACGAGGTGGATCTGCTCAGCGCCCGGGAAGTACCCGGCGTGGTGGCTGGGGTGGATGTGGACGACCTCGTGGGTGATACCCGCGGAGCGCAGCGCCGCCTGGCTCGCGCCGGTGACTGCGGCGGTGAGCCCGAAGACGCGGACGATCGCCGTACCGAGGACGGGCTGCTGCGGGGTGGTCCGGTGGCCGCACATGGAGTCGGCGGCGCGTCGGCCCTGCCGGTTGGCGGGTCCGGCGAGCGGGACGGTGCCGAGGGCGCCGGTGACGGCCTGGCGGACCTCGACGGCGTCGCCCACCGCCCAGATGTGCGGGTCGGAGGTGCGCTGGTCGGCGTCGACGCGGATGGCACCGCGGGCGCCCAGCTCGAGGCCGGCGGCCGCGGCGAGGCCGCTCGCCGGCCGGACGCCGACGTTGACCACGACGAGGTGAGCGGGCAGCACGGTGCCGTCGGACAGGGTGACGGTCACCGGCCCGTGCGGAGCGCCGGTGACGGCGGTGGCGGAGACGCCGGTGTGCAGGCCGACGCCGTGGGCCGCCAGCTCCTCGGCGAGGAGCGGGGCGAGCTCGGGGTCGAGCGGGGGCAGGACGTGGTCGGCGAGCTCGACGAGGTCGACGTGCAGGCCGCGGGTGACGAGCGCCTCGACCGCCTCCAGGCCGATGAAGCCCGCACCGACGACGACGGCCCGTGGGGCCTCGCCCCCGTCGGGGCGGTTCCGGAGGAGCTCGCCGACAGCGGCCTGGAGGGCGTCCAGGTCGGGCACGGTGCGCAGGGAGTGGACGGCGGGGTGGTCGAGCCCGTCGATCGGCGGGACGACCGGCTCGGCGCCGGGGGCGAGGAGCAGGGCGTCGTAGCCGAGCCGGTAGGGGCCCTCGGGACCGACGACGCTCACCTCGCGCCGCACGCGGTCGATCGCGGTCACCCGGTGGCGGGTGCGCACGTCGAGGCGGAGCGTGCGGGCCAGCGACTCCGGGGTGTGGAGCAGGAGCGCCTCCCGCTGCTCGATCTCCCCGGACAGGTGGTAGGGCAGGCCACAGTTGGCGAAGCTGACGTACTCCCCCTGCTCGAGCACGACGATCCGGGCGTGCTCGTCCAGCCGCCGGGCGCGGGCGGCGGCGCTCATCCCGCCCGCGACACCACCGACGACGACGATGCTCCGGGGTGCCGCGCCGGCGGGTGCCACCGCGCCGTCGTGCGGGCGGGGGTGGGTGCCGCTCGCGGCGGCGTCGGCCGACGGGTCGGGGGTGGTGGGTGCTGGGGTCATGACCCCGACTATACCCCCTGGGGTATCGGGGTGTCACCTCGCCTCACCGTCGGTACCCGCGGTCGGGGCATTCGGTCCTCGGCCCTCGATCGACGAGCGCGCCCACCCGCAGGTGCCACAATGGTCGGCATGTCCGACGCCGCAGCCACCCCTCCCGAGCAGGTCGTGGCGCCGGTGGGCACCGTGACCACGCGGCTGCTCCACCGTGCCCCGCGCGGCACGCAGGAGTGGTGGCGCTCGGCCGTCGTCTACGTCAACGAACCGCCGCTGCTCGGGGCCGTGTCCACCAGCGCGGACGTGGCCGACCGGCGCGAGCAGCTGCGCTGGGTCTCCCGTCTCGGCGTCCAGGCGATCCGCCTCGGGTGTCCCCCGCTGCCGAACGAGGCCCCCGCCGAGGTGATCGACGCCGTCGCCGAACTCCTCGTCCGGGCCCACCGCACCGGCCTGCGGGTCATCCTGCGGATCGACCCGACCGACCCCCGCGACGAGGCGTGCGCCCGCTACTGGCTCAGCCGCGGCGCCGACGGCCTCGACCTCGGCCCGGTCACCGAGGAGGAACCGATCTCCCACGCGCGCTACCGCGAGCTCCACGCGCTGCTCGCCGAGCACGCGCGGGACGAGGACCCGATCCTCTCCTCGCGCCTCACCCCCGCCGTCCAGGAGCGTGCCGCGGAGATGCTCCACGAGGACTGGCTCCACCACCTCGTCGACGCCGAGCTGCTCGACCTCACCGACCCGGCCCGCGTCGTCGAGGCGGTGACCGACAGCCTGCGCATCCGCGACGCCCTGGGCACCACCGGCGCCTGGCTGGTGCCGGACGTCACCGAGGCCGGGTCGCCGGAGATGGCACTGGTCGGGGCGCTCGTCGTGCTCGCCATGCCCGGCGCGGTGTACCTGCGGCAGGGGATCGAGCTGGGGCTGCCGGTGAAGACCTCACCGGACCCGGAACCGGAGCGCACGAGCCGGCGGACCGCGCTCCTGGCCGAGCAGCGCGGCGTGGGCGGCTCCCACTTCGAGACGATCCGGGCCGCCCTGCGGCTGCGCACCGACCACCGGCTCGGGCTGGCGCCGCTCGCCCGGGTGGACGAGATGGTCGGCCCCGTCCCCGAGGACGTCCTGGCCTTCCTCAGCGGGGAGATCCTCGTGGTGGCCAACGTCGGCAGCGACGACGTGCCGCTGCCCGCGGAGCCCGAGGTGGTCCTCACCTCCGGCCCCCTGCGCTCCGGCCTCGCCGGCGTGCCCCTGCTGCCGCCGCGCACCGCGGCGTGGCTGTGGCTGGAGCCGCAGGCCCCGCAGCCCGACCCGCGCGCCCGCCGCTGAGCTTCAGCCCTTCACCGACCCGGCGGTGAGGCCGGAGACGATGTAGCGCTGCAGGAAGAGGAAGAGCACGACGACCGGCACCGCGCTGATCGTGGCGCCGGCGGCGAACAGGCCCCAGTTGCGCGACAGCTGGTCCGAGACCCAGCCGTACAGCCCCACGGCCAGCGTCCAGTTCGCCTCGGACTGGAGGATGAGCTTGGCCAGGAGGAAGTCGGAGAAGCTGGAGATGAAGGACAGCAGCGCGACGACCGCGAGGATCGGCACGACGAGCCGCAGGATGATCGTCCAGTAGGTCTGGGCGTGGGTGGCGCCGTCGATCTTCGCGGCCTCGTCGAGCTCCTTCGGCACGGTGTTGAAGAACCCGTACATGAGGAAGGTGTTCACCCCGAGCGCGCCGCCCAGGTAGACCGCGATGAGCGCGACCTTGGAGTTGAGCCCGAGGATGGGCACGACGTCGCCCAGGACGAGCAGCAGCAGGAAGACGGCGACGAAGGCGAGCACCTGCGGGAACATCTGGATGACGAGCAGGGCGATGAGCCCGGCGCGCCGGCCCGTGAAGCGGAAGCGGGAGAAGGCGTAGGCGGCCGCCGCGCCCATGAGCACGGTGGCGACCGCCGTCGTGATCCCGATGAAGAGCGTGTTGCCGAGCCAGGTCCAGAAGTAGGTGTCGGCGAGCTTGGCGTAGTTGCTCGGGCTCACCTCGGCGAAGAGCCGGTTGGAGCCGGTGAGCGTGCCGCCCTCGGACACCGACGCGGAGAAGACGTAGACCAGCGGCCAGACCGCGTAGACGACGGCGAGCACGCCGACGACGTAGCGCCAGCCCACCTCGCTCCACCAGCGGGTGCGGCCGGGCCGGTGCTGCGCGCCGGCACGCTCGGCGGGAGGGGTCGTGGTGGCCATGTCAGTTGATGTCCTCCAGGGCCTGGGTGCGGCGGAAGGTGATGACCGAGATGGTGGCGACGATGAGGAAGATGACGAGCGAGAGCGCCGAGGCCAGGCCGTAGTTCGTCGCCGCCCGGCCGTCCAGGCCGGAGATCGAGTACACCATCGTGATGAGGATGTCGGTGGCGCCCACCGGGGCCGAGGTGTCGGCGAACCGGGGGCCGCCCTCGGTGATCATCTCGATCGCGTTGAAGTTGTTGAAGTTGAACGCGAAGGAGGAGATGAGCAGCGGCGCGACGGCGATGAGGAGCAGCGGCAGGGTGATCGAGCGCCAGATGCGGAAGCGGCCCGCGCCGTCGATCTTCGCCGCCTCGACCACGTCGCCCGGGATCGACTGCAGCGCACCGGTGGTGATGAGGAACATGTAGGGGAAGCCGACCCACAGCTGGACGCCGAGCACCGCGGCGCGCGCCAGCCACTCGTTGGTGAGCCAGGGCACGCCGGCGCCGCCGAGGAGCACCTCGTTGATGAACCCGAAGTCGGTGTTGAGCAGGCCGCGCCAGAGCAGGAAGGACATGAACGGCGGGAAGGCGTAGGGCAGGATGAGCAGCGCCCGGAGCAGCTTCCGGCCGCGCACCCGCTCGTCGTTGAGGACGATGGCGAGGAACAGCCCGAGGAAGAAGGTCAGCCCGACGGACAGGATCGCGAAGGCGAAGGTCCACACGAGCACCTTGAGGAAGGGCTCGGCGTACCGGGAGTCGGCGAAGGCGGTGGTGAAGTTGTCGAAGCCGACCGGCACGCGCCAGCCGACGTTGAGCGTGGAGCCGTCCGGGGCCTCGAACTGGCCCTGGTCGTTGGGACGGTAGACGACGCCGGTGTCGCGGTCGGTCATCGTGTCGGCGTCCTCGTCGTACTCGAGGACGGACCGGTAGACGTAGCCGCTGCGGGCGTCCTGGGTGCGGACGGAGCCCTGCTCGGCGTCGTCGGAGACCGGCACGCGCAGCCCGACGACCTCGGCCTGCCGCCCGAGGACCGCCTGCCGGTCCAGGACCTCGAAACCGGGCACCCGGGTGATGCGCTCGTCCTCCACGACGGCGTCGCCCACCTCGCGCAGCGGCTCCGTGGCCGTGCCGACGCGGACCACGCCGTCGTCGAGGATGGCGAAGCCGAGCTCGCCGTCGCGCTCCACGACGGTGAGCGGGTAGCTGCTCGAGCCCTCCACCCGCTGCTCGTTCTGGACGAGCAACGCCTCGATCGCGTGCTCCTTGGTCGAGTTGTGGCCCTCGCCGTAGTTGGTGAAGGCGACGTAGCCGGTGTAGGCGACGGTGAAGATCTGGTAGGCGAGGAGGAAGAACAGCCCGGGCAGGATGTACTTCATCGGCACCGTGCGCCGGGAGAAGTAGACGTAGTCGGCCACGACGAGCGCGGCGACCATGAAGGCGAGCACGCCCCAGGACTCGGCACCCCAGGCCTGGATGACGACGTACACGCCCAGCGCGTTGACGAGCGCCATGAGGGCGACCTTGATGAAGAAGCCCGGCGTGTACGTCCTGGCGTGCGGGGTGCGCAGCCGGCGGGGCGACATCCGCGTCGTGTCGCCGTCGGCGGTCGACAGCTGGGGGACCTGGGGTTGGGACATCACGGACCTTCCGGGGGTGGAGCGGTGGCGGCGGCGCCGCCGGGAGCAGGTGTGGCACGCCCGGGGCCGGACGTGCCACACCCGGAGGGTCAGCCGCCGATCGCGGCCTCGATGTCGGCGATCATCTTCTCCCAGCCGTCGACCGGGTCGACGGCTCCGCTGATGATCTGCGCCTCGGTGACGCCCCAGAAGTTCCACACCTCGCCCATCTCGGGGATGGAGGGCATTGGCACGGCGTCGGCACCGACCTCGCGGAAGCCCGCGGCGATCGGGTCCTCGGAGACGACGTCCGCCGCCGAGGTCAGCGCCGGGGTGCGGTCACCGGCCTCGTAGAGCGCGATCTGGGCCTCCTCGGTGGCCATGTAGTTGACGAGGAAGTCGGTGGCGAGCAGCGCGTTCTGGCTCTGCGCGCTGACGTAGAAGCCCTGCACGCCGGTGAACGGCTGGGCGGGCTCACCGCCCGCCGACGGGATCGGGTCGACGGCGAGCTCGACATCACCGAACTCCCCGAGCATCCACGGGCCGCCGACGAGGAAGGCCGCCTCGCCGTTGGCGAAGGCCTCCACGACGATGTCGTACTCCCAGGAGGTGTTGAGGTTGCCTGCGGCCCCCTGCTCGGCGAGCCACTGGGCGAAGGCGGTGCCGGCCTCCCCGCCCATGGCGAGCTCGGCGGTGTAGCTGCCGTCCTCGTTGGTCTCGAAGACCGGCGCCCCGAATGACGTCTGGAACGGGTACATGGTGTAGGGGTCGCCGTTCTCGGTGATCTGGATGAGGAACGGGTACTCGGCACCCGAGGCCTCGCCGGCGGCGATCATCTCGTCGAAGGTCGCGGGGGTCTGGTCCACGAGCTCGGTGTTGCGGTACAGGGCGATGTTCTCGATCGCGTACGGCAGGCCGTATACCTGGCCCTCGTAGGTGAAGGCCTCCAGCGCCACGTCCTCGAAGTCGGCGGCCACGTCCCCCAGCTCGATCGGCGCGACGACCCCGTTGGCGGTGAACTCCCCGAGCCAGTCGTGGGCGCCGACGGTGATGTCGGGGCCCTCGCCCGTGGGGACCTGGGCGAGGAAGTCGGGCCGGATGTCGTCGTAGTTCTTCTGGACGAGCTCGACGGTGGCGCCGGTCTCGGCCTCGAAGGTCTCGGCGGCGGCGCGCACGGCGTCCTCCCGGGTGTCGTCCACCCAGATGGTGAGCGTGCCGCCGTCGCCCGCGGGCTCGCTCGTCTCCTCCGCGGCTCCGCCGGTGGTCTCCTCGGGGGCGGCGGTGTCCGCTTCCTCGGAGGCGTCACCGCCGCAGGCGGCCAGGCCGAGGGTCAACGCGGCGGCCGCGGTGATCACGATGCTTCGACGCATCAGGCATCTCTCCTCTGTTCCAGGGCGAGGCGACGGGCCCGAGGCCACGTCGCTGTGCCGATTTTCCTCGCAGCGTAGGCTTCGGTGCACCTAGGATGCAAGAAGTTGCAGCAAGTTTCATGCAACAGTTTCAGGCTATTTTGGGTCGGCAGTACCAGGACAGGGAGGGTCGGCGATGCAGGGTCGCACCAGGCTGGCGGACGTCGCGGAGCAGGCCGGGGTCAGCACGGCGACGGTCTCCCGTGTGCTCAACGGCAAGCCGGAGGTCGCCGGGGAGACGCGCAAGGCCGTGCTCGCGGCGCTGGACATGCTCGGCTACGAACGGCCCGAGCGGCTACGGGCCCGGTCCGCCGGCCTCATCGGGCTCATCGTGCCCGAGCTGAGCAACCCGGTGTTCCCCGCCTTCGCCCAGTCCATCGAGTCGGTGCTGTCCACGATGGGCTACACCCCGCTGCTGTGCACCCAGTCCCCCGGCGGCACCACCGAGGACGAGTACGTCGAGATGCTCCTCGACCACTCCGTGGACGGCATCGTCTTCGTCTCCGGGCTGCACGCCGACACCCAGGCCGACGTCGACCGCTACCGGCGGCTGCAGACCCGCGGTGTGCCCTTCGTCCTCGTCAACGGCTACACCGGCGAGCTCGACGCTCCGGCGTTCTCCACCGACGACGCCGGCAGCATGGAGCTGGCGGTGCGCCACCTCGCCTCCCAGGGGCACACCGACATCGGGCTGGCCATCGGCCCGGACCGCTTCGTGCCCGCGCAGCGCAAGCGGGCCGGCTTCGAGCGGGCGATGCGCACGCTCGTGCCCGACGGCGCCGCCCCCGTGGAGACCACCCTGTTCACCTTCGAGGGCGGCCAGGCCGCCGCCGGGAACCTCCTCGACCGCGGGTGCACCGCCATCATCTGCGGCTCGGACCTCATGGCGCTGGGCGCCGTGCGCGCCGCCCGCGGCCGCGGCCTGGAGGTGCCGCGGGACGTGTCGGTCGTCGGCTTCGACGACTCCCCGCTCATGGCCTTCACCGACCCGCCGCTGACCACGCTGCGCCAGCCGGTGGACGCGATGAGCCAGGCCGCGGTCACCTCGCTCATCACCGAGGTCAAGGGCTCGCGCGCCCCGCGCAGCGAGCTGCTCTTCGTCGCCGAGCTCATCGTCCGCGGCTCGACCGCGGCAGCCCCCAAGGACCACGGGTAACGTGGTCGGACCCCACCCCCTGCACGACCGGATGGACCTGCCTGTGACTCCTTCGCACCAGACCCTGCCCCTGACGACCGGCGAGGTGATCCACCGCGGCACCGCCGACGCGGACTGGTGGCGTACCGCCGTCATCTACCAGATCTACCCGCGCTCCTTCGGGGACGCGAACGGTGACGGCGTGGGCGACCTGCCCGGCATCACCGAGCGTCTCGAGCACGTCGCGCGGCTGGGCGTGGATGCCGTGTGGCTCTCCCCGTTCTACCGCTCGCCGCAGAAGGACGCCGGGTACGACGTCGCCGACTACCGCGACGTCGACCCGCTGTTCGGCACCCTCGAGGACGCCGACCGGCTCATCGCCCGCGCCCACGAGCTGGGGTTGCGGGTCATCGTCGACCTCGTCCCGAACCACACCTCCGACCAGCACGCCTGGTTCCGACAGGCGTTGGCCGACGGGCCCGGCTCCCCCGCCCGCTCGCGGTACATCTTCCGCGAGGGCCGGGGTGAGAACGGGCAGGAGCCGCCGAACAACTGGCAGTCGGTGTTCGGTGGCCCCGCCTGGACCCGCGTGAGCGACCGCCCCGACGCCCCCGGCAGCGCCTGGGAGCACGACGGCCAGTGGTACCTGCACCTCTTCGACAGCAGCCAGCCCGACCTCGACTGGGACAACCCGGAGGTCCACGAGGAGTTCCGCAGCATCCTGCGCTTCTGGCTCGACCGCGGCGTGGACGGCTTCCGCGTCGACGTCGCGCACGGCCTGGTCAAGGCGCCCGGCCTGCCGGACTGGGCGGGCCACGTGCGCATGGTCGAGGGCAGCGAGGTCGCCGAGGGCATGGCCGCCGCCGACGACACCGTCGCGCCGCCCGAGGCGAGCGACGACGCCGCCTCCGGCCGCAGCCCGATGTTCGACCAGGACGGCGTGCACGAGATCTTCCGCGAGTGGCGCTCGGTGCTCGAGGAGTACGGCGGCGAGCGCATCCTCGTGGCCGAGGCCTGGGTGGAGCCGCTGTCGCGCCTCGCGCGGTACGTCCGGCCGGACGAGATGCACCAGGCGTTCAACTTCCACTTCCTCACCACCCGCTGGGCGGCGCCCGCGCTGCGGGAGGCGATCGCCCGCTCCTACGCCGAGAACGACGCCGTCGGGGCGCCCACGACGTGGGTGCTGTCCAACCACGACGTCGTGCGGCACGCCTCCCGGCTCGGCCTGGACGAGACCGGAAAGGGCCCCAACGGCATCGGGGCCGACGACCCGCAGCCCGACGCCGAGCTCGGGCTGCGCCGTGCCCGGGCCGCGACGCTGCTCATGCTCGGCCTACCCGGCAGCGCCTACCTCTTCCAGGGCGAGGAGCTCGGGCTGCCCGAGCACACCACGCTGGACGACTCGCTCCGGCAGGACCCGGCCTGGTGGCGCACCGGCCACGCGGAGAAGGGCCGGGACGGCTGCCGGGTGCCGCTGCCGTGGCGCTCCGACGCGCCGGGCCTGGGCTTCTCCCCCACCGGCCGCACCTGGCTGCCGCAGCCGGAGTGGTGGGCAGAGCTCGCCCCCGACGTCCAGGAGCGCCAGGAGGGTTCCACGCTGCGGATGTACCGTGAGGCGATCGCGCTGCGTACCGAGTTGGAGCTCGGCGCCGGCGCCCTGGAGCAGCTGCCCGCCGGTGAGGACGTCATCGCGCTGCGCAACACCCGCCAGGGGCGGCCCGCCGTCGTCGTCGTGACGAACCTCGGTGCCGCGCCGGTCGCGCTGCCCGAGGGGCACGAGGTGCTCATCGCCAGCGGCCCGCTCGACGGTGCCGCCGTCCCCACCGACACCACGGTGTGGCTGCGCGAGGTCCGCTGAGCCGAGGGCGGACCGCCTGACAGGGCCGGCCCCGGCCAAGTGGGGCCGGCCCTGCGGTGACGGCCGCTCGCCGCCCGTGGCGGCCGACCGGAATATCCGTTTCCGGCGACCGGTTGCCCTCCCGTACGCTTTCTGCCCGTTCGGCCGATGAGTTCGTCCGCCGCCGTCGGTCGGTACTGCCCCATCCCATCGGAAGGTGAGCGCCATGGAGAACACTCCGGCGATCGAGGCCGAGGGTCTCGTCAAACGTTTCGGGGACACGACCGCCGTCGACGGCGTGGACCTCACGGTCGAGCGCGGTACCGTCTTCGGTCTGCTCGGCCCCAACGGCGCGGGCAAGACGACCATCGTGCGGATGCTCGCCACCCTGCTCGTGCCCGACGCCGGCACCGCCCGGGTGCTGGGGCACGACATCGGCCGGGAGCCGGACGCCGTGCGCACCAGCGTCGGCCTCACCGGCCAGTACGCGTCCGTGGACGAGGACCTCACCGGCACGGAGAACCTCGTCATCCTCGCCCGGCTCTACGGCTTCTCCGGGAGCCGGGCCAAGCAGCGGGCCGCCGACCTGCTCGAGGCCTTCGACCTCAGCGACGCGGCCGGCAAGGCCGTCAAGACCTACTCCGGCGGGATGCGCCGCCGCATCGACCTGGCCGCCAGCCTCGTCATGAGCCCGCGCGTGCTGTACCTCGACGAGCCGACCACGGGCCTGGACCCGCGCAGCCGCAACCAGGTGTGGGACATCGTCCGGCTGCTCGTCGCCGAGGGCGCCACGGTGCTGCTCACCACGCAGTACCTCGACGAGGCCGACCAGCTCGCCGACCGCATCGCCGTCATCGACCACGGGCGGCTCATCGCCGAGGGCACCGCGCCCCAGCTCAAGGCCTCGGTCGGCACCGGCACCGTCACCGTCCGGGTCGCCGAGCGCGCACAACGGGCGGCCGCGCGCGCCGTCCTCGCCGAGACGCTGGGCACCCCGGTCACCGAGCTGCCCGACGGCCTGGGGCTCTCCGCCCGCGTCCCGGAGCACGCACCGGACTCCCCCGCGCGGGCGCTCAACGCGCTCCACGCCGCGGGGCTGCACGTGCCGGAGTTCAGCCTCGGCCAGCCGAGCCTGGACGAGGTCTTCCTCGCTCTCACCGGCAACCCGCCCGAGCCGGAGGCGGAGCCGGAGCACAGCACCGCGGAGGTCACGTCATGAGGTCCCTCGACATCGGCGCCAACACCCGGCTGCGCGATGCGGTCGCGGTCACCGACCGACCCGAGCGGGCCTCGGCGCTGTCCACCACCCTGACCTTCGCCCACCGGGCGCTGCTGAAGATCAAGCACGTGCCGGAGCAGCTCTTCGACGTCACGCTCACCCCGGTCATCTTCACCCTGATGTTCACCTACCTCTTCGGTGGGGCGATCGCGGGGGACACGTCCACCTACCTGCAGTTCCTGCTGCCCGGGATCATCGTCATGACGGTGCTCACGGTGAGCGTCTACACCGGGTTCACGCTCAACACCGACATCACCAAGGGCGTCTTCGACCGGTTCCGCTCGCTGCCGATCTGGCGGCCGGCACCGATCGTCGGCGCGTTGCTCGGGGACACCGTCCGCTACACCATCGCCTCCGGCGTGACGCTCACGCTGGGCCTCCTGCTCGGCTACCGGCCGGAGGGCGGGGTGGCCGGTGTGCTCCTGGCACTGGCGCTGCTCCTCGTCTTCGCCTTCTCGCTCAGCTGGGTGTTCACCATCCTCGGCCTGGTGATGCGCACCCCGAACGCCGTCATGGGCGTGTCGATGCTGGTGATCATGCCGCTGACCTTCGCGTCGAACGTCTTCGTCGACCCTCGGACGATGCCCTCGGTGCTGCAGAGCATCGTCGAGGTCAACCCGGTGAGCCACCTCGTGACCGCCGTGCGCGGCCTCATGGGCGGGACGGCGACGTTCTCCGACATCACGTGGGTGCTCATCGCCTCGGCGGCGCTGACCGCGGTGTTCGCCCCCATCACCATGCGGATCTACCGCACCCGGAGCTGACCGGGCCGCCCGCGGGGGAGCCGGCCGGAGGGCCGCGGGCGGGTGAGCCTCGGTGAGAAGCGAGCGGCCGGTGGCAGGTGACCCCTCGGTGACCTGCGAGCCCTCGGTGACCTGCGAGCTCTCGGTGACACGGGGCCCGTGGTGCCACGTGAGCTCCGGTGTTCGATGGACGCTCGGCGGGTCAGTCGGCCCTCGACGACCGCGTGAGCTCCCGGTGCCCGATGAACGCTCGGCGGGTCAGTCGGCCCTCGACGACCGCGTGAGCTCCCGGTGCCCGATGAACGCTCGGCGGGTCAGTCGGCCCTCGACGGCCGGGGGTCGCGGACGGGAGGGCGTCAGAACGGGCGGTCAGCCGCCGCTGATGGAGAGCTCGGCGTGGCTGAGCAGCTCGCGCAGCCGGTCGTCGATGTCCTGTGTCTCCAGCCAGGCCTCGGGCAGGTGCGGCGTACGCGGTGAACCGGCCCGGCCGCGCGGACCCTCGGCGCCCGCGCCCGGGTAGGGCTGGCTCAGGTCGAGCGCGGCCAGCCGCTCGTCGAGCTCGGCGAGCGAGCTCACCAGGCCGAGCGCGCGACGTGCCTCGCTGCCCACGACGTAGCCCTTGAGGTACCACGCCATGTGCTTGCGGAGCTCGCGCAGCCCCTTGCCCTCGTTCTCGAAGTGCTCGACCATGAGCTCGGCGTGCCGGCGGATCGTCGCGGCGACCTCCGCCAGGCCGGGCCGCACCCGCAGCGGGGAGCCGCGGAAGCCGGCGACGAGATCGGTGAACAGCCACGGCCGGCCCTGGCAGCCGCGGCCGACGACGACCCCGTCGCACCCGGTCTGCTCCACCATGGCCAGCGCGTCCTCCGCCGACCAGATGTCCCCGTTGCCGAGGACGGGGATGGTGCGGACGGTCTCCTTGAGCCGGGCGATGGTCTCCCAGCGCGCCTGCCCGGAGTAGTGCTGGGCGGCGGTGCGTGCGTGCAGCGCCACGGCCGCGACGCCGGCCTGCTCCGCGATCCGGCCCGCGTCGAGGTAGGTGAGGTGGTCGTCGTCGATGCCCATCCGCATCTTCACCGTCACCGGCACCTCGCGCTCGCGGTGCCGGGAGGCCGTGCGGGCAGCCTCGACGGCGCCGCTGACGATCGCCTGGAACAGGTCGCGCTTCCACGGCAGCGCCGCTCCCCCGCCCTTGCGGGTGACCTTGGGGACCGGACAGCCGAAGTTCAGGTCGACGTGGTCGGCACGGTCCTCCTCGACGAGCAGCCGCACGGCGGCGGCGACGGTCGCGGGGTCCACCCCGTAGAGCTGGACGGAGCGCACCGGCTCCTCCGGGTCGGCCTGGACCATGCGCATCGTCTCGGGCGTGCGCTCGACCAGCGCCCGCGAGGTGACCATCTCGGTGACGTAGAGGCCCGCCGGGGCGTGCTCGCCCGGACGCGCGGTCGCGCGGGCGGCGTCGTCCAGCGCCGCCAGCCCGGCCTCCCGGCACAGCTTCCGGAACGGCGGGTTGGTGACGCCGGCCATCGGGGCCAGCACCACCGGGCTGCCCACCGAGACCGGACCGATCCGCAGCTCACTCACCGTGCCATTCTCACCCGCCGCGCGCGGGGCGTCACCGTGGCACCGCTCACGCTGCAGCCCCTGCGGTGGCTCGCCCTTTTCACTCAGAAC
>NZ_CALGNQ010000012.1 GCF_937958535.1 uncultured Georgenia sp. | reverse complement strand
CGAGAACCCCCCTCCCACCGACAGCCCACGTCCCACCCACAGCCCACGTCCCACCGACAGCCCACTTCCCAGCGACAGCGCACTTCCCACCGACAGCCCACGTCCCACCGACAGCGCACGTCCCGACGCGGCGGGGGCGGCCGAGGTCGACCTCGTCATCGTCGGCGGCGGCCCGCGCGCGGTCTCGGTGGTCGAGCGGCTGACCGCCCGCGGCAGCGCCGAGCGGCCGGTGCGGGTCGTCGTCGTGGACCGGTTCGAGGTGGGCGCCGGGGCGACATGGCGCACCGACCAGAGCCCCGAGCTGCTCAACAACACCTACAGCGGCCACACGACGATCTACCCCGACGACTCCACCCCGATGAGCGGGCCGGTCACCCCCGGCCCCGATCTCGTCCAGTGGGCGCGTGACGTCGTCGCGGGGGCGCCCCGGGTGACGGCGCCGCCGTCCGCCGGGTGGAGCGCCGGCCCCCGCCCGGACTGGGTGGTGGCGGAGGCCGCGGCCGTCGAGCCGTGGTCCTACCCCACCCGTCGCCTCCAGGGCGTGTACTTCCGCGAGCAGCTCGAGGCGATCCTCGCCCGCGGCGGGGTCGAGCTCACCGCCGTGGTCGGCACCGTGGTCGGGATCGACCCGGCGGGCGAGAGCGGCGGCGACGCCGGTACGGCGGGCAGGTCCACCGGTGAGGCCGACCCGGCCCGCGCCCTGCGGACCGTGCGGCTGGCGGACGGCCGGGTGGTCCGCACCCGCGCCGTCGTCCTCGCCCAGGGGATGATCCAGGCGCAGCGCTCCCCCGAGACCCGCGAGCGCATCGCCGCCGCCGAGCGGCACGGGCTGGTCTACGTCGAGCCCGGGATGCCCGCCGAGCGGGACTGGGACGTCGTCCCGGCCGGTGAGGACGTCGTCGTCGCGGGGCTGGGCGCGAACTTCTTCGACGTCGTCGCCGTCCTCACCGCCGGCCGCGGGGGCCGGTTCGTCCCCGGCGACTCACCCTTCGACCTCACCTACCTGCCCTCGGGGCGCGAGCCCCGGCTGCTCGTCGGCTCGCGCCGCGGCCTGCCCTACCGCTCGAAGTCCTGGTACGGCGGCTTCCCGCCGCGGTACGTCCCGCGCCTGGCCACCCGCGAGTGGTTCGCCCAGGCGGCCACCGTGCCCGACCAGGACTTCGTCCGTGACGTGTGGCCCCAGCTCGCGCGCGAGTTCGTCGTCGCGCACCTGACCACGCTGGTGCAGCACCACCCGACGACCGTGCCGTCGGTGGTGGCCGACGACGGCGAGCTGCCCGCCGACCTGCTCGACCGCATCGCGGCCACCGAGCTCGCCGACCTCAACGCCCTCGTGCGCGACGTCGTCGTGGCCCCCGAGCGGTGGCTCGACGTCGAGCGGCTGGACCGGCCCGACGTGCACCGGCCGCTGCCCGAGCAGTGGCGGGCATGGACGCGGCAGTGGGTCGCCGCCGAGCACGAGTCGATCACCCGGCCGTTCGCCAGCCCGCGCTCGGCGGTCAACCGCGCGATGGCCGTGCTGCGCGGTCAGGTCGCCGGGCTCGTCCGGGCGGGGGCGATCCACCCGGCGTCGGTGACGCGCGACGTGCGCGGCTGGTTCGACGCGCTGGGCCTGGCCCTCGCCTCCGGCCCACCGCCGGAGCGCACGGCGCAGCTGCTCGCGCTCGTGCGGGCCGGCGTCGTCGAGCTGCTCGGCGAGGGGCTGACGGTGACCGTGGAGGACGGCCGGTTCGTCGCGCGCACCCAGGTGGTGGGCCGGGAGCACCGCGTGCGCGCCTTCGTCGAGACGCGGATGTCGAAGGGCCACGCGGACGTGACGGACGACCCGCTGCTCCGCTCGCTCCTCGACTCCGGCCGTGCCCGGCTCCACGCGCGCACCGCGCCGGACGGCAGCGTGGTGCGCACCCGCAGCCTGGACTGCACCCCGGAGGAGTTCCACCTCGTCGACGCCGGGGGGCGGCCCGACCCGCAGGTCATCGTCATCGGCATCCCGGCCGGTGACGTCCAGCCCGGATCGGCCATCGGCGCGACGCCCGGCGTGCCCTCCCCGCTCATCGCAGGGGCGGACCGGGCGGCGGCCCAGGTGCTCGAGCTCGTGCGGGAGCGCGTGCCGGTCGGCTGAGCGCGGCGGCCGCCTCCGGCTGGGCAGCGGGGCCTACGCGTCCCAGGCCGGGTCGGCGGCGGGCGCCCCCAACGGCTCCCCGCGGCCGCGCATGCGCCGACGCCGGCACCGGCTCCCACTCCCCCGCGCGCCCCGCGACGTCAGGAGGCGGGCTTCCCCGCAGCCTCGGCGAGCGGGACGGCTCACGCCGGCTCCGGGCCGTCGTCGGCGGGACCGGCGGCGGGCGGGCGTCCCCGCAGGTGGTCGAGCAGCCGTGCCACCACCGCGGCGACCGGGACCGCGAGGAACGCCCCGAGGATCCCCATGAGGATCCCCCCGGTGGTCACGGCGAGGATGATGACCAGTGGGTGCAGGGAGATGATCCTGGCCTGGATGTACGGCTCCAGCACGTTGCCCTCGAGCTGCTGGACGAGCACGACGACGCCGAGCACGGCCAGCGCGACGACCGGCCCGCGGTCCGCGAGCGCCACCGCGACCGCCACCGTGCCGGAGAGGAACGCCCCGACGATCGGGAAGAGCCCCCCGACGAAGACGAGCACGCTCAGCGGCAGCACGAGGGGCACCCGCAGGAGCAGCAGGCCGAGCCCGATGAAGACGGCGTCGACGAGCGCGACGAGGAGCTGCGCGCGGAAGAAGGCACCGAGCGTCCAGAACGACTGGGCGGCCATGGCGTCGACCCGGGCCTGGTAGCGGCTGGGCACGAGGTCGAGGAAGGCCTGCCAGATGCGCCGCCCGTCCTTGAGGAAGAAGAACAGCACGACGACCATGAGGACGAGGCCGGTGACGAAGCTGCCGACGGCCTCGGCGGCGAGGAGCCCCCGGCTCAGCGCCGCCCCGGACGTGAGCGCCGCCCCCGCCCCGGTGACGAGGTCGCGCAGCCCGCCGACGTCACCCGGCAGCACCGACCAGTCCACGCTGGTCTCCAGCCGGTCCAGACCCGCGACGACGGCGTCGACGATCTGCGGCACCTGGTCCACCAGCGCCGCCCCGATGAAGGCGCCGGCGGCGACGACCACGGCGAACAGGACGAGCAGGATGAGCAGGGCGACGACGGCGTCGGGGATGCGTGTGGCCCGCAGCCGGGCGGCCACCGGGTCGAGCAGCGCCGCCGGGAAGAGCGCCAGCACGAAGGGCGTGAGGACGAGGCTCACCTGGCTCGCCACGTAGACCAGGCCGACGGCGAGGAGGATGACGCCGATCGCCGTCCAGGCGCGGCGGCCCCAGGTGACGACCGCGGCATCGTCCGGTGCCATGGCAGGAGTATCGACCCGCCACGACCGCCGCGACAGGCGGACGTCGTGCGCAGCTCACGGCTCGTGCCACCGCCGGGACGTGCCCGGGGCCGGCCCCCGTCAGGTCGTGGCCGGGTGCCGTCGTCGCGACGGTGCCGCGACGTGCGAGCGGCGCACGGCTCCCGCCTCCCCGAGGGCGGCGCCCCGTCAGGTCGTGACCGGCTCCCCGGTGACCGCGGTCGCGAGCGCCGCGGCGTCGGCGAGCGCGAGGTCGACGCCGGTGTACCCCTGCTCGCCTGCCGCCGTCGTCACGGTGAGGGTGGCGAGGCCGAGCAGGCGCTGGACGGGGCTCTGCCGTACCCGGGCGCCGTTGATGCCACGCACCTGCAGCACGTCGGTGCGCCGGTTGAAGAAGCCGCGCTGCAGGTAGAGGTGGTCGCCCTCGAGCCGGTGCCCGAGCGCCCGGTAGTACGCCGCGCCGGCGGCGACGCCCACCGGCACCAGCGCGGCCGGGACCAGGAGCAGCCACCAGCCCCACCAGCCCGCGATCGCACCGGCGCCGGCACCCACGGCCACCGCCGCGGCCGGCACCAGGTACCGCACCACCGCGCGGCGGCGGGCGACCCCGGGGTGGCGCCGCAGCGGCCCGGACGGGGGCAGCACCTCCTCGTCCAGCACGGTGCGGCCGAGGAGCACGTTCGCCACCCGGACGGCCACATCCCGCGTGGTGGTCGGCAGCATGGTCGCGCTCTCGGTCATCAGCTGCTGCAGGCTCAGGCCGGTCATCACCGGTGACAGCCGGGCGCCGCCGAGCAGCCGGGCGAGGAGGGGGCGGGTCACGGTGACACCCCGCAGTCGGTCCTGGTCGGCGGTGAACGAGCGGGTGGTGAGCAGACCGCGGGTGGCGAGGAAGCGCCCGCCGGGCTCGCGGACCAGCCGGTAGCCCCACCACGCCTCGGTGAAGGTCAGCGCCCCCGCAGCGAGCCCGACGAGGACGACGAGGACGGCCGACACCACCGCCCACAGCCCCCATGGCACGCGGTCGAGCAGCGCGGCGAGCTGGTCACCGACCCACTCCTCCCGGCCCACGAGCGAGACCGCCCCGTAGCCGAAGCCGACGAGGGACAGCGGCCCGGCGATGAGCGAGGTGCCGACCATCGCGTAGACCACCCAGCGCCGGCGCAACGTCTGCACGACCGCGCCGTCGGCGTCCTCGCGGACGGTCGGAGCGACCTGGGAGGTGACGTCCGGGCCGGCCTGCCGGGCCAGCTCGGCCCGCAGGTGGAGGGCGGCGGCCCGCGGCAGGCCGTCGAGCACCACCGTGCCCTCACCGAGGACGGCGTTGCCCCCGGTCCCGACGCGCAGGACGGCGAGCCGGAAGACGCGGTTGCTCAGCGGCGCGGTGATGTCGACGGTGCGGATGCGGTGCAGCGGCACCCGGTTGGTGCGCCGGACGAGCAGCCCGGTGGTGTGCTGCAGCTCGTCGTCGACGAGCCGGTAGCGCACCGTGACGTAGCTCAGCGCCCGGGCCAGCGGGCTGAGCACGGCGAGCACGGCCAGGGTGATGACGGTGGTCCGTGTGGCGACGTTGTCGGTGGTGAAGAACCACCAGCCCGCGGCCGCCGGGACGAGCCGCGGCAGGATCCGCAGCAGGGCCGCCGGCACGATGCGCGGGTCGAGCCGCTGCCACGGCGCGGCATCGGGGCCCTGACCGGCGGGGCCGTCGGGGTCGACGCCGAGGTCGGCCACCACGTCGTGGGCCACGTCCGGGGTGGTCACGTGGCATCCCCCCGGGTGCGGGCGACGGCGTCGGTCAGCTCACCGACGAGGGCGTCGGCGACGTCGGCGGGGAGCCCCTCGATGACGACGGCGCCCTGCGCGGAGCCGGTGGTCACCGAGACCGCCGCGAGCCCGAGGAGACGGTGCAGGAGGCTGCGCTTGGCCTCGACGGTCTGCACCCGGGAGAGCGGCGCGATGCGCCACTCGCGCGCGAGCCACCCGGTGCGGGAGTAGACCGCGGTCCCGGTCGCCTCCCAGCGGTGGGTGCGGTAGCGCAGCCACGGGGCGACGGCGACGGCCGGGAGCAGGAGGACCGTGAGCACTGCCGCGGCCCCGAGCAGCCAGGGGCGGCCGGGCTCCCACAGCACCGCGGGCACGAGCGTGGCCACCCAGCCGAGGAGGAGCCAGGTGGCGCGGGAGAGCAGCCAGTAGGTGCGGGCCGCGGGCGCCACCCGGTGACGCGGCGGGCGCGGGCCGGTGGCGGCGTCGCCGGTGGGCGGCCCTGCTGCGGCCGCCGCGGGCTCGGCGAGGGAGGTGGGGGCAGGGGGCGACATCGGGGGTCCGGTGTCGGGCACGGGCGGGTCCTCCTTCAGGGTGCCCCTTCACCGTACGGGGCGCCGGCCGGGCAGGCCCTCCGCCGCGAGGTGGACCCGGCGCCCCGCGCCTCCGCCTCCGTGCTGAGCCGGCGCCCCGGCGCCTCCGCCT
>NZ_CALGNQ010000011.1 GCF_937958535.1 uncultured Georgenia sp. | reverse complement strand
GCAGGACGCGCGGCGGCCGAGAGGGAGTGTCGTTCCGGAGACGTCAGACTGACTCGCCACGTGGATCAGTCCCTCCGCTGACCGACAACGTGGATCAGTCTGACCCGTCTGGCTGACCCATCACGTGGATTACTCTGACCCGTCTGGCTGACCCATCACGTGGATCAGTCTGACCCGTCTGGCTGACCCATCACGTGGATCAGTCTGGCCCCTCCGACTGACCCATCACGTGGATCACTCTGACTCTTCCGGCAGCACAGATCCCTTCCGGCCGTGCATCGTGCGCCGGGTCCGGCATTGTCCATCATGCAGCGTGCGCCCGGGTCCGGTTCAGTGGACGGTGAGGAACGGCTCGGCTGGCACCAGGTCGCCGGTCACGGCTCGTCGCGCCAGGAGCTCGGCGCCGTCGAGGGAGGTGCCCCGGGGCGGTTCGAGGGCGGCCCCGGGGCGCAGCCGGGCCAGCTCTGCCCGCATCGCGGTGAGCACGGCGGCGGAGCGGAAGATCCCGCCGGTCCACGAGGCGAGCGGCGGCACCGGCGGGCGCAGCGCCGCGGCGAGGCTGCGCGCCAGCTCCCGACCGGCGGCGGTGAGGAGCTGCCGGGACACGGGGTCGTCGTCCTCGGCCAGGGCGACGACGTCGGGGACGACAGAGGCGAGCACGCCGGCCCGGTCCTCGCGGGTGTAGATCTGCCGCGGCCACGTCTCGGGCGCCCCGAGGTGCTCGACCGCGGCGGCGAGCAGCCGGGCGGCGTCGCCCCGGCGGCCGTCGTGCTGCTCGAGCGCGGCCTGCAGCGCCCGCATCCCGATCCACGCGCCGGATCCCGCGTCGCCCAGGACGTGGCCCCAGCCGTCGACCTTGTGCCAGCACTCGGCGAGGTCCGTGCCCAGCGCTGTCGACCCGGTGCCGGTGAGCACCACCGCCCCCGGACGGCCGCCGAGGGCGCCGACCGCGGAGGTCACCGCGTCGGAGGCGACGACGGTCCGCACCTCGCCCAGCGCCTCGCGGACCGCGGCGAACAGCACCTGCGGGCCGTCGGACAGGGTGAGGATGCCGCTCGACCCGACGCACACCGCGTCCACCTCGCCGGCACGCACCCCGAGCGTCTCGACCAGCGCCGTCACCAGCGGCGCCGCCACCAGACCAGACGGACTCACCCGGAGCCGGCCGCCGCCCGCCTCCCGGGCGCCGGCGGGCGTCGTGAGCCGGGCGCGGGAGCCGGAGCCGCCGAGGTCGACGGCGAGCACCGCCCTCACGCCACCTACTTCCCCATCCCGGACGTCAGGCCCGCGATGATCTGCCGGGTGGCGACGAGGAAGAGCACGATGAGCGGCAGCGTCGCGATGACCAGGCCCGCGAAGAGCGTGGACCAGTCGGTCTGGTACTCGCCGAAGAACGTCGTCAGGCCCACCGGCAGGGTGTAGTTCGCCCGGTTGCGGATGAGGATGAGCGGGTAGAAGAAGTCGTTCCAGATCGGCACGAAGCGGAAGACGACGACGGTGGCCACGGCCGGGCGCACGAGCGGCGCCATGACGCTCCAGAACATCCGGATCGGGCCGGCGCCGTCGAGCCGGGCAGCCTCCTCCAGCTCACCGGGCAGCTGCCGGAAGAACGTCGTGAGGACGAACACCGAGAACGGGATGCTCACCGCCGCGTAGACCATGACCAGCCCGAGCCGGCTGCTGATGAGGCCGAAGGAGTCCAGCAGGTAGAAGATCGGCACGATCATGAGGAAGACCGGCATCATCAGGCCGGAGACGAAGACCGTCTCGATGACCGACATGAGCCGCCCCCGGGCGCGGGCCAGGGCGTAGGCCGCGAGTAGCGAGACCACCGTCGCGATGACGACGGAGGAGACCGTGACGATGATCGAGTTGAGGAAGTAGGTGGAGAAGGACGCCTCGATCCAGGCCCGCTGGTAACTGGTGAAGTCCGGCTGCAGCGGCAGCCCGAGCGGCTCGGTGGCCAGCTCCCGGTTGGCGCGCAGCGAGTTCGTCACCATGACGAGCAGCGGGAGGACCGCGACGGCGGCGTAGAGCCACAGCGCCGTCGACGTCACGGCGGCGGCCCAGCCCCGATCCCGGCGAGGCCTGCGCGGCCCCGGCAGCGGGGCGGCGACCACCGGCGGGACGAAGGCGTGCCCGTCGTCACCGCCGGGACGGTGCGCGGTGGGGACGGCAGCGCTCATCCCAGGATCCTCCCCTCGGTGCGGCGGAACCAGCGGGTGAAGACGGTGGAGAGCCCGAAGATGAAGAGGAAGAGCAGGATCGCGATCGCCGAGGACGTGCCGATGGCGTTGGACGACCCGGACTCGAAGGCGGTGCGGTAGAAGACGAGGGACATGACGTCGGTCGCGCCCGCCGGGGCCCCGGTCGAGCCACCCAGCGCGTAGGGGATCGGGAAGGCCTCCATGGTGAAGATGAAGGTGAGCACGCTGACCGTGCCGATGATCGGCGTCATGAGCGGCAGCGTGATCGCGAAGAAGCGCTGGGGCCCGGAGGCGCCGTCGAGCTCGGCGGCCTCGTCCAGCTCCGGCGGGATCCCCCCGAGCGCGGCCCCGTAGAGGAGCAGCGGGAAGCCGACCCACTGCCAGGCCGTGACGAGGACGACCACCCACAGCGCCGTCGTCGGCGTGCCCAGCCACGGCAGGGCCAGCGCGTCCAGCCCGACCGCCTTGAGGGCCGCGTTGACCGGCCCGAACAGCGGGGACAGGAGCAGCGACCACAGGTAGCCGACGACGAGCGGGCTGACGAGGTACGGCATCGTGTACAGCACCTGGAACAGGCGCCGGAAGCGGGCGCGGCGGTGCAGGATGGCGGCGAAGACGAGGCCCACCGAGTTCTGCACCACCATCGCCCCGCCGAACATCAGCAGGTTGTGCCCGAAGGCGCGCGGCACGGCGCTGCGGTACGGCTCGGCGGTGAACAGCTGGACGAAGTTGGCCAGCCCGACGAACTCCTCCTGGCTGGTCCCGCGCCAGGAGTACATCGAGTACGTCACCGCGGTGACCATCGGGTACAGCACGAACACCGCGAAGAGGATCGCCGCGGGGGCGATGAACAGGAGCGCGACCCGGGTGGGCAGCGCCGCCGTCAGGGTACGACGGTGGCGCTGCCCGGCCTCCACGGAGGCGGTCTGCGCGGAGGTGGCGGTCACTGGCCCGGGGTGAACCATTCGGCCAGGCCGTTCTGGACGTCCTCGGCCACCTCGGCCGGCTCCTTGTCCCCGAGGAAGAGCTCCTGGATGCCCGCACCGACGAGGTCGGTGCCGGTCGGGTCGCCGTAGCGGAAGTTCACCAGGTGCAGGTAGGGCGCCGGGTTCTCCTGGTACAGATCCCACATCTCCTGCATCAGCGGGTCCTCGAAGGTGACGCCGGGGACCGGGGAGAACTGCTTGAGGTCGTTGGCGACCATCTGCCCGAACTCCTGGGTGGCGAGCCACCTGATGAGCGTCTCGGCCTCCTCCTGGTGCTGGCTGTTGGCGCTCAGCCCCCAGTTGCCGTCGGCGTACGCCGGGGTCACCGGGTGGTCCAGGGCGGAGCCGGGCGGCGGCGGCACCTGGAAGACGCCGAGCTCCATCTCCGGGTTCTCCGCCTGGAAGAAGGCCAGCTCGAAGGAGCCGCCGGGGAACATGGCGGCCTGCTCGGTGGTGAAGAGCACCTGGGAGTCGGTGTAGCTCACGCCCACGACGTTCTCCGGCATGTACTGCTGCAGGTCGACGACGGTCTGCAGGGAGTCGACGTAGGCCTGGTCGGTGAAGTCGGTGTCACCGGCGAGGACCGCGGCCTCGAACTCCGAGCCGCCGTACTGGGCCGAGCCGACGATGTCGTGGACGATCGGCATCATCCACGCGTCGAGGCCGCCGACGGACATCGGGGTCACGCCGGCCGCGGCCAGCGTCTCGTTGACCTCGATGAACTCGTCCCACGTGGTGGGCTCCTCGAGTCCGTGCTCCTCGAAGATCGCGACGTTGTAGTACATCTGCAGGGTCTGGGAGGCGAAGGGCACGCCGTAGACCTGGCCGTCCTCCCGGCCCAGGGCGCCGGCGAGGATGGTCTCGTCGAACTCCTTCACCTCCGGGACGATGTCGTCGAGCGCCACGAGGTTGCCGCCCTCGACGAGCGGTTGGAGCAGCCCGTAGCTGCGCACCTGGGCGACGTCCGGGCCGTCACTGCCGGTGAGGCCGGTCTGCAGGATCTGGTTGTACTCGGTGTTGACGAAGGCCTGGAACTCCACCGTGATGCACGGGTTCTGCTCCTCGAACGCCGGGAAGATGACGTTCTCGTAGGTGTCGGCGTCCTCGGTGCGCCAGGACCACACCCGCAGGGTGACGTCCTCGGCGCACTCCTCGCCGTTCGCCGCGTCCTGGGTCTGCTCGTCGCCGGTGGCGTCGTCCCCCGGGTCCGGGGCGTCGGACGACGGTGCGCAGGCGGCGAGGAGGAGGACGGCGGACAGCGCTGTCGCGGTGTACATGCGGCGTTGCATCATGGTTCCCTTCGTGACGGGGGTGTCTGGCTCGGAGGAGTGAGGGACCGCACGGCCTCCCGGACGACGCCGCCGGCGTCGTCCAGCGCGGCGCGGGCGGTGCCGGTGTCGGTGTCGGCGAGGCTCATGACGAGGGCGACCTTGAGGTCGCCGTCGGCCGCCTCGAGCAGCCGCTCGCACGCGGCCCGCTCCAGGCCGGTGGCCTGGTGGAGGATGGTCACGGTCCGCGCCCGCAGCTTCTGGTTGGTCGCCACCATCGAGACCATGAGGTTGGACCAGGTGCGGCCGAGGCGCACCATGAGCGCCGTGGAGAAGCTGTGGAGCACGAGCTTCTGCGCCGTCGCGGACTTCATCCGGGTGGAGCCGGTGAGGGCCTCGGGCCCGGTCTCGACGACGACCTCGACGTCCACCGTCCCGCGCAGCGGGGAGCGGGGGTTGGAGGTGACCAGTGCGGTGACGGCGCCGCGCTCGGTGGCGTGGGCGAGGGCGCCGGCCACGTAAGGGGTGCGGCCCGAGGCGGCGAGCCCGATGACGACGTCGCGCTCGCCCACCTCGTCGAGGTCGCTCGCCCCGGCGGCGGCGTCGTCCTCGACGTTCTCGGCGGCGCGCACGATGGCGGCGGGCCCGCCCGCGAGGTGCGCCGTGACGACGCCGTCCTCCAGGCGGAAGGTGGGGAGCAGCTCGGCGGCGTCGACCACGCCGATGCGTCCGCTCGTGCCGGCGCCGACGTAGTGAACCGTGCCGCCGGCGCGGACCCGCTCCGCGGCGACGTCGACGAGCCGCGCGAGCGCGGGCAGCGCGGCGGCCACGGCGTCGGGGACGAGCTGGTCCTCCGCGTTGATGAGGCGGAGCAGCTCCAGGGTGTCGACGACGTCGAGGTCGACGGTGCGGGGGTTGCGCTCCTCGGTGGGCGAGTCGACGGCGACGCCCCAGCGGGGGCTCTCTCCTGACGACATCGTCGCTCCTCGCACGCTGCTCTGCGCCTCGGCTCGTCCTGCCCGTGGCAACCTTGTGGAAGACGATGCCCCGTCCGGGCACGGGATGTCAAGGAGTTACTTCGTAGTACACTCGATAACAAGTTAGTTACAAGCCAGGGAGGGTGTCATGACCGAGCCCGCTCCCCCGGACGGGGCTGCACTGGTCAGCCGGATCGGCGCGATGCTCCCCGAGCTGCGGCCCGCCGAACGCCGGGTGGGGGAGGCCGTCGTCGCCGACCCGACCTCGGTCGCCCGCGAGTCGATCACCGCGCTCGCCGAACGGTGCAACACCTCCGCCCCCACCGTCGTCCGCTTCGCCAAGCGGATGGGCTTCTCCGGCTACCCGCAGCTGCGCCTCGCGCTGGCCAAGGCCGCCGGCATCGAGGAGGGGCGCACCGCACGTGGCCCGATCTCCGGCACCCTCGACCCGAGCGACACCCTGGAACAGGTCGTGGAGAAGATCGGCTATGCCGACGCGCGCGCCGTCGAGGACACGGCCGCGATGCTCGACATCGGCGCGCTGCAGGCGGCCGTGGACGCCCTCGTCGAGGCACGTCGCATCGACCTCGTCGGGGTGGGCGCCAGCGGCGTCACCGCGATGGACCTGTGCCAGAAGCTCTCCCGGCTCGGCCTCAACGCCGTCTACCACGGCGACCGGCACGCCGCCGTGACCGCCCTGTCGCTCCGGGGTCCGGGCGACGTGGTCATCTCGGTGTCGCACTCGGGCAGCACCCCGGACGCGATCGCCCCCACGCGCCTCGCCGTGGCCCAGGGGGTGCGCGCCATCGCCATCACCAACCACCCGGGCTCAAAGCTGGCGCAGACGGCGGACATCACGCTCGTCACCACCAGCCGGGAGACGACCTTCCGGTCCGGGGCGATGGCCAGCCGCATCGCCCAGCTCGTCGTCGTGGACTGCCTGTTCGTCGGGGTCGCGATGCGCGACATGCCCGCCACGCGGGCCGCGCTGGACGCCAGCTTCAAGGCGATCGCCGAGCTGTGACCCTCAGTAGCCGGCGCGAGCGCCGGTGTCGGCTGCTGGTGCCTCGACCATCTCCCCCTGGGGTGAGAGCACGTACCAGACCTCGTTGACCCCCTGACCGGTGACGTCCCCCGGCGCGGTGTCCTGGGCGAAGTAGTACAGCGGCCAGTCGGCGTAGGTCGCCTGCACCGTGCCGTCCTCCCGCTCGAAGCTGCCGAGCAGGCTCTCGTCCACCCCCTCCCCCGCGGTGGGCTCCCCCTCGAGGATGGGCCACGCCTCCAAGCACTGGTCCAGGCACGCGCTCATCCCCGGGGAGTCCTGGGTGAACAGGTAGAGCGTCATACCCTCACCGTCCACGAGGATCGGCCCGAGGTCCGACTCGGCGACGGCGACGACCGGCGCCCCGGCCATGTCCTCGCCCCCGGTGGCGTCGTCCGTCGCCGACGGCTTCTCCTCCGCAGCCGGCGGCTCCGTGGTCTCCGGGGTCTGCGGGGTCTCCTCACCGGTGCCGCACGCGGCCAGCAGGCCGACCGCGAGCACACCCCCGACGATCCCGGTCCGTACCCGTCGTCGTCCCATGACTGCCCCCTTCCCGCTGCCCGGCCGCACGACCGGGCTACCTCGTTCTACGTCCCGGGGACAGGCCGGGATTGGGCCCGGAGGCGCCGTTCCCGGGCTGGGGCCGGTGCGGGGGCACGAGCCGGTGTGACCAAGCCCCTGCGCCGGGCCGGAAGCACCCGGTGCGCCGCGGCGTTGACGCCTCCATGAGCACCCTGCTGCACGCCGCCCCCGGTCCCGCCCCCGCCACGGCGACGGGGCAGCGCACGGCAGACGTCGTCGTCATCGGCGCCGGCCAGGCGGGGCTCTCCGCGGCCCACCACCTGCAGCGGCGCGGCTTCCGCTCCGCGCTCGAGACCGGCAGCTCCGCGCCCGAGGCCCGCGCGCGCACCTTCGTCGTCCTCGACGGCGAGGAGGGGCCGGGCGGGGCCTGGCGGCACCGCTGGGACTCGCTGCGGATGGCCACCGTCAACGGCATCCACGACCTGCCCGGGATGGAGCAGCCGCCGCCCGACCCGCACGAGCCGTCGAACACCGCGCTGCCGCGCTACTTCGCCGCCTACGAGGAGCGGTTCGCGCTGCCGGTGCTGCGCCCGGTCCGGGTGGAGTCGGTCGAGCCGGTGGACTCCGACCCGCACGGGCCGCTGCGGGTGCGCACCGACCGTGGCAGCTGGCTCACCCGTGCCGTCGTCAACGCCACCGGGACCTGGGGGCGGCCGTACTGGCCGTACTACCCCGGTCGGGAGACCTTCCTCGGCGAGCAGCTGCACACCGCCGACTACGTCTCGGCCGAGGCGCTGCGCGGCCGGCACGTCGTCGTCGTGGGCGGCGGCATCTCCGCGGTCCAGCTGCTCGACGAGATCTCCCAGGTCACGTCGACGACGTGGGTGACCCGCCGGGAGCCGGTGTGGCGCGACGGGCCGTTCGGCCCCGAGGAGGGCCGCCGGGCAGTGGCCCTGGTCGAGGAGCGCGTACGTGCCGGCCTGCCGCCCCGCTCGGTGGTCTCGGTGACCGGGCTGCCCTGGACGCCCGCGCTGCGGGCCGCCGCCGAACGGGGCGCCCTCGACCGCCGGCCGATGTTCGAGCGGGTCGAGCCCGACGGGGTGCGCTGGGCCGACGGCACCTTCCAGCGGGCCGACGTCATCCTGTGGGCCACCGGCTTCCGCGCCCAGCTCGACCACCTCGCCCCGCTCCGGCTGCGCGGCCGCGGCGGCGGCATCGTCATGGACGGCACCCGGCCGGCCGCCGAGGCGCGCGTGCACCTCATCGGCTACGGGCCGTCGTCGTCCACCGTGGGGGCCAACCGGGCCGGCCGGGACGCCGTCCGGGAGGTCGAGGCGCTGCTCGCCGCGCGCTGAGGTCAGGGGACGAGGCGGCGCAGCCCCAGGGTGTCGGTGCCGTCGCCGTCCCAGTCGCCCACGAGCACCTCGTCGGTGACCCGGCCGAAGGAGACGACGTGGTCGGCGTCGCCGCCACGCAGGGAGTTCTTCAGGTGGTACACCTTCCCGCGGCGCACCCCGAAGGTGTCCTCCCCGTCGCCGTCCCAGTCGCCGACGATGACGTCGTCACCCGCGCGGCCGTAGCGGAACACGGTGTCGGCGTCACCGCCGCGCAGCGAGTTCTTCACGTGGTACTCGTTGCCGCGGCGCACGGCCAGCGTGTCGCGGCCGTCGCCGTCCCAGTCGCCGACGAGGACGTCGTCCCCGGCCCGGCCGTAGGTGATGACCGTCTGGGCGGGACCGCCCCGGTTGTCGTTGCGGATGTGGTACTCCCGCCCGCGGCGTACAGCGATCGTGTCGCGCCCGTCACCGTCCCAGTCGCCGATGAGGATGACGTCGGTCGCCCGGCCGTACTGGAAGGCGTAGTCGGCGTTGCCGGCGCGCAGGCTGTTGGCGACATGGAACGTCTTGCCGCGGCGCACCGTGATGGTGTCGGTGCCGTTGCCGTCCCAGTCGCCGATGAGCACCTCGTCGTCCGGCCGCCCGTACTGGAAGACGATCTCCGCCTCCGAGCCGAGCCGGTTGGACAGGAAGAAGCCGGTGGGCGGCGGCGTCACCCGCCACCAGTGGTGGTACATCCCGAAGCGCAGGTCGCTCGGGTTGGTCAGGGTGCGGGTGCCGCTGCTGCACACCACCTGGGCCTCGGTGATCCGTCCCCCGAAGGCGCCGTTCCCGTCGCGCTTGGTCACGACGAGCTCGCGGAGCCGTCCGTTGTCCGGGCAGTAGGCCTCGACGGTGCTGACGGCGAGCTGGTCGGTCCAGCGGCTGCGCGGGTCGCCGGTCGCGGTGCCGGTCCAGGGGTCGCGCCGGGCGACGAGGTAGGGCCGCCCGCCGTCGGTGGACCAGCCGCCGTTGGTGGCGGAGAACTGGGTGAAGGCGACGGCGCCGTTGTACGTGCGGACCTCGCCCCGGGTGTCGGCGACGGCCTGGTTGGTGCGCTGGTGCTCACGCGCCTCGACGACGGTGCCGGCCCGGTCGACGACCGCGCGGCCGCCGTAGACCTGGCAGGCCGTGGTGTCGCAGGTGAGCCCGGCGGAGTTGCCGGCGATCTCGGCCAGGACGTAGCTGCGGGCCGCGACCGCCTGCGCCTTGAGGGCTTCCATCTCCCAGTACGCCGGGCTCTCCCGGGGGACGACGCCGCGCAGGTACTCCTCCAGCGGCACGTGGTTGCGCACGTCGAACAGGGTGTTGTTCTCCCGGACCAGCCGGATGGTGCCGCGGTACCACGTACCGCGGCTGCCGGACGTGCCGACGACCACGCCCTCGCCCGTGGAGACGCTCAGCTCGGTGGCGGTGAAGGCGTGGACCGGGCCGGGCGCACCCGACGCGGTGGTGTGCCGGACCCAGAAGCGGTTGTTCTCGCGCCGGTCGACGGTGATGTAGCCGCCCTGGTAGGTGCGGGTGGTGTTGCCGGCCCCGGCCACGGTGAGCGTCGTCGCGCCCGCGGGGGCCCAGAGCCGTACCGAGGAGACGTCCTGGTGGGCCATGAGCCGAACCCGCAGCGTCTCGTTCCCGACGCTGCCGACCTCGGTCCCCGGGTAGTAGAACGCGAGGATCTCGCGGTAGGGGACCCCCTGCTCCGCGGCGCCCTGGGCGCCCCACTGGGACAGCCCGCGGCCGTGGCCCCAGCCGCGGCCCTGCACCTCCCAGGTGCCCGACGGGGGCCGCGGGTAGTGCTCGGCAGCGGCGGCCTGGCTCGGCAGGCCGACGAGCACGGCCAGCGCCAGCACGGCGACCAGGCCGGAGGAGAGCAGTCGACGGACAGTACGCATGGCAGCCTCGGCATGATCGGTGACTTCGCTGGCACGAGCGTAGTCGTGTCCCGGACCCGCGGCGCGCCCGCGCCCGGTAGGCGAGAAGCGCCGGTCGGCTCGCCCGACGCCGCGCCCTTCCCGCGCGGTCGCCCGCTGCGCAGCGGGCCGGGTGCCCGGACGTGCCGAGGTCCCACCGCCGGTGCGAGGGATCGGGCGGGGCGGCGGGTCGGTCCGCCGTCCCGGGAGGTGGGCAGCGGTCAGCCGGCGAGGACGTGGTCGGCGAGGTCCTGGAAGAACGTGCCGATCCCGGTCGCGCCGTTCCACGGCAGGTCGCCGTCGCCGGCCACCTCGACGATGCGCCGCGGGACCGCGCGCTCGCGGGTGTCGGCCAGGGCGAGCAGCACGGCGGCGACCTGCCGGTCGGTGGGCCGGGTGTCGGCCGGGGCGCCCGAGACGAGCCGCAGCAGGCGGTCGGTGACCGGCTCGCCGAGGATCCAGTACTCCGGGTCGTAGGTCGTGCGCTCGCCGTGGTGGGCCAGGTGGTCGGCGAAGCCCGCGAGGTAGCGCGACACCCCCGCCGCCGCGTCCCCGCTGCGCCGGCGCCGGTCGGACTGGGGCAGGATCCGGATGCACAGCGGGAAGGTGGACAGCGCGCGCAGCACGACGGCGACCTGGTCGCGGCCGGGCGCGGGCCGGCCGGCGAGCAGGTGGGCGGCGACCCCCTCGTGCAGTGCGGACAGGACCCGGTGGGCGTCCTGCCGGACGGCACGGTCGGTCGCGGCGGGGCGGGTGGCAGCGGGCACGATGGTCTCCTGGGGCAGACGGGTGGTCTCAGCCGGAGATATCCGCCGTCCCGCCCGTCCTGTTGAGGGGTTCGGGCCCTGTTGCCGGGGGTGACCATGCTCACGCGCGGGGCGCGGCGCGGTCGGGGCGCGGCACCCTCAGGCGGAGGCGAGGAGCTTGCGGATGCGCTTCTCCGACACCTTGACCGGGGTCCCGAGCTGCTGGGCGAAGAAGCTCACCCGCAGCTCCTCCAGCAGCCAGCGCACCTCGGCCAGCGTGGCCTGCCGGCCCGCGTCGGCGGTCGCGTGCCGCGCCGCGGAGGCAGCGGCCTCGTACTCCTCCTCCAGCTCGGCCACCCGCCAGGCGAGGTTGGCGTCCTGGTGGACGTTGTCCTGTGCCCGCTCGATCCGCCGGCGGGCCGCGCGCAGGTAGCGGGGGAGGTGGACCAGCCGGTCGGCCGGGGTACGGGCGACGAAGCCCGGGTAGACGAGCCGCGACACCTGCTCCCGGACGTCGGTCAGCGTGTTGAGGAGGTGGATCGACGTCGCGTCCTTGATCGTCGCCTCGAGCTCACGCTGCGCCTCCAGGGTCGCGACGACCTGCCCGATGACCTGGTAGACCCGGTCCTCCAGCCCGGCACGCACCGTCTCGCGCAGCTCGCCGTAGCGGGCGGCGTCCATCGGCTCGCGTCCGCCGTGGGCGGCGACCCACTCGTCGGCGAGCGCCGTCACCGCGGCGAGCTGCGCGTCGGCCACGAACGACTCGGTGTCCGGGTAGGGGCCGGCGGCCAGCGTGAGGGCCTCGCGCCCGGTCCAGCGGGTGGTGACCCGCTGCGTGGCGAGGGCCGTCTCACCCAGCAGCAGCCGGCGTACGCCGCGGCGGTGCTCGCGCGCCTGCTCGGCGGCGTCGGCGAGGACGAGGAGGTCCACCCGCGGGGGCGTGCCGCGTCCGCCGGGCACCTCGACGAGCGCCGGGTAGCCGCGGACGAGCAGGCCCTGCGGTCCGGTCGACTCGACCTGCTGGGGGATCGTGCCGACCGCGGGCCAGCCGGTGAGCCCGTGCTCCTCGGCCAGGCCGGTCGGGCGGGCCGCTGCCGCGGCACCCGGCACGGCGTCAGCCGTGGGTCCTGCGTCGTCGGCCCCCGACGCGACGGCGCCCCCGGACTGCCGGCGCGCCTCCTCCATCGCGAGCTGGACCGCGCCCTTGACCGCGTTGCGCACGGCGCGCTGGGTCTGGGCGGCGAGCCGGCGCTGGAGAAAGGGCAGCGACGTGCCCTCCCCGAGCACCGTGCCGTCCTCGTCGACCACCCGGAAGGTCATCCGCAGGTGGGAGGGGAGCTTCTCCTCGTCCCACGCGTCGTCGGGGATCTCGACGTCGCGGGCCATGGCCACGGCCGCGGTGAAGGCCTCCCGGAAGGACGGCGCCCCGAACGGGGCGGGGGCGACGTCCGACCACTGTGGCAGCAGGGCCATGACCTCGCGCGCGACGTCGGGGGCGGGCACGAGCTTGACGCGCACCCGCTTGGGCAGGGACCGGATGGTGGCGACGACGAGCTCGGGCAGCAGCCCGGGGACCAGCCAGTCGAAGCCGTCGGGCCGCAGCCGCCCGAGCACGCTGACCGGCACGTGCACCGTGACGCCGTCGGCCGCGGTGCCCGGCTCGAACTGGTACGTGAGCGGCAGCGTGAGGTCACCCTGCCGCCAGGTGTCGGGGAAGTCCGCGGAGGAGACGTCCGGCTCCCCACCGAAGAGCAGCTCGCGGGTGAAGGTGAGGAGCTCGGGGTCCTCCCGGCTCGCCTTCTTCCACCACGAGTCGAAGTGCCGGGCGCTGACGACGGAGTCGGGGATGCGCTCGTCGTAGAAGTCGAACAACCCGTGCTCGTCGATGACGAGGTCCCGGCGGCGGGTGCGGTGCTCCAGCTCCTCCGCCTCGGCGAGCAGCTCGCGGTTGCGGGCGTAGAAACGGTGGTGGGTGCGCCACTGGCCCTCGACGAGCGCGTGGCGGATGAACATCTCGCGGGCCAGCGCGCGGGCCTCGGCGGTGCCGACCCGGGCCAGCGGCACGGTGCGGTCGGCCACCAGCGTCATCCCGTACAGCAGCACCTTCTCGTGGACCATCGCCGCTCCCTGGCGGGTGGACCAGTACGGCTCGGAGTACACCGTCTTCACCAGGTGCTGCGCGAGCGGCTCGACCCACTCCGGCCGGACCCGCGCCACCGTGCGCGCGAAGAGCCGGGAGGTCTCGACCAGCTCGGCGGCCATCACCCAGTCGTAGGTCTTCCTCGCCAGCCCGGAGCCGGGCCAGACGACGAACCGGGTGCCGCGCGCGCCGAGGTACTCCCGGCGGCGCTCGTCGTAGGTGCCGAGGTTGGACAGCAGGCCGACGAGCAGGGACTGGTGGATCGCGTCGGCGCTCGCGGCGTCGGCGGAACGGCCCGCGGCCACGGCTGCCGCGGCCGGGTCGTCCCCGACCTCCTCGCGGCTGGGCAGCGCGAGCGGCCGCATCGTCAGGCCGAGCGGCTTGGCGAGCTGGCGCAGCTGGGCGACGACGTCCTGCCACTCCCGCACCCGCAGGTAGTTGAGGAACTCCGCGCGGCACAGCCGGCGGAAGGCCGAGCCGGACAGGTCGCGCTGCTGCGTGCGCAGGTAGCGCCACAGGTTGAGGTAGGCGAGGAAGTCCGACGTCGGGTCGGTGAAGCGGCGGTGCTGGGCGTCGGCGGCCTGCTGGTGCTCGGCGGGGCGCTCGCGCACGTCCTGCACGGACAGCGCCGCGACGATGACCATGACCTCCGCCGCGCAGCCGTTGCGCTGCGCCTCGAGCAGCATCCGCCCGAGCCGGGGGTCGATGGGCAGGCGGGCGAGGCGGCGCCCGATGTCGGTGAGCCGGTAGCGACCCGGGCCGCTGCCCGCGCCGGTGGGGCCGCCGTCGTCGGGTTCGAGGGCGCCGATCTCCATGAGGAGCTGGACGCCGTCGCGTACCGCCCGGGTGTCGGGCTTGTCGACGAAGGGGAAGTCCTCCACGTCGCCCAGCCCGAGAGCGGTCATCTGGAGGATGACCGAGGCGAGCGAGGTGCGCAGGATCTCCGGCTCGGTGAACTCGGGGCGCGACTCGAAGTCGGACCGCGAGTAGAGCCGGATCGCAACCCCGTCGGCCACGCGGCCGCAGCGGCCCGCGCGCTGGTTGGCGCTGGCCTGGGAGATGGGCTCGATCGGCAGCCGCTGCACCTTGGTGCGGTTGGAGTAGCGCGAGATGCGCGCCGTCCCCGGGTCGACGACGTACCGGATGCCCGGCACGGTCAGCGACGTCTCGGCGACATTGGTCGCCAGCACGATCCGGCGGTGGCGGTGCGGCTCGAAGACCCGGTGCTGCTCGGCGGCGGTGAGCCGGGCGTACAGCGGCAGCACCTCGACGACGCCGGGCTGCCCGGGTGTGGCGCGGCCGGCGTAGCGCGGGCCGAGGTGCTCGGCGAGCGCGACGTCGGTGTCCCGGATCTCCCGCTCGCCGGAGAGGAAGACGAGGATGTCCCCGGGACCCTCGGCCATGAGCTCGTCGACGGCCCGGCAGATCGCGGTGGGCTGGTCGAGCTCCTCCACCGGCTGCTCCTCGTCCTCGCTGTCGACGTCGGGCACGAGCGGGCGGTAGCGGATCTCGACGGGGTACGTCCGGCCGGAGACCTCGACCACCGGTGCCGGGACACGCTCGCCGTCCTCGCCCTCGCGGCCGAAGTGGGCGGCGAAGCGCTCGGAGTCGATGGTCGCCGAGGTGATGACGACCTTGAGGTCCGGCCGCTGGGGCAGCAGCCGGGCGAGGTAGCCGAGGATGAAGTCGATGTTGAGCGACCGCTCGTGGGCCTCGTCGACGATGATCGTGTCGTAGCGGCGCAGCAGCGGGTCGCGCTGGATCTCGGCGAGGAGGATGCCGTCGGTCATGAGCTTGACCAGCGTCGTGGGCCCGACCTCGTCGGTGAAGCGCACCTGGTAGCCGACGGCGCCGCCCAGCTCGACGTCCAGCTCCTCGGCGATCCGTTCGGCTACGGTGCGCGCGGCGATCCGGCGCGGCTGGGTGTGGCCGATCATCCCGGTGACGCCGCGGCCCAGCTCGAGGCAGATCTTGGGCAGCTGCGTCGTCTTCCCGGAGCCGGTCTCACCGGAGACGATGACGACCTGGTGGTTGCGGATCGCCTCGGCGATCTCCTCGCGGCGCGCCGAGACGGGCAGCTCGGCCGGGTAGCTGATCCGCGGGACCGCGGCGCGGCGGGCGGCGAGCTGTTCCGGGGTGTACCCGCGGTGCTCGGGCCGGCGCGTGCCGGCACGGCGCCGGCGCCCCTGCCCCCGCCGACGTGTGCCGGTAACCCGCTGCTCACTCACGGTGGACCATTCTCACCGATCGCAGCGCGCCGGGGCACGCCCGTTTCCTCGCGGTGAACGGCGGGCCGGTCGGGGCCGGGCCGCGGGTGACAATGGCGGGGTGTTCAGGCTTCTCGGCTGGGGGCTCACCCTGGCGCTCGCGGCGGTCGCCCTCGTCAGCCTCGACCCGGCTCGGGTGGGGCTCTCGACGACGGCGCCGGTCACCCAGCTCATCGCGCTGCGGACGGCCCTCGCCGCCGGCTTCGGGGGGCTGGGGGCGCTGCTGCTGCTCGGCGTGCTCGTCGGGGCGCTGGTCGGGCGCCGCTGGCCGCGCCGGACCGTGCTGGCGCTGGTGTTCCTCGCCGTCGGGGTGACCCACGGCTGGGTGGTGTACGACCGGGGGCTGGGCGACGAGCCGCTGCCGGAGGCGCGGGAGGGTGCCCTCACCGTGTTCACCCTCAACACCTACGGGGGCGGAGCCTCCCCGGCGCAGGTCGCCGATGCCGCCGCGCAGGCCGGGGCCGACGTGCTCGCGCTGCCGGAGACCTCCGCGGCCAGTGCCGAGGCGATCGCTTCCGAGCTCGCCGCACGCACCGGGACCTCCTACCAGGTCCTCGCGCGCACGACCGGGCCGTGGGACGCCAGCTCGACCGCGCTGCTCGTCAGCCAGGCGCTCGGCGAGTACGTCGAGTCCGCCAGCCCGCTCACCGCACACGGAGCCGTACGGGCCGAGCCCGCCGACGGCTCGGGGCCGGTGCTCGTCGCCGTCCACCCGATCAGCCCCCACGAGCCGGGGTACGCGATGGAGCGGTGGCGGCGCGACCTCGTGGCGGTCACCGAGCCGTGCCGGTCGGAGGACGGCGTCATCGTGGCCGGGGACTTCAACGCCACCCTCGACCACGCGCCGATGCGCGACGTCGGCTCGTGCGTCGACGCCGCCGCCGAGGCCGGGGTGGGCGGGGTGGCGACCTGGCCGGCTCGGCTCCCGCGGCTGGTCGGCGCCCCGATCGACCACGTCCTGGTGGACGGTGAGCGCTACGTCGTCGACGCCGCCACCGTGCTCGACGTCGGGGCGAGCGACCACCGCGCCGTCGTCGCCCGGGTCTCGCCGCGGGACTGACCGCCCTCCTGCCCGGGCCGCGCCGGCCGCAGCGCCCGCTCAGCCGAACCCGTCGCCGTCGTGCCGGCCGCCGTCGCCGTCGCCCCCCGTGCCGGGGACCAGGGGGTGCTGCCCTCGCTGCCCCAGCCTTTGACGCCCGTGAGCCACGTCACCTACGCTCTTCCACAACGAAGATTCAGTTTTCCGCAGCGCGAAAGGCGGCGTCAGTGACTACTCCCGACGGCGTGACGATCACCGGTGAGATGCGCGAGCGTTACGAGGAGGTGCTGCACCCGACGGCGCTGGAGCTCATCGCCACCTTGCACCGTCGGCTCGACGCCCGGCGGCTGGAGCTGCTCGAGGCCCGCGCCCGGCGCGTGGCGGACCTCGCCGCAGGAGGCACCCTGGACTTCCTGCCGGAGACCGCCCACATCCGCGAGGACGACTCGTGGCAGGTCGCCCCGCCCGCACCCGGCCTGGTGGACAGGCGGGTGGAGATCACCGGCCCCACCGACCGCAAGATGACGATCAACGCGCTGAACTCCGGGGCGAAGTGCTGGCTGGCGGACCAGGAGGACGCCAACACCCCGCTGTGGAGCTCGGTCGTCGAGGGGCAGCTCAACCTGCTCGACGCGATCGACCGGCGGATCGACTTCACCGACCCGACGACGGGCAAGGAGTACCGGCTGCGGCCGGACGAGGAGCTCGCCACGATCATCGTGCGCCCCCGCGGCCTGCACCTGCCGGAGAAGCACATCCTCGTCGACGGGCAGCGCACCTCGGGCGCGCTGGTCGACTTCGCGCTCTACCTGGCGAACGGCGGGCTGCGGCAGATCGAGAAGGGCCTGGGTCCCTACTTCTACCTGCCCAAGCTCGAGTCCCACCTCGAGGCACGGCTGTGGAACGAGGCCTTCGTCATCGGGCAGGACCTCCTCGGCATCCCCCAGGGGACGATCCGGGCGACGGTGCTCATCGAGACCTACCCGGCCGCGTTCGAGATGGAGGAGATCCTCTACGAGCTGCGCGACCACTCCGCCGGGCTCAACGCCGGCCGCTGGGACTACATGTTCTCCGTCATCAAGTGCTTCCGGACGCGCGGCCGGGACTTCCTCCTGCCCGACCGCAACGCCGTCACCATGACGGTGCCGTTCATGCGGGCCTACACCGAGCTCCTCGTGCGCACCTGCCACAAGCGCGGCGCCCACGCCATCGGCGGCATGGCGGCCTTCATCCCCAGCCGGGACGAGGAGGTCAACAAGGCCGCCTTCGAGAAGGTGCGGGCCGACAAGACCCGCGAGGCGGGCGACGGCTTCGACGGGTCGTGGGTCGCCCACCCGGGCATGGTCGAGCTGTGCAAGGAGGTCTTCACCGAGGTCCTCGGCGACAAGCCGAACCAGATCGACCGCAAGCGCGAGGACGTCCAGGTCACCGCCGCCGACCTGCTCGACGTCCGGTCCACGCCGGGCGACGTCACCGAGGCCGGCCTGCGCAACAACGTCTCCGTCGGCATCCAGTACCTCCAGGCCTGGCTCGGCGGCCGCGGTGCCGTGGGCATCTTCAACCTCATGGAGGACGCCGCGACGGCGGAGATCTCCCGCTCCCAGGTGTGGCAGTGGCTCCACAACGACGTCACGCTCGCCGACACCGGGGAGAAGGTCACCCGCGAGCTCATCGACCGCATCGTCGCCGAGGAGGTGGCGGGGCTCCCGGGCGACCCGGCCGACTACGAGCAGGCCAAGGAGACCTTCCTCGAGGTCGCCGTCGCGGAGGAGTACGCCGACTTCCTCACTCTGCCTGCCTACGAGCGCATGCCGTGATGCGATAGGGGAGGGCGCACGCCGCGCCCTCCCCACCGCGGGGCCGGGCACCGACGAGGAGGTTGTGGCATGTCTGCACTGGCCGAGGTCACCCGCGAGCTGCGCGCCGCGCTGGCGCCCGACCAGGTCCTCACCGACCGCCAGCAGCTGCGCACCTACGAGTGCGACGGCCTGGCCCAGTACAAGGTGGTGCCCGGGCTCGTCGTCCTCGCCCGCGACGAGGAGGACGTCGTGACCACCGTCCGCGCCTGCGCCCGGCACGGGGTGCCGTTCGTCGCCCGCGGCTCGGGCACCGGGCTCTCCGGCGGCGCGCTGCCGGACGCGCAGGGCGTCCTGCTCGTCCTGGCGCAGATGCGCACCATCCGCGAGCTCGACGTCGAGAACGAACGCGCCGTCGTCGAGCCCGGGGTGGTCAACCTCCAGCTGACGAACACGGCCGACCCGCAGGGCTACTACTTCGCCCCCGACCCCTCGAGCCAGTCGGTGTGCTCCGTCGGCGGCAACGTCGCGGAGAACTCCGGCGGCGCGCACTGCCTGAAGTACGGCTTCACCACCAACCACGTCACCGGGCTGCGGCTCGTCACCCCCGACGGCGAGCTCACCGAGCTCGGCGGGAAGGCCCCCGACCCGCCCGGCTACGACCTCCTCGGCACCGTCGTCGGCTCCGAGGGCACCCTCGGGGTCGTCACGGAGGTGACGGTCCGCCTCACCCGGCTGCCCGAGGAGGTGCGCACCGTCCTGGCCGGCTTCCGCACCGTGGACGACGCCGGCGCCGCCACCTCGGCGATCATCGCGGCCGGCGTGGTCCCCGCCGCGATCGAGATGATGGACGCCCTGGCCATCGAGGCCGCCGAGAAGGCCGTGGCGTGCGGCTACCCGGAGGGCGCCGGTGCCGTGCTCGTCGTCGAGCTCGACGGCGCGGGTCCCGACGTCGCCGGGGAGTTCGACGCCGTCATGCGGCTGTGCCGGGAGAACGGCGCCTTCGAGACCCGGGTGGCGAAGGACGACGCCGAGCGGGCCCTCATCTGGAAGGGCCGCAAGTCCGCCTTCGCCGCGGTGGGCCGGATCAGCCCCGACTACCTCGTGCAGGACGGCGTCATCCCGCGCACCGCGCTGCCGCAGGTGCTGCGCCAGATCGAGGAGCTCGCCGCCGAGCGCGGCGTACGGGTCGCCAACGTCTTCCACGCCGGGGACGGCAACCTCCACCCGCTCGTCCTCTTCGACGGTGCCCGTGAGGGCGAGGCCGAGCGCGCCGAGGAGGTGGCCGGCGGGATCCTCGACCTGTGCATCACCAACGGTGGGTCGATCACCGGGGAGCACGGCGTCGGCGCCGACAAGGCGAAGTTCATGCCGCGGATGTTCACCCAGGACGACCTCGACACCATGCAGGCGGTGCGCTGCGCCTTCGACCCCGCGACCCTGGCCAACCCGGGCAAGGTGTTCCCCACCCCGCGGCTGTGCGGCCCGCCGCCGGCCCGCCGCCGGGGCGACACCGACCTGTCCGTGGCCGGTGCGGAGGTCTTCTGATGCCGCGCACGGCACCTGCGGTCGACCTCGCCGCCCTGACCCGCAGCCTCGCCGGCGAGGGCCGGGTCCGCGAGGCTGCGCAGCAGGACGCCGTCGACGGCGTGCCCGCGGGGGCGGTCGTCCGGCCCACCACGGTGGGGGCCGTCTCCCGGGTGCTGGCGCACTGCACCGCGCAGGGGCTCACCGTCGTGCCGCGCGGCGCCGGGACGGCGCTGGACTGGGGCGCCCCACCGGAACGGGCCGACGTCGTCCTCGAGCTCGCCGCGCTGGACCGGGTGCTCGAGCACGCGGCGGGGGACCTCATCGTCTCGGTCCAGGCCGGGGTCCCGCTGCGGGTGCTGCGCGAGCAGCTCGCCGGTGCCGGTCAGGAGCTCGTCGTCGACGCCCCGCGGCAGCGGCTGGACGGCGGCTCGACGGTCGGTGGGGCGCTCGCGACGGCGGTGAGCGGGCCGCGGCGGCTGCGCCGGCTGGCGCTGCGCGACCTCGTCCTCGGCGCCACCGTCGTCCTGGCCGACGGCACCGTCGCCGCCTCGGGGGGCAAGGTGGTGAAGAACGTCGCCGGCTACGACCTCGCCAAGCTCATGACCGGCTCCTACGGCACCCTCGCCGTCGTCGTCCAGGCCGCCTTCCGGCTCCACCCGGTCCCGGCGGCGCGCCGGTTCGTCGTGCGCACCGGGCCGCTCGCGGAGGTGGCGGCCGCGGCCCGCGAGGTGGTCGCCTCCCAGCTCGCGCCGTCCGCCGTCGAGCTCGACCGGCCGGCCGGGTCGGACACCGCCACGGTCGCCGTGCTCCTCGAGGGAGCCGCCGACGCCGTCACGGAGCGGGCGGCACGGGCCGCTGCGCTCGTCGGCGGCGAGGTCGGCGCGGAGCCCGCGTGGTGGTCCGCGCTGCCCGGCGGACCGGTCCTGGCCAAGGCGACCGCCACGCTCACCGGGGTCGCCCGCCTCCTGGAGGCGGCCCGTGCCGCCGAGCAGCGGCACGGGGTGGGTGTCGCGGTGCGCGGGTCGGCGCTGGGCGTGCTGCACGCCGGCATCACGGCGCCGGCACCCGCGGCGGTCGCCGCCGCCGTCACCGACTTGCGCCGGGTGGCCCCGGCGGCAGGTGAGGGCACCGTCGTCGTGCTGCGGGCCCCGGCCGACGTCCGCGCCGGGCTCGACGCCTGGGGGCCGGTCGCAGGCCTGGACCTCATGCGCGCCGTCAAGCACCGGCTCGACCCCGGCCGCACCCTGGCGCCCGGACGCTTCGTGGGAGGGATCTGATGAGTGTCGACACGCCGCGGGGCCAGCGGGGCGGTGACCTGCCCGCCCAGGCCGGCACCACCCTGCCCGACCTGCTCACCGAGGCGGCCTTCGACGACCACCACCCGCCGTCCCCCGAGCTCATCGCCGACTGCGTCCACTGCGGTTTCTGCCTGCCCGCCTGCCCCACCTACGCGCTGTGGGGAGAGGAGATGGACTCCCCGCGCGGCCGGATCTACCTCATGCAGCAGGGCAACGAGGGAGAGCCGATGTCCGCCTCGATGGTGCGGCACATCGACAACTGCCTGGGCTGCATGGCTTGCGTGACGGCCTGCCCCTCCGGCGTCCAGTACGACAAGCTCATCGAGGCCACCCGCCAGCAGGTGGAGCGGCGCGGGAGCGGGCACCGTCCGCTGCGCGACCGGGTGCTGCGCGCAGGCATCTTCGCCCTCTTCCCCCACCCCGGGCGGCTGCGCCTGCTGCGCGGGCCGCTCGCCCTCTACCAGCGCAGCGGGCTGAGCCGGCTGGTGCGGCGCAGCGGCGTCCTGGAGCGCATCTCCCCGACGCTCGCGACGATGGAGGCGGTCGCCCCGCCGGTCGAGCGACAGGTGCGCATCCCGGCGTTCGTGCCCGCCCGCGGCGAGCGTCGGATGACGGTCGGGCTGCTCCTGGGCTGCGTGCAGCGCGAGTTCTACCCCGGGGTCAACGCCGCGACCGTCCGGGTCCTCAACCTCGAGGGCTGCGACGTCGTCACCCCACCCGGACAGGGCTGCTGCGGTGCGCTGTCCGTCCACTCCGGCCGCGAGCGCGAGGGGCTGGACTACGCCCGCGCGCTGATCGACGCCTTCACCGAGACCGGGGTGGAGCGCATCGTCGTCAACTCCGCGGGATGCGGCTCGACGATGAAGGACTACGCCCACCTCCTCGCCGACGACCCGGACTACGCCGAGCGGGCACGGGACTTCGCCGCCCGGGTGCGCGACATCTCCGAGGTGCTCGTCGAGCTCGGCCCCGTCGCCCGCCGTCACCCGCTGCCGGTCACCGTCGCCTACCACGACGCCTGCCACCTCTCCCATGCCCAGCGGGTGCGCTCGCAGCCGCGGCAGCTGCTCGACCAGATCCCCGGCCTCACCGTGCGCGAGGTCGCCGAGGGCGACATGTGCTGCGGCTCGGCGGGCATCTACAACCTCACCCACCCCGAGCCCGCCCGTGAGCTCGGGGACCGCAAGGCGGCGAACGTCGCGGCCACCCAGGCCGACCTCCTCGTCACCTCCAACCCCGGCTGCCTGCTCCAGATCACCGACGCCCTGGCCCGCCGCGGCCGGCACATCGCCACCGCCCACCTCGTCCTCGTGCTCGACGCCTCGCTGCGCGGCACAGGCCCCGAGGTGCTGCTGCGAGGCGCGGGCGAGACCCAGGCCCGCCCCGCGGCCGCCACCGGGGCGGGCGGCTGCGCGTGCGGGAGCGGCGGCTGCGGCTGAGCTCAGACCCGGTCGAGCTGGAGGTCGTGGTTGCGGCTCTCCGTGCGCGTCCGCAGCCGCAGCACCGTGGCCGCCAGGCCCGCGAGGAGCAGGACGAGCAGCACCGTGCCGACGTTGAGCCCGAACCCGTACACCCAGATGAAGCTGAAGCAGCCCGCTGCGAGCAGGTAGTACGTCATCGGGATGAGCGACTTGCGGATCAGCGGTCCCTCGCGGCCGAGCAGGCCGACCGTCGCGGCTGCCGCGACGACGTTGTGCACCGCGATCATGTTCCCGGCCGCGCCGCCGACCGCCTGGGCCGCGACGATGGTCTCCGGGCTGTCGGCCCCGATGCTCTGCCCGGTGGTGAACTGGAAGAGGGCGAACATCATGTTCGACACGGTGTTGGAGCCGGCCGCGAACGCGCCGAGGGCGCCGATCCACGGCGCGAGGACCGGCCAGTTCGCCCCGGCGACGGTCGCCGCGGCCTCGGCGAGGGTGACGGGCATCGACTCGAACCCGCTGCCGTTGTAGTCGGCGCCGGAATTGATGAAGATCCGCACCAGCGGCAGTGCGCAGAGCAGCGCGACGGCGGCGCCGAGGATCTGGCCACCGGCCACCCGCCACGAGGCGCGCACCATCGCCCCGCTCATCCGGTGCAGGC
>NZ_CALGNQ010000010.1 GCF_937958535.1 uncultured Georgenia sp. | reverse complement strand
ATGCGGTTCTGCCAGTCGTTCATGACCGAGCTGTACCGCCACCTCGGGGAGTACACCGACGTCCCCGCCGGTGACATCGGCGTGGGGCAGCGCGAGATCGGCTTCCTCTTCGGCCAGTACAAGCGGATCACCAACCGCTACGAGTCCGGCGTGCTCACCGGCAAGGGCATCACCTGGGGCGGCTCGCTCGTGCGCACCGAGGCCACCGGCTACGGCACCGTGCTCTTCGCCAACGAGATGCTCGCCACCCGGGGGGAGAGCTTCGAGGGCCGCCGGGTCACCGTCTCCGGCTCCGGGAACGTGGCCATCTACGCCATCGAGAAGGCCATCCAGCTCGGTGCCACGGTGCTTGCGTTCTCTGACTCCTCCGGCTACGTCGTCGACGAGGCGGGGATCGACCTCGACCTGCTCAAGGACGTCAAGCTCAACCACCGCGGCCGCGCGAAGGACTACGTCGCGCGCCGCCCCGGCTCGCTCCTCGTCACCGACTCCTCCATCTGGAACGTGCCGACGGACGTCGCCCTGCCCTGCGCCACGCAGAACGAGCTCGACCTCAACGACGCGCGGGCGCTGCTGAAGAACGGCGTGCGGGTGGTCGCCGAGGGCGCGAACATGCCCACCACCCCCGACGCGGTGCGCCTGCTGCAGGAGAACGGCGTGCTCTTCGGCCCGGGCAAGGCGGCCAACGCCGGCGGCGTGGCCACCTCGGCACTGGAGATGCAGCAGAACGCCAGCCGCGACTCGTGGAGCTTCGAGTACACCGAGGCCCGGCTCGCCGACATCATGCGCGACATCCACGACCGCTGCGCCGCCACCGCGGAGGAGTACGGACGGCCGGGTGACTACGTCGTGGGGGCGAACATCGCCGGCTTCATCAAGGTGGCCGACGCGATGCTCGCCCAGGGCGTGATCTAGCCACCGCCCTGCGCGGGCGGATGTCCTCCACGAGCTGCCGCGCGAGCGGTGTCGCCAGGCCCGGTGAACCTGTCGCCCGCTGGTGCGCCGGCGCGGCGCCGCGGCGCCGGGTGCGCCATGGTGGGGTGGTGGCCGTGCAGCTCGAGATCGCCGTGCAGGACCCCGCCGGGGCCGCGGTGGCGCGCGCGGCAGGCGCCGACCGGGTCGAGCTGTGCGCCGCCCTCGACCTCGGTGGCCTGACGCCGAGCATCGGCATGGTGGAGGCCGTGGTCGCCACCGGTATCCCGGTCCACGTGCTCGTGCGCCCGCGGCCCGGCGGCTTCCGCTTCTCCGCCACCGAGGTCTCGCTCATGGTCCGCGACATCGAGGCGGTGGTCGACGCCGGGGCGGCCGGCGTCGTGGTCGGCGCGCTCACCGCCGACGGCACCCTGGACCGGTACGCCCTGACGGCCCTGCGGGACGCGGCCGAAGGGCTGGAGGTGACCGTGCACCGGTGCGTCGACGTGCTCGCGGACCCTGCTGCCGCGGTCGTCCCGCTCGCCGAGCTCGGCGTCACCCGGGTGCTCACCTCCGGCGGCGCGCCGACCGCCGCCCGGGGCCTGGACACCCTCGCCCGCATGGTGACCGCCGCCGAGGGCCGGATCGGGGTCATGGCCGGCGGGGGAGTGAGGGCGCAGGACGTCCCGGACCTCGTCGCCACCGGGGTGTCGGCCGTCCACCTGTCCGCGCGCAGACGCCTCGCCGACGCCGGACCCTCCGGCCCCGGGGGCGGTCCGGCAGGCTACGCCGTCACCGACCCGGTGACCGTGGCCGCAGCCGTCGCCGCCGTGCGCCACGGCTGACCGTCCTCGCGGTGTGGCGCCGGCGCGTCGGCGATGCCGTGCCCGGTCTGCGGTTCTCGGGCAGACTCGATCAACGCCTCCTTCCTCCGCCGCCCCCGATGACGATATGGTGACCGGCGTCATACCGACCCCTGCCCCAAGGACGTGGCTCCATGCCCAGACGCTCCCCCTCCACCCGCCCGCGCGCGGCCCTCGCGACCGTCGCGGTCGCCGGCCTCGCCACTCTCGGCCTCGGCGGCCTACCCGCCGGTGCCGTGGTCGACGACGACGGGAACGTCGTCATCGACATCGTCGGCATCAACGACTTCCACGGCCGGATCTCCGAGGTCGACGACCCGATCGGGGACCCCGCGGCCCCGCGCCGGGCCGCCCAGTTGGCCTCCGCCGTCCAGGACGTCCGGGCAGCGAACCCGGACACCGTCTTCGTCGCCGCCGGGGACAGCGTCGGCGGGACGACCTTCGTCTCGATGATCAACGACGACATCCCGACCCTCGAGGTCCTCAACACCATCGGCCTGGACGCCTCCGCGCTCGGCAACCACGAGTTCGACCGGGGCCGCGAGTGGCTCCAGGAGCGCATCGACGCCGGCGACGTCCAGTTCCCCTACCTCGGCGCGAACGTCGAGGTGCCCGAGGGCGAGCCCGAGTTCGCCGACTACTACCTCCACACGCTCGACCCGGACGGGGGCGGGCCGGTCGGGGAGGTGACCGTCGGCTTCGTCGGGATCCTCACCGAGGACATGCCCAGCCTCGTCGCCGCCGGCGGCATCGAGGGGATGGAGTTCACCGACATGACCGAGGCGGCCCTGCGCGTCGCCGACGACCTCACCGACGGTGACGACGCCAACGGCGAGGCCGACATCGTCGTCGTCCTCGCTCACGAGGGCGCCACCAACGCGGCCGGCGTCACCGACACGAGCACCGCCTTCGGCGCCTTCGTCGACGCGCTGGCCGAGAACGGCAACGTCGACGCCGTGTTCTCCGGGCACAGCCACCAGGGATACGCGGTGGACGTCGACGGCATGCCCGTGGTGCAGACCCCGGGCCTGGGCAGCGAGCTGGCCCGCGTCACGCTCACCTTCGACCCGGAGGAGGGTGGGGTCGTCGACGCGGAGATGGACGCGATCGGTCTGGCCGACTACGGGCTGCGGACCGACGACCCGGTGGTCGACGAGGTCACGGCGATCGTCCAGGCGGCCGAGGTGCGCGCCGAGGAGCTCGGCGCCGAGGTCGTCGGCGCCGTGGACCGCGACCTCAACCGTGCCCGCCAGTCCAACGGCGACGAGAACCGCGGCGGGGAGTCGACCATCGGCAACCTCATCGCCGACGCCCAGCTGTGGGCCGCGCAGAACCAGCTGCCGGACAACCCGCCGGTCGTCGCGTTCATGAACCCCGGCGGCATCCGCGCCGACATCGTCGCCGGCGAGGACGGCACCGTGACCTACCGCGACGTCGCCACCACCCAACCCTTCGGCAACACGCTCGTGGCCATGGACCTCACCGGCGCGGACATCGTCCAGGTGCTCGAGGAGCAGTGGCAGCCCGCGGACGCGAGCCGACCGTTCCTCAAGCTCGGCGTCTCCGACACCCTCTACTACTTCTACGACCCGCAGGGGGAGCCGGGGGAGCGGGTCACCGACGTCTTCATCGAGGGCGAGGAGATCGACCCCGCGGCCACGTACCGCGTCGTGACCAACTCGTTCCTCGCCACCGGGACGGGGGACAACTTCTTCGCCTTCGGGGCGGGCACCGCCAAGGCCGACACCGGGCTCATCGACCTCGCGGCCCTGGTCGACTACTTCGCCGCGAACGAGCAGGTTGTGGCACCGCTCGACCAGCGGGCCATCGGGGTCCACTGGAACACCGACCAGACGGCGACGCTCGCTCCGGGTGACGAGATCTCCGTGGACCTGTCCTCGTTGTCCTTCAGCACCGACGAGCCGAAGCCCGAGCAGCTCGCGATCACGCTGGTCGACCCGGAGACCGAGGAGACCATCGACCTCGGAACCGCGGCGGTGGACAACAGCATCGTCGACCTGACCGACGAGGTCGGCCGCGCCCAGGTCCGCGTCACCGTCCCCGAGATCGAGGGCCTCGGCAGCACCGCCGAACGCTGGCGGCTGGAGATCGAGGACGAGGTGACCGGCGTCCTGTGGTTCGACGTCTTCCTCGCGGCCCAGGAGGAGCCGACACCCACGCCCACCGAGGAGCCGACGCCCACGCCCACCGAGGCACCGACCACTCCCGCGCCGACGCCCACCGGCGGCGGCTCGCTGCCGAGCACCGGCGCGGAGACGAACGGCCCGCTGCTCGCGGGTGCCGCGCTCGTCGCCCTCGGCTCGCTGCTCGTCGCGGCGGTCCGACGCCGGAAGGTCGGGTAGTCCGGCACCTTGCTCCACGCGCCCTCCCTCCTCCGCCCGGCAGCGGAGGAGGGAGGGCGCTGTCCTAGCGTGGGGGCCATGGCACGACGACGGATCGACCCGGACGAGGGGATGGCGGCGCTGCGCCGGTGGCACGAGGCGCAGGAGGACGACACGCGGGTGCCCGCCGCGGTGGTGCGCACCGCGGTGCGGTTCACCCTGGAGGAGCTGGCGGCGGTCTCGCCCGGCAACGCCGTCGAGGTGCGGGTGCCGCCCGCGGCCGTGGTGCAGGCCCTGCCCGGGCCGCGGCACACCCGCGGCACGCCCCCGAACGTCGTCGAGACCGACATGGAGACCTGGCTGCGCCTCGCCACGGGCCGGCTCACCTGGGACGAGGCGGTGAGCTCCGGCCGGGCCGGCGCCTCCGGCGTGCGGGCCGACCTGTCCGGCGTGCTCCCGCTCTTCGGCCGCTGGTGACCCGCGGCGACCGAGCGCAGGTGACATCGCCGCGGGCGGGCCGCTCGGACGGGGTGACCACCTGTCACGACCCGGCGATGGGCAGGGACGGCGCGCGGTGACGTAGGTTTGCAGGGTGAGCACGTCGCGCCCAGACCACCCTACCGACCCCGCGCCCGACGAGGCCGCCTCGGCCGGCGACGAGCCGGTCGCACGCGTCGTCGACGCCGCCGACCCGGCCACGGTGCGCCGGGCGCCCCGCTACGGACGCTTCGCCCTGGCCGGGGCGGTGCTCGGCGCGCTGCTCTCCCTGGTCCTCGCGCCGCTCGGGTCCTCCGGGTACAGCCTGCGCGACGTCGTCATCGTCCTCCTCATCGCACTCGGGCCGATCGGCACCTTCGCCGGTCTCGGCGTGGCGCTCCTGCTCGACCGCCGCTCGCTACGCCGCCGCGGACGGGGCTGACCGTGCCGGCGCGCCAGCTGCACCTGCCCGCCCCGCCGGAGCGGGTGGTCGAGGCGCTGGAGCGGCTGCGCGCCGAGCTGGAGATCCCCGTCGCCCATCCCCCGGAGGCGGTCGCCGAGGCGGAGGCCGCCGCGGCACGGCCCCTGCCGGACCTGCCCGACGCGCGCGACCTGCCGCTCGTCACGATCGACCCGCCCGGCGCCCGCGACCTCGACCAGGCCGTCCACATCGAGCCCGACGGCGACCACCTCCTCGTCCACTACGCGATCGCCGACGTCGCGTCCTTCGTCACCCCCGGCGACGCCCTCGACGCCGCGGTGCACGACCGGGGCGTCACCGTCTACGGGCCCACCGGGTCCTACCCGCTCCACCCCGACGTGCTCGGGGCCGGCGCCGCCAGCCTGCTCCCCGGGCAGGACCGGACCGCCTACCTGTGGCGGATCACGCTCGACGCCGACGGCGCGGTCCGCGACGCCGGCGTGACCCGGGCGCTGGTCCGCAGCCGCGCCCAGCTGACCTACGCCCAGGTCCAGCAGGTGGCCGACGGCGGCGGCGACCCGGACGTGCCGGCGGGCCTACCCGCCCTCCTGCGCCGCGTCGGAGAGCTGCGGCTCGCCCAGGAGCGGGCACGCGGCGGTGTCTCCCTGGAGACCCCCGAACAGGAGGTCGTCCCCCTCGACGGCGGGTACGCGCTGCGCTTCCGCGCCACCCTGCCCGTCGAGTCGTGGAACGCCCAGGTCTCCCTGCTCACCGGCATCTGCGCTGCCGACATCATGGTGCGCGCCCGCGCCGGGATCCTGCGCACCCTGCCCCCGGCGGACCCGCGCGACCTCGCCCGGCTGCGGCGCACCGCGCGCGCCCTGAGCATCGACTGGCCCGCGGACGTCACCTACCAGGAGCTGCTGCCCAGGCTCGACTCCGCGGTGCCCGCCCACGCCGCCTTCCTCACCGAGGCGACCACCCTCTTCCGCGGCGCCTCCTACGCCGTGCTCGACGCGGACGACGACGGCCCGGTGCCCGAGCACGCCGCGATCGCTGCACCCTACGCCCACGTCACCGCCCCGCTGCGGCGCCTGGTCGACCGGTACGGCCTGGAGGTGTGTCGGGCCGCCGTCGCAGGTGAGGACATCCCCCGGTGGGTACGGCAGGCGCTGCCGCAGCTCCCGGACACCATGGCGGCGGCCACCCGCCGTGCCGGCAGGTACGAGCGGGGCGCCGTCGACGCGGTCGAGGCGCTCGTCCTCGAGCGTCACGTGGGGGAGGAGTTCGTCGGCGTCGTCGTGGACGTCGACGACGACGGCGACCGGGGCACCGTCCTCATCGCCGACCCCGCCGTCGAGGCCCGGGTCAGCGCGCCCGACCTGCCGCTCGGGCAGGAGGTCCGGGTGCGCCTGGACCATGTCGACGTCCCCGGGCGGACGGTGCGCTTCTCCCGCGCGTGAGCGCCCACCCGGATGTGGGACGATGGCACACGTGCGACGTGGAGACGGACGGCTCAACCACGACCTGCTCCCGGGGGAGGCACTTCCCCAGGACGAGTGCGGAGTGTTCGGGGTCTGGGCACCGGGCGAGGAGGTCGCCCGCCTCACCTACTTCGGGATCTACGCCCTGCAGCACCGCGGCCAGGAGTCGGCCGGGATCGCGACGAGCAACGGCGAGCAGATCCTGGTCTACAAGGACATGGGCCTGGTCTCCCAGGTCTTCGACGACCGCACCCTCTCCGCCCTCCAGGGCCACATCGCCGTCGGGCACGTCCGCTACGCCACCACCGGCAAGAGCGCCTGGGAGAACGCCCAGCCCACCCTGGGCCCGGCCGGCGCCGGCACGGTGGCACTGGGGCACAACGGCAACCTCACCAACACCCGGCGGCTGATGGAGACCGTCCACGAGCGCTCGGGTGCCGACCTCACCGGCGAGCTGGGCCGCGGCAGCTCCACCGACACCGCCGTCATCACCGCCCTGCTCGCCGGCCGCCCCGGGGAGGAGCACACCGAGTCGCTGGAGGAGACGGCACTGGGCGTCCTCCCGCTGCTCCAGGGCGCCTTCTCCCTCGTCTTCATGGACGAGCACGCCCTCTACGCCGCCCGCGACCCGCAGGGCTTCCGGCCGCTGGTCCTGGGGCGGCTGCAGCGCGGCTGGGCGGTCGCCTCGGAGACCGCGGCCCTGGACATCGTCGGCGCCACCTTCGTCCGCGAGGTCGAGCCCGGCGAGCTGCTCGTCGTCGACGAGGCCGGGCTGCGCTCGCGGCGCTTCGCCCCGGCCCGGCCGCGGGGCTGCGTCTTCGAGTACGTCTACCTGGCCCGCCCGGACACCCAGATCGCCGGCCGGTCCGTCAACGCCGCCCGCAACGAGATGGGCCGCGTGCTGGCCCGTGAGCACCCGGTCGACGCCGACCTCGTCATCCCCACCCCGGACTCCGGCACCCCGGCGGCGATCGGCTACGCCCAGGAGTCGGGCCTGCCCTTCGCCCAGGGCCTGGTGAAGAACTCCTACGTGGGACGCACCTTCATCCAGCCGACGGACACGATCCGCCAGCTCGGCATCAAGCTCAAGCTCAACCCGCTGCGCGAGGTCATCGCGGGCAAGCGGCTCGTCGTCGTGGACGACTCCATCGTCCGCGGCAACACCCAGCGGGCGCTGGTGCGGATGCTCCGCGAGGCGGGCGCCGCCGAGATCCACGTGCGGATCTCCTCCCCGCCGGTGAAGTGGCCCTGCTTCTACGGCATCGACTTCGCCACCCGTGCCGAGCTCATCGCCAACGGCATGACCATCGAGGAGATCCGTGCCTCCCTCGGCGCGGACAGCCTCGGCTACATCTCGACCGAGGGGATGATCCAGGCCGCCGGGGTGCCCCGCGAGCGTCTGTGCACCGCGTGCTTCACCGGCGACTACCCCGTCCCCGTCGAGGACGCCCAGGCCGAGGCCGAGCACGGCCACGGCGGCTACCAGATCCTCCCGCCCCGGACGTCGGGGCCCCTGACCATCGCTGGAGCGCAGTGACCACCGAGAACCGCCCCCCGATCAGCTACGCCGCCGCCGGTGTCGACACCGCGGCCGGAGACCGCGCCGTCGAGCTCATGAAGGACGCCCTGCGCGCCACCCACGGGCCGGAGGTGCTCGGCGGCGCCGGCGGCTTCGCCGGACTGTACGACGCCTCCGCGCTGCGTGACTACCGCCGCCCGCTGCTCGCCACGTCGACCGACGGCGTGGGCACCAAGGTCGCCATCGCCCAGGCGATGGACGTCCACGACACCATCGGCCACGACCTCGTCGGCATGGTCGTGGACGACATCGTGGTCGTGGGGGCACGTCCGCTCGTCATGACGGACTACATCGCCTGCGGCAAGGTCGTGCCCGAGCGGATCGCCGACATCGTCCGTGGCATCGCCGAGGCGTGCGCGCTCACCGGCACCGCCCTCGTGGGCGGGGAGACGGCCGAGCACCCCGGCCTGCTCGGGGAGGACGAGTACGACGTCGCCGGTGCCGCCACCGGTGTGGTGGAGGCGGACCGCGTGCTCGGCCCCGACCGGGTGCAGGAGGGTGACGTGCTCGTCGCGCTCGCCTCCTCCGGGCTGCACGCCAACGGCTACTCCCTGGTCCGTCGCGTGCTCGAGGTCAGCGGCTGGACGCTGGAGCGGGAGGTGCCCGAGCTCGGCCGCACCGTCGGTGAGGAGCTGCTCGAGCCCACCCGCCTCTACACCAGGCTCTGCCTCGAGCTCGCGCAGGACGACGGCCTGCACGCGCTCTCGCACGTCACCGGCGGAGGGCTGGCGGCCAACCTGGCCCGGGTGCTGCCCAGCGGCCTCGTCGGCCACGTCGACCGTGGCTCGTGGCAGGTGCCGCCGGTCTTCGACCTCGTGCGCCGGCTCGGCCCGGTGGAGTGGGACGACCTGGAGCAGACGCTCAACCTCGGCGTCGGGATGGTCGCGGTGCTCGCCCCGTCAGCGGCAGCGACGGCGGTGGAGACGGCGCGGGCGGCCGGGATCGCGGCGTGGGAGCTGGGCTCCGTCGCGCGGCTGACCGACACCGACCAGGACGTCGTCACCGGGACGAAGGGGATGCGCGGAGGAGCCGTGCGCATGCACGGCTCCTACCGCGTGTAGAGATCCTCCGCGCAGGGACCGCGCCGGCAGAGCCGGGACGCCGTCGCCCTCGCACCACAGGTGCGTCAGGCGGTCAGCTCGAGCGGCTGAACCAGTCGTCGTCGTCCTCTGCGGAGGGGATCTCGTAGTCGTCGTCGTCCCTGTTTCGGCTCTGCGACGCGAGCTCTCGTTCGAGGGCTCGGTAGTCGGTCGCCGGGCTGTAGTACTTCAGCCGGCGAGCGACCTTCGTCTGCTTGGCCTTCTGACGGCCGCGCCCCATGGCGTCGACCCCCTCCAACGTAGAAGCGGGGCAGGCACTGGTGAAATCAGTGCGGCCCCGGTGCTGTGGTCATGGTTCGTGGCTCCAACGGTACATGGTTTCGTGGCGGTTCGACCATCTCGGCCGCGTGCCGCGGCTCACGTCGGGCCGAATTCTGGCCTCGGCGGGTCCCGGTGGCGTGGGACTATCGTCCAGGTTTCGCCCGTTTCGGGCGGGTTAGCGTCGAGGTCAAAGCGCACGTGGGGCGCAGGCCCCACCCCCGAGGCGCGTTGCCACGACCGGACCGAGGTGCACCATGGAAGAGAAGTCTCGCGACGACACCCTGCTCACGCCCGGTGAGGTGGCAGCACGGTTCCGGGTGGACCCCAAGACGGTCACCCGCTGGGCGAACGCCGGCAAGCTGACCGCCGTGCGCACCCTGGGCGGGCACCGACGCTACCGGCGCAGCGAGGTCGAGGAGCTGCTGCAGGCCAGCGGGCTGGCGGAACGCCCGGAGAACTGACCGACCCGGCCGGGCGGGGGCGGCCGGGTCAGCGGTTGCGGCGGGCCGCGAGCGTCACGAGGAGCGCGACGCCGGCGGCGGCACCACCGATGATGCCGATCGCCTTGGGGTCGCCGTCCTTGGCGTCGTCCAGGAGGGCCTGGGTCTTGACCTGCGCGCTGCGGGCCGCCTGCCGGCCGGACTCGGCGGCGCGGTCGAGCGCCGCCTTGAGGTTGGCCTTCGTCTCCTGGAGCTGGACGCGCGGGTCGAGGCGCGTGCTCAGCTCGTCCACCGACCGGGCGAGCTCCTCCCGGGTGCGGGCGAGGTCCGCCTGGATCTGCTCCGGTGTGCGCTTCTCCTGGCCACTCATGACCTGAGCCCCTTCTTCACGGCGTCGATGTCGGCCTTGAGGTTGGCCTTCGCCTCCTCGGCAGAGGGCGCCTCGCCGGACTGCAGCAGCTTCTTGCCGACCAGGGCGAAGATCCCCGCGATGACGAGGAGGACGACGCCGATGACGATGGCGGACAGCCAGGCGGGCAGCGCCTCGGCCAGCCCGAGCACGGCCGCGGCGATGAACACCGCGAGGGCGAAGAACCCGAGGAGCGCCGCGACGGCGAACATCGCCGCCCCCGCCCCGACCTTCTTCGCCTTCTCGGCGGCCTTGATCTGGATGAGCTCGAGCTCGCCGCGCAGGATGCGCGCGAACTGGTCGGAGATCCGTGCCACGAGCTCCCCGACGGTGGGGCGCCCTGGTGCCTCGTCGCCCACCCTGGGCTGGGGTCCCGCTGTGCTCACGCGTCTCCCTCTTCTCCGCGCCGTGGCGCCGTCGTGGTGCTCATGCAGCCCCCATGATCGCCGTCATCGGTGCCGGGTGCACATCGTTCCACCGAAAGCCCCGCCAGGTCGGCCCTGCCGAGGTTGCCAGATGTCGGCTTCCCGGTGAATTGTCCGTGTCTCGCTGGGTGAGACTTTGACGGGGCAGTGGCTTGTGCCACATGATGAAACCGCTTGACCCTCCATGGTGCGCCCGACGAAGCGCGTACCACGTCATGGACCGGCGAGAGCCGGAGAAGGAGAAGAAGTGTCCCGATTCCCCCGTGGGTCCACCTATCGCAGACGAGGAGGTGTGGCCGCGGTCGGAGTCGCCTCCCTGCTTCTCGCCCCGATCGTCGCTGTCACGCCTGCCGCGGCTGACGAGCCGGACGGACCGAACGTCGTCATCAACGAGCTGTACGCACGCGGCGGCAGCGCCAACCAGCCGTACACCAACAAGTTCGTCGAGCTGTACAACCCGACCGACGAGCCCGTCTCGCTGGAGGGCTTGAGTCTGCAGTACCAGTCGGCGACCGGGACAGGGGCGCGAGTCACGGCGCTCACCGGATCGGTCCCGCCCGGGGGCTACTACCTCATCGGTGGCAGCTCGAACGGCGGCACCGGGGACGCCCTGCCGGCCCCCGACGTGTCCGACACCGGGCTCGACCTGCAGGGTTCGAACGGGACGGTTGCGCTCATCGAGAGCGCCGAGTCGATCGCGCTGCCGACCGGGGATGTGACCCAGGCGGGCGATGAGCGGATCATCGACCTCGTCGGCTACGGGACGAGCAACACGTGGGAGGGTTCCGGCACGGCTGAGACGTCGGGTGGGAACCGCACTCCGCAGGCCATCACCCGCACCGACGGAGTCGACACCGACGACAACCGTGCCGACTTCACGATCACCGCCACCCCCACGCCGGTGAACTCCGCCGGTGAGACGGGCGGCGGCGGCGAGGAGCCGGAGCCCGAGCCGGGTGAGGTCGTCCCGATCGCCGAGATCCAGGGCACGGGTGAGGAGACCCCGTTCGACGGCCGGACCGTCACCACCCGCGGCGTCGTCACCGGGGTCTACCCCGAGGGCGGCTTCAACGGTGCCTTCATCCAGACCCCCGGCACGGGCGCGGACCTGGAGGACCACGACGCCTCCCACGGCATCTTCGTCTTCGGCGGCGGCAGCGGTCTCGCGGCCGGCGTCGAGATCGGCGACTACGTCGAGGTGACCGGCACCGCCGGTGAGTACTTCGGGCTCACCCAGATCCAGGCCGCGGTCTATCGGGTGCTCGACGAGGAGGTCGAGGCCCCGGTCCCGGCCGCGATCGAGCTGCCCGCCGTCGCCGAGCGGGAGCCCTTCGAGGGCATGCTCATCGCCCCGCAGGGCGAGTTCACCGTCACGGACACGTACCACACCAACCGTTTCGGCTGGGTGGGCCTGGCCGCCGGTGACGAGCCGCTGCGCCAGCCGACCGACGTCGTCCGCCCCCGCGGGGTGGACGCCGCGGCCTACGACGCCTTCGTCGCCGCGAACGCGGACCGCGAGATCCGGATGGACGACGGCTCCAGCCACGACTGGACCAACTTCGGCTTCGAGGACCACAGGACGCCGGTCGCCTACCTCGACCCGGAGAACCCGGTCCGTACGGGCGCGCCGGTGGAGTTCGAGGGGCCGGTCATCCTCGACTTCCGCCGCACGGTCGCCAACCAGGACTCCACCTGGGCCTTCCAGCCGCAGACCCGCCTCACCGGCGCCAACGCGGCCGAGGTCCAGCCGATCAGCTGGGAGAACACCCGGCCCGAGGCTCCGGCCGAGGTCGGTGGCGACGTCACGCTGGCGACCTTCAACGTGCTGAACTACTTCACCAGCCTCGGTGAGCACGAGGCCGGCTGCGGGTACTACGGCGACCGCGAGGGCAATCCGACGACGGCGCGCAACTGCGACGTCCGCGGCGCCTACGACGAGGCCAACCTCGCCCGCCAGACGGAGAAGATCGTCACCGCGATCAACGCGCTGGACGCCGACGTCGTCGCGCTCCAGGAGATCGAGAACTCCATCAGCTTCGTCGAGGGCAACGCCCCGGCCGACCGCGACCACGCCCTGTCCGACCTCGTCGACGCGCTCAACGCGGACGCCGGGGAGGGCACCTGGGCCTACGTCGAGTCGCCGGAGGAGGTCCCGGCGGACGAGGACGTCATCCGCAACGCCTTCATCTACCGCACGGAGACCGTCCGGCCCGAGGGCGAGACGACGATCCTCATCGGGAACACCGCCTTCGCCAACGCCCGGGAGCCGATGGCCCAGGAGTTCGCACTCCTCGGCGCGGACGGCGAGGTGGACCAGGACGCCGACACGTTCGTCGTCATCAACAACCACTTCAAGTCCAAGGGGTCGGGCAGCGGCGAGAACGCCGACCAGGGCGACGGCCAGGGCGCCTCGAACGCCGACCGTGTCCGGCAGGCCACGGCCCTCGTCGAGTTCGCCGACGACGTCGCCGAGACCGCCGGCACCGACCTCGTCTTCCTCGTGGGTGACTTCAACTCCTACACCCAGGAGGACCCGATGCAGGTCTTCTACGGGGCGGACTACACCAACATCGCCCAGACGCTGACGGAGAAGTCGACCTACTCCTTCGACTCCCGGGTCGGCTCCCTCGACCACGTCCTCGGCAGCCCGGCGGCCACCGACGCGGTCACGGGTGCGGACATCTGGAACATCAACGCCTACGAGTCCATCGCCTTCGAGTACAGCCGGTACAACTACAACGTCACCGACTTCCACGACGCCTCGCCGTACCGGTCCAGCGACCACGACCCGATCCTCGTCGGGATCGACCTGGTCGACGCGGCGGACCCGG
>NZ_CALGNQ010000009.1 GCF_937958535.1 uncultured Georgenia sp. | reverse complement strand
CGCAGGTAGGCGTAGGTGAGGTCGCCGGTGTGCTGGTCGTACTGGTGCTCGTAGCCGTGCTTGGCGTACATGGACAGGTTCTGCTTGGAGTCCTGCCCGGTGAACACCCAGACCTCCTTGGTCTGCTCGGGCAGGTACTCCAGGACGGCCATGAGCAGCCGGGTGCCGATGCCCTGGCCCTGGAGGTCGGGGACGACGGCGAGCCGGCCGAGGTTGGCGCGCTCCCCCTCGAGCTCGACCCGGATGGAGCCGACGAGACGGGGGCCGCGCCACGCACCGAGGGTGACGACCTCCGGCCGCTGCAGGTCGGCCCGCAGCTCGGCGAGGGTCTGGGTCAGGGCCGGGATGTTCGGGTCACCGTAGAGCTGGGCCTCGGTGACGAAGGCCGCCCGCCTGACCGTCAGCAGCTCGCCGGCGGCCGTGTCGTCGACCACATCGATGCGCACGTCGTCCATGGCGTCATCCTCGCACCGCGGCGGGGTCGGAGCAGCAACGTCCACGCCGCGATCCGCGCTCAGCGGAAGACGACGGTGCGGCGGCCGTCGCGCAGCACCCGGTGCTCGGCGTGCCAGCGCACCGCGCGGGCCAGCACCCGCCGCTCGACGTCCTCCCCCAGCGCGACCATCTCGCGCACGTCGTCGCTGTGGTCCACCCGCTCGACGTCCTGCTCGATGATCGGGCCCTCGTCGAGCTCGGCGGTGACGTAGTGGGCGGTGGCGCCGATGAGCTTGACCCCGCGGCTGTGCGCCTGGGCGTAGGGCCGGGCGCCCTTGAAGCTGGGGAGGAAGGAGTGGTGGATGTTGATGACCCGTCCCTCGAGGCGGCTGCACAGGTCGTCGGAGAGCACCTGCATGTAGCGGGCGAGCACGACGAGCTCGACGTCGTGCTCCTCGACGAGCTCGAGCAGCCGCGCCTCGGCGGCGGGCTTGGTCTCGGGCGTCACCGGGATGTGGTGGAAGGGGTAGCCGTAGAACTCGGCCATCGGCTCGAGGTCGCGATGGTTGGACACGACGCCGACGACCTCGATGGGGAGGCGGTCGCTGCGCTCCCGGTAGCCGAGGTCGCTGAGGCAGTGGCCGGCCTTGGAGACGAGGATGAGCGTGCGCATCCGGCGGCCGACGACGTCGAGCTGCCAGGTCATCTTGAACTCGTCGGCGAGCCGGGCCAGCGACTCCTCCAGCCGCTCGCGGGACTCGCCGACCTCGACCTGGACACGCATGAAGAACAGCCCCGTCGAGGCGTCACCGAACTGCTGGGACTCGGTGATGTTCCCGCCGTGGTCGGCCAGCAGCCCGGCGACGGCACGCACGATGCCGGGTCGGTCGGGGCAGGACAGGGACAGGACGAGGTGCTGGTCGCGGATCACGCGCCCGAGGCTAGCCGAACCCGCGGGTAGGACGGCGGCGCGAACCGTCACCGGATCGTCATCTGCAGGCGGTTGACGAAATACGGGTCAGCGACCCATATTTAGACCATTCAGTGAAGATAAGGGGTGACCATGGGCGGTCCTCGGACCCCTCGCGGGGCGCACCGGCTCCGTGAGGCCAACCGGCGCGCGGCGCTGGCGCTCCTGCGTGCCCACGGGGCGCTCTCCCGGGCGGACCTGGCCCGGGAGCTGCGCGTGTCCCCGACCACGGCGTCGAGCGTCGTCGCCGACCTCATCGCTGCCGACCTCGTGGAGGAGGCTCCGGCGAGCACCCGGCGGCAGCGCGGCCGACCCGCGCGGCTGCTGCGGCTCGCGACGCCGCCCGGGGTCATCGTCGGCGTCGACATCGGACGGCGGCACGCCCGGGTCGCCGTCGCGCGCCGCGACGAGTCGGTGCTGGCCGAGGAGTACGTCCCGGTGCCGGCCGGCCAGGACCGCGAGCACACCACCCGCGTGGTCCAGGACTACATCGACGAGCTGCTCGAGCGCACCGGCCACACCCCCACCGACCTGCGCGCCGTCGGGGTCGGGCTGCCCGGCCCGATCGAGGAGGACTCACGGCTCATCGCGACCGGCTCGATCCTGCCGGAGTGGGTGGGCTACGACATCGTCTCGGTGCTCGGCACCCACCTGCGGGTCCCGGTGTCCATCGACAACGACGCCAACCTCGGCATCCTCGGCGAGTGGCGGCACGGTGCGGCCCGCGGCTGCACCGACGCCATCTACGTCAAGGTCTCCACCGGGATCGGCTCCGGGCTGCTCCTGGGCGGGCGGCTGCACCGCGGCGCGGGCGGCACGGCGGGCGAGCTGGGGCACACCCCGATCGAGCCGGAGGGGGCGGTGTGCCGCTGCGGGAGCCGGGGGTGCCTGGAGACGGTCGCCTCGGTGCCCAGCCTGCTGGCCATGCTCTCCCCCACGCTCGGGGAGGAGATCGACCTCCACGAGGTCCTGCGGCTGGCCGAGCGCGGCAACCGGGCGTGCCTGCGGGCCATCACCGACGTCGGCCGCGCCGTCGGCCGCGGGCTCGCCGTCATGTGCAACATCCTCAACCCCGCGGTCATCGTCGTCGGCGGCCCCCTCGTCGCCGCCGGATCCCCGTTCCTCGACGCGGTCCGCGACACCGTCGTGCGCAGCTCCATCCCGGCCAACGGCAACGTGGTCGACGTACGTCCGGCGGCGCTGGACAACCGCTCCGAGCTCGTCGGCGCGATCGCCCTCGCAGCCCGCACCGCCGTCGAGGCGGAGCATCACGAAACGGTGTCACTTTCTCTTGGAAGTTGACGAACGTCACCTTCCTGACGCAAGAATTAGTCCATCCACGGGCCCGGTCCCCCGCCGGCCCCAACGGCCGCGACGCCGTCTCGGCCCGGAGACAACGCAGTTTTCCAAGGAGTGACAATGCGACGGATGACAGTGGTCGCTGCAGTCGCAGCAGCGAGCCTCACCCTGGCCGCCTGTGGCGGCGGTTCGGGCGACGACGACGGCGGCGGTGGTGAGGGCGGCGGCAACCGGGTCGAGGTCTTCACCTGGTGGGCCTCCGGCTCGGAGAAGCTCGGGCTGGACGCCATGGTCGAGGTGTTCAACGAGCAGCACCCGGACATCGAGTTCGTCAACGGCGCCGTGGCCGGTGGTGCCGGCTCGGCGGCGAAGGACCTGCTGCAGTCCCGCCTCCAGGCCAACGACCCGCCGGACACCTTCCAGGGCCACGCCGGCGAGGAGCTCAAGGACTACATCGAGGCCGGCCAGCTCGAGGACGTCTCCGACCTCTACGAGGAGTTCGGCCTCACCGACGTCTTCCCCCAGGACCTCATCGACCTGGTGACCGTGGACGGCGCCATCTACTCCATCCCGTCGAACATCCACCGCTCCAACGTCGTGTGGGCCAACCCCACCGTGCTCGAGGAGGCCGGCATCGACCCGAGCGCGCCCCCGGCGTCGATGGACGAGTGGATCGACCAGCTGGAGACCGTCCAGGACGCCGGCGTCACCCCGCTGTCGGTGGCCACGACCTGGACCCAGGTCCACCTGCTGGAGACCGTGCTCATGTCCGAGCTCGGCGCCGACGCCTACATCGGCCTGTGGGACGGCTCCACCGACTGGGAGGGTGCCGAGGTGACCTCCGCCCTGGAGACCTTCGAGACTCTCATGGCCTTCACCAACACCGACCGTGACGGCCTCGACTGGCCCGAGGCCACCCAGATGGTCATCGACGGCTCGGCCGCGTACAACGTCATGGGCGACTGGGCCGTGGCGGCCTTCGAGGAGCAGGAGGCCGAGTACGTCCACTTCCCGGTGCCGGGCTCCCAGGACCAGTTCGGCTTCCTGGCCGACTCCTTCACCCTGCCGGTCGGCGCCCCCAACCCGGACGGCGCCAAGGCCTGGCTCGAGACGGTCGGCTCCCTCGAGGGACAGACCGCTTTCAACAAGGCGAAGGGCTCCATCCCCGCCCGCACCGACGCCGACCCGGCGGAGTTCTCCGAGTACCAGCAGACCGCCATCGAGTCCTACGCCCGGGACACCATCGTCCCGTCGCTGGCCCACGGTGCGGCGAGCCCGATCGCGGTGCTCAACGCCGTCTCCGACGCGACGAGCAAGTACACCGCCGGCGCCTCGGACCTGGCGACCTTCCAGAGCGAGCTGGCCGCGGCCACCGCACGCTGACCCGCGGCGGTGCGGGCCGGGCAACGCCGGCCCGCACCGCCCCGGTCCCCTACTTCTCGGAGGTGAAGCGTTGACCCGGTCCGTCCGCAGGTGGGGCCCGCCCGTCCTGCTGCTGGCCCCCTCCATGGTGCTCGTCGCGGTCTTCGTCTACGGGCTCATCGCCGTCAACGTCCGGACGTCGATGACCGACAACCACACCGCGCCGCAGGCCACCGGCCAGACCCCCGTGAGCTTCGTGGGGCTGGACAACTACCTCACCCTGCTCGGTAGCGAGGCCTTCCAGCACTCGCTGAAGAACCTCCTGCTCTACACGGTGGTGTTCCTCGTCGGGACGATGGTGCTGGGCTTCCTGTGGGCCTGGCTGCTGGACAAGCCGCTGCGGGGTGAGGGGATCTTCCGGTCGGTCTACCTCTTCCCGATGGCCGTGTCGTTCGTCGCCTCCGGCGTCGTGTGGCGCTGGCTGCTCAACTCCAACCAGGGCGAGTCCGCCAGCGGCCTGAACCGGCTCTTCCAGATCATCGGTCTGGACTTCCTGCAGAACCCGTGGTGGAACAACGTCACCTGGGGCATCGTCGCCATCGCGCTGCCGGCGATCTGGCAGCTGTCGGGCTACGTCATGGCGCTCTTCCTCGCCGGCTTCCGCGGCATCCCCGAGGAGCTGCGCGAGGCGGGCCGGATGGACGGCGCCTCGGAGTGGAAGCTCTACCGGCACGTGCTCTTCCCGCAGCTGTCCCCGGTGGTGCTCAGCGCGCTCGTCATCATCGGGCACATGTCGCTGAAGTCGTTCGACCTCATCATGTCGATCTCCAAGCCGGCCAACTACCAGACCAAGGTGCCGGCGATCGACATGTACGTGTACAAGTCGAGCTTCGACTACGCGAACAGCGCCGCCGTGGGGGCGATCCTCCTCCTCATCGTCGCCGTGGTCATCGTGCCCTACCTCATCCACAACGCCCGGTCGGAGAGGGGCTGACATGACGTCGACGTCCGCAACCCTGCCCGTGCCCCCGGTCTCGGCCGGCAGCGCCCCCGAGCCGATCCCCACGCGCAAGCCGCGCGGCGGCGGCTTCACCGTCGGGCGGACCGTGCGCTACGCCCTGCTGCTGTTCTTCCTCCTCGTCGTCCTCGTCCCCGTCTACGTCCTGTTCGTCACGAGCTTCAAGGGCCCGGGTGACGCCTCCCCGGCGCGGGCCTGGTCGCTGCCGACGGAGTGGACGACGGAGAACTGGGTCGCCGCGTGGGACGCGCTGGCCCCCTCGCTCTGGCGCACCGTGCAGATGGTCGTCCCGGCGTCGCTCATCGCCGCGATGCTCGGGTCGATGAACGGCTTCGTGCTCTCGCGGTGGTCCTTCCGCGGCGCGAACATCGTCTTCACGCTCATCCTCTTCGGGATGTTCATCCCCTACCAGGCGGTGATGATCCCGCTCCTGGAGCTCATGCTCAGCGCCAACATCCCCTCCGGTGTCCCGTCGCTGATCATCCTCCACGTCATCTACGGCATCCCGATCACCACGCTGATCTTCCGGAACTACTACCAGTCGGTGCCGGCGGAGATGATCGAGGCGGCCCGGGTGGACGGTGCGGGGATGCTGCGCACGTACTTCTCGGTGATCCTCCCCGTCTCCGCCCCGGGCTTCGTCGTCGTGCTCATCTGGCAGTTCACCTCGGCGTGGAACGACTTCCTCTTCGCGGTGTTCTTCTCCTCCAGCGCGAACGGACCGGTGACCCTGGCGCTGAACAACCTCGCCAACGGGGCGCTGCTGCAGAACTACGGCGTCTCGATGGCCGGCGCGCTGTTCGCCTCGCTGCCCACGCTCGTGGTGTACATCGTGCTCGGCAAGTACTTCATCGGCGGCCTCATGTCGGGTTCGGTCAAGGGCTGAGGTGCCGATGACGGCCCGGCACCCCCGGGGGACCGGGCCGTCTCGTCCCCCGTGCGGCCCGTCGCCGCCGGGCCGGCGTCGTCACCAGCCTCCGCCCTCCGCGGCCCTCGTCGTCCCTGCCCGCCGTCCCCCGGGGCGTCGTCGGGGGCCCGGTGCGTCCCACCGGGCGAGACGGTGGGACGCGCGGGGCGACGGACGGGGCCCGCGCGGGGTAGACCGGAGGTGACCCGTCCGCGCGCTGCGCGGGCCGGGTGCTGGGACCCTGGACGTGTGCGGAGGAGAGGCGTGAGCGTGGAGCAGCCGGCGCGGCCCGTCCGCGACGACTCCGCAGGGGTCACGCCCGCGCAGTTCAAGCAGGTGTTCCGCCACCACCCGGCAGGGGTCGCGGTGGTCACGCTGCGCTCCCCCGAGGGACCGGTGGGCTTCACCGCGACGTCGGTGATCTCCGTGTCCGCCGACCCGCCGCTCCTCGCCTTCTCCCTGGCAGCGACGTCGTCGTCGCGGCCGGCCGTGGAGGCGGCGGAGTCGCTCGTGGTCAACTTCCTCGCCGCCGACCAGGAGGAGGTCGCCCGGCAGTTCGCGCGCCGCGGCGTGGACCGGTTCGCCGGCGTGCGCTGGTGCCCGCTGCCCACGGGTGAGCCGGTGCTCCACGGCACGGCGGCCTGGCTGCGGGCGGAGGTCGACGCCCGGATCCCGGTGGGTGACAGCCTGCTCGTGACGCTGCGCGCCGTCCTCGCCCACCAGCGCGAGCGGCCGGTGCCGCTCGTCTACGCGAACCGCACGTACCACCCCTTCCCCGCGGTCGCGGGCCCGGTGGCGGCGGAGGGCTCTCCTCCCACCGAGGACTCCCCCGCCGAGGCCTGAGCGGCCGTCGCGGGCTGCTCCGGGCCGGCGTCGGCGCCGCCGGTGCACGCGCACCCGAACGCTGGGCGCAGAGACGACGGCGGGCCGGGAGGAGCAGCTCCTCCCGGCCCGCCGGTAGTACTCAGATGAGGCCGAGCTCACGCACGGCGTCGCGCTCGGAGACGAGCTCGGCGACGGAGGCGTCGATCCGCTCGCGGGAGAACTCGTTGATCTCCAGGCCCTGGACGATCTCCCACACCCCGTCCCGGGAGTGGACCGGGAAGGAGGAGATGAGCCCCTGGGGCACCCCGTAGGAGCCGTCGGACGGGATCGCCGCGGAGGTCCACGAGCTGCCCGTACCGTTGACCCAGTCGTAGACGTGGTCGATCGCCGCGTTGGCGGCCGAGGCCGCCGAGGACGCACCGCGGGCGTCGATGATGGCGGCGCCGCGCTTGGCGACGGTCGGGATGAACTCGTCCTTCAGCCACGCCTCGTCGACCAGCTCGGTCGCCGGCCGGCCGGCGACGGTGGCGTGGAAGACGTCGGGGTACTGGGTGGCGGAGTGGTTGCCCCAGATGGTGAGGTTCTCGATCTGGTCCACCGGCGTGCCCGTCTTCTGCGCCAGCTGGCTCAGCGCCCGGTTGTGGTCCAGCCGGGTCATCGCGTTGAAGCGCTCGGCCGGGACGTCCGGCGCGTGCTGCTGGGCGATGAGCGCGTTGGTGTTGGCCGGGTTGCCGACCACCAGCACGCGGATGTCGGAGGCGGCGTGGTCGTTGATCGCCTTGCCCTGGGGCCCGAAGATCCCGCCGTTGGCCTCCAGCAGGTCACCGCGCTCCATCCCCGCGGTGCGGGGCCGGGCACCGACGAGCAGGGCGATGTTGGCGCCGTCGAAGCCGGCCTCCGGGGTGTCGAAGATGTCGACCCCGGCGAGCAGCGGGAAAGCGCAGTCGTCGAGCTCCATCGCGGTGCCCTCGGCGGCCTTGACCGCCTGCGGGATCTCCAGCAGCCGCAGCTTGACGGGCACGTCGGGCCCGAGCAGCTGCCCGGAGGCGATGCGGAAGAGCAGGGCGTAGCCGATCTGGCCGGCGGCCCCGGTGACGGTGACGTTGACGGGCTGGGTGCTCATGGGCGTGTGCTCTCCTTCGAGACGGGTCAGGCCAGGCGGGCGGCGAGGTTCTCGTCGATCGACGCGAGGAACTCCTCGGTGGTCTGCCACTCCTGGTCCGGCCCGATGAGCAGCGCGAGGTCCTTCGTCATCTTGCCGGACTCGACGGTCTTGATGACGACGTCCTCCAGCGTCTGGGCGAAGCCGGTGACCTCCGGGGTGTTGTCGAGCTTGCCGCGGTGGGCCAGGCCCCGGGTCCAGGCGAAGATCGAGGCGATCGGGTTGGTCGAGGTCGGCTTGCCCGCCTGGTGCTGGCGGTAGTGGCGGGTGACGGTGCCGTGCGCGGCCTCGGCCTCGACGGTGCGGCCGTCCGGGGTCATGAGGACCGAGGTCATCAGTCCGAGGGAGCCGAAGCCCTGGGCGACGGTGTCGGACTGGACGTCGCCGTCGTAGTTCTTGCACGCCCAGACGTAGCCGCCCTCCCACTTGAGCGAGGCGGCGACCATGTCGTCGATGAGGCGGTGCTCGTAGGTGAGCCCGGCGGCCTCGAACTGCTCCTTGAACTCGGTCTCGTAGATCTCGGCGAAGATGTCCTTGAAGGCGCCGTCGTAGGCCTTGAGGATCGTGTTCTTCGTCGACATGTAGACCGGGTAGCCGCGCTGCAGGCCGTAGGAGAAGGAGGCGCGGGCGAAGTCGGCGATCGACTTGTTGTAGTTGTACATGCCCATCGCCACGCCGCCGTCCTCACCGAACTTGGCGACCTCGAGCTCCATCGGCCGGCTGCCGTCGTCCGGGGTGTAGGTGATCGTCACGGTGCCCGGGCCCGGGACCTTGAAGTTCTGCGCCTTGTACTGGTCGCCGTGGGCGTGACGGCCGATGACGATCGGCTTGGTCCAGTGCGGCACGAGGCGGGGCACGTTGGAGATGATGATCGGCTCACGGAAGATGACGCCGCCGAGGATGTTACGGATCGTGCCGTTCGGCGAGCGCCACATGTTCTTCAGCCCGAACTCGGCCACCCGGGCCTCGTCGGGGGTGATGGTCGCGCACTTGACCCCGACGCCGTGCTCCTGGATGGCGTGCGCGGCGTCGATGGTCACCTGGTCATCCGTCGCGTCCCGGTGCTGGATGCCCAGGTCGTAGTACTTGAGGTCGATGTCGAGGTACGGGTGGATGAGGCGGTCCTTGATGAACTGCCAGATGATCCGCGTCATCTCGTCGCCGTCAAGCTCGACGACCGGGTTGGTGACCTTGATCTTCGCCATTGCGTGCGTCTCTCCCATGCCCCGGTAGGGGCGGTCTCGGCGTTTCTGGGCACCGGAGCCCCGGCGCCGCACCCCAGATTACTCGACATCGAGATAATTCGCCGCAGGCGTCGCGCCGGCGGGCGCCGCGGGCGTGCCGCCGGTCACGGGTGGTGGCCGGACACCCCCGGGTCGGTGCCGTCGGCGGCCGGGTGCTGCGCGCCGTCGGCGCCCGCGCTGGTCACCCGGAGCCGGTCGATCCGCCGGCCGTCGAGCGCGGTCACGGTCAGCGCCAGGTCCCCCCACACCACGGTGTCGCCGACCTCGGGCATGCGGCCCAACCGGGTCATGACGAAGCCGGCGAGGGTGTCGAAGGGGCCGTCGGGCAGCTCCCGGTCCAGCACCTTGGCCACCTCCGCACGCCCGAGCAGCCCGGCGACCTCGGCCGCCCTCCCGGGCTCGGTCTGCCCTGGCTCGGGCTGGTCGTACTCGTCCTCGATCTCGCCGACGAACTCCTCGACGATGTCCTCCAGGGTGACGATGCCGTCGGTGCCGCCGTACTCGTCGACCACCACGGCCAGGTGGGCGTTGAGCGCGCGCAGGTCGGTGAGCGCGGCGAGCACCCGCTTGCCGGTCGGGAAGAACGGGACCTGGCGCACGAGGTCACGGACCACGCGGGCTTCGGGCCGCACCTGGAGCAGGTCGCGCACGTGGACGAAGCCGACGATGTCGTCGTCGTCCCGGCCGCGCACCGGGTAGCGGGAGTGCTCCATGCGGGCCACCCGGGCCTGCGCCTCCGCGACCGGCAGGTCGGCGTCGAGGAACTCGACCTCGGTGCGCGGGGTCATGATCTCCTCCACGCCCCGGTCCCCCACGGTGAGCAGGTCGACGACCATCTCCCGCTCCACCGGGCCGAGCGACTCGTGCTCGGCGACCAGCGCCCGCAGCTCCTCCGCCCCGATCTCCTCGCGCTGGGCGTCCGGGTCGCGTCCGAGCAGCCGCATGACGAGGTCGGTGGACGCCCCGAGCAGCCAGATCACCGGCCGCATGACGGTGGCGATCCAGTCGAGCGGGGTGGCGACGAGCAGGGAGAAGCGCTCGGCGCTCTGCATCGCCAACCGCTTGGGCACGAGCTCGCCGAAGACCAGCGAGAGGTAGGAGATGAGGACGGTGATCCCCACGAACGCGACGGTGCTCGCCGGTCCGCTGCCCAGCCCGAGCTGCTCGAGGAGCGGGGCGACCTGCGGGGAGATCTGGGCGGCACCGAAGGAGGCGGAGAAGAACCCGGCGAGGGTGACGCCGATCTGCACCGAGGAGAGGAACCGGTTGGAGTCGCCGACGAGGCGGGCCACCCGTGCGCCGGCACCGCCCCGCTCCGCCAGGGCGCGCACCTGGCTCTCGCGCAGCGACACCAGGGCGATCTCGGAGGCGGCGAAGACGCCGCCGACGAGCACGAAGAGGAAGACGAGGGCGATGTCGACGACGAGGTCGTTCATCGGCTCATTGTGGCAGGACGCGCCCGGGCGGCCGTCTGCTAGGTGAGGTTGCCCGCGGGGGCGAGCACGGCGAGGACGAGCGCGGCGACGACCAGCGCCGTGACGTCGAAGGTCTTCGAACGTGCCCGGAAGGTCGCCGGTGGGCGGCGGTCGGTGGCCCGCACGGCGGCGAGCACGGCGCACAGCGCGGCGAGGACGAAGGCGGCCGTCGGGACGTCGACGAGCACCGCGGTCGCGCCGACGAGGAGGACCCCGGCGACGACGACGGCGAGGACCGCCCTGCCCCTGCCGTGACTCGTCTCCACGCCAGCGAGGTTACCGTGGTCCCGTGAGCCAGCCGTCCCGCCCGTCGCGCCCGCCGGCGCGGGTGGTCGTCGTGGGGACCGGGCTGGCGGGGCTGCGGACCGCCGCGGAGCTGCGCGCCCAGGGGTTCACCGGTGGGCTCACCGTGGTCGGTGCCGAGACCCGCCCGCCCTACGACCGTCCGCCGCTGACCAAGGAGCTCTTCACCCGCAGCGAGCCGCTCTGGCTCGCGGATGAGGGGTACGGCGACCTGGCCGAGCTCGCCGACGTCCTCCTCACCGGCCACCGGGCCGTCGCGCTGGAGGCCGACGACACCGGTGCCCGGGTCACCGTCACCGGCCCCACGAGCACCCGGGAGCTGGCCGCCGACGTCGTCGTGGTGGCCACCGGGGCCGACCCTGTCGTCGTGCCGGGGTGGGACGGCGTCGCAACCCTGCACGACCCGGACGACGCCGCCCGGCTGCGGGCGCGGGTCGGTCCCGGGGTGGACGTCGCCGTCATCGGCGCCGGCTGGGTCGGGGCGGAGCTGGCCACGGTGGCGGCGGAGCAGGGCGCACGGGTCACGGTGCTCGAGGGCGGTCCGGTGCCACTGGGCCACGTCCTCGGCCTCGATGTCGGCCGCCTCCTCGTGCCCTGGTACACCGCGCGCGGTGTCGAGCTGCGCTGCGACGCGCTGGTCACCCGGGTCGGCGCGGACGGGGTCACGGTCGCCGAGGGCGGCACCGTGGGCGCCGACGTCGTCGTCGCGGCGGTCGGGGTCCGGCCCGCCACCGGCTGGCTCGCCGGCACGCTGCCGCTCACCTCACGCGGAGCGGTCCCGGTGGACCTCGCGGGTCGGGTCGACGGCGGCCCGGCGTCGGTACGTGCGGTCGGGGACAGCGCGGACCGGCACTCCCCGCGTGACGGCCTCGTGCCCGGCGCGCACTGGGACGGCGCGCTCAACCACCCGGCCGCGCTGGTCGCCGACCTGCTCGGTACCGCCGAGGGTGAGCTGCCCGACCCGGCGCCGTACGTGTTCTCCACCCAGCTCGGGCACGAGCTCACCGTCGTGGGGCAGGTCCCACCGGGGGCCGAGGTGGTGCTCCGCGGCGAGCCCGGGGCGGGGCCGTGGACGGCGCTCTACGTCACCCGGGACGCCGCCGGGACGCCGCGGCTGCGGGCGGGCTTCACGGTGGACCGGCCGCGCGACGTCGGGCCGCTGCGCAGGGCGCTGTCGGCCCCCCGGCACCCGGTGGTCGACCTCGCTGCTGCGCGTGACCCGGGCACCCAGCTGCGCCGCGCGCTCCACGCGACCTGACCACCGCGGGCAACGCCGCCTGATCGCCTGGCGCCCCCCGGCGCCCACCCCCGTCACTGCCCCCTTCCGTCGATCGGTCGCAGAACGTCCGTTCACGGTCCGTGAGGGAACGTTCTGTGACCGACGGAATGGAGGGGCTCCCGGGCTGCGGTGGGTCAGTGGGAGAAGTGGCGCGTCCCGGTGAGGTACATCGTCACGCCCGCGGCCTGCGCGGCGGCGATGACCTCCTCGTCGCGGACGGAGCCGCCGGGCTGGACGACGGCGCGCACCCCGGCGTCGATGAGCACCTGGAGCCCGTCGGCGAAGGGGAAGAACGCGTCGGACGCGGCGACCGCGCCCCGCGCACGCTCCCCCTCCCCCAGCGTGTTGGCGCGCTCGACGGCCAGCCGGCAGGAGTCGACGCGGTTGACCTGCCCCATGCCCACGCCGACGCTCGCGCCGCCGGCGGCGAGGAGGATGGCGTTGGAGCGCACCGCACGCACCGAGCGCCAGGCGAAGACGAGGTCGGCGAGCGTGGCGTCGTCGGCGGGCTCGCCGGCTGCCAGGGTCCACGTCGCCGGGTCGTCCCCCGGGGCGTCGACCCGGTCGGTGCGCTGGAGGAGCATCCCGCCGGAGATCGTCCGGGACTCGACCGCGTCGCGCTCGGCCTCGGGCACGACGAGGAGGCGGATGTTCTTCTTCGCGGTGAGGATCTCCACCGCCTCGGGCTCGAAGGCGGGAGCGACGACGACCTCGGTGAACACCGGCGCGATCTGGGCCGCGGCCTCGGCGGTGACCGGCCGGTTGGCGGCGATGACGCCCCCGAACGCGGAGACCGGGTCGCAGGCGTGCGCCGCCGCGTGGGCGGCGGCGATGGTGGCACCGACGGCGATGCCGCACGGGTTGGCGTGCTTGATGATGGCGACGGCGGGGTCGGTGTGGTCGTGGGCGGCGCGCCAGGCGGCGTCGGCGTCGACGTAGTTGTTGTAGCTCATCGCCTTG
>NZ_CALGNQ010000008.1 GCF_937958535.1 uncultured Georgenia sp. | reverse complement strand
GCCGGTCCTGCGGCTCGGGCTCCTCGACCTGGGGGATGCGGTCCTCGTCGGGGGTGGGGTGGAAGGGCACCCAACCGTGGTCCTCGAAGGCGACCTCCACCCAGGCGGTGACGTCGTCGCCGGTCACCTCGACGGGCCCGGGCCCCGTGTTCGCCTCGGGGGCGAAGCCCATGACGACGCGGGTGGGCAGGCCCACCGCCCGGCCGAGCAGCCCGGCGAGCGCGGCGTACTGCTCGGCGTCGCCGATCATCGCCTCCTGGCCCACCATGGCGGCCAGCCGGGCCGCGCCGTGACCGGCGAGGGAGGGGGCGTCGCCCTCGAGGCCGTGGGAGAAGTAGCCGTCCTGGAGGGAGGAGACGATGGCCTGGATGCGCGCGAGCGGGGTCTGCGCCGAGGCGACCATGGCCGAGGCGGCGGCGACCACCGTGTCCGGGACGCCGGAGAGCTCGGGTTGGTCGACCCGGGCCAGCGGCGCGCCCTCCAGAGCGCTGACCGGCGGCTCGACGGTGGGGGTGGCGAGGAGGGTGTACCGGTCCCCCTCCCGCAGGCCGGTGGTGAGCAGGCCGGTGCCGGAGGCACGGTTGACGTACAGGTGGCGCTCGGTCTCGGCCGCGTCGGGGCCGGCGAACTCGATGTCGTAGGTGCGGCCCACCGTGGGGACCCAGACACCGGTGTACGCACCGACCTCGACCTCGACGGTCACGGCGTCGTCGGGCACGGTCGCCTCGACCCGCTCGCCGATCCGGGTGAAGGTGCCCGAGCTGGCCGCCCGGTGGTGCGCGCCCCCGGCCACCGCCCACACGGTGCCGTCGTAGACGTCCATGGTGGCCAGCCGCAGCGGGGTGCCGGCGGGCAGCCCGCGGACGGTCAGGACGGTCTCCTCGCGGTGGTCCTTGAGGTAGGCGCGGAAGCCGGCGAGGGGGCTGGGGTAGTCGTGCGGGTCGAGCGGCGGCTCGACGACCTCGCGCAGGACGAGGCGCGGCTCCTCGCCGCGGGCGAGCAGCCCGGTGCCGGTGCCGCCGGCCGCGGCGACGGCGAGGAGCACGAGCACCGCGAGCGGGCGGCGCTGCAGGCGCCCGGTGCGCCAGGCCGCCCAGACGAGCCCGCCGAGGCCGCCGACGAGGGCGAGCGGCAGGGCGGTCGTCTCGGCGGCGGTGCCGAGGAGGATCGCCACCGCGAGCACGACGGCGGGCGGGACCAGCGCCCACGCCGGCCGCCGGGTGCGCAGCGAGACGGTGACGGCGACGAGGGCGGCGAGGAGGCCGAGGAGGTAGGGCGCGGTGAGCAGGTTGTCCACGGCGCCGAGCGGCGGGGCGAGGGTGAGGACCTGCTTCCAGGACGTCACCGCCCCGCTGCCGACCGCCCCGACCGTCTGCGGCGTGGGCACGAGGCCGGCGAGCGCGGTGCCGGGGGCGCCGAGCGAGGAGCCGAGCACCCCGGCGACGAGGAGGGCCGCCAGCACCGTGAGCGTCGTCCACCGCCGCCACGCGCCGAGGGTGGCCACGAGGGTGCCGAGGAGCACGCCGCCGACCGCGGCGGCGGCGAGCCGGCCACTGGCGTAGACCGGCACGAGCGGGAGGAGGGCGAGGAGCACGAGCCCGGCGGGGACGAGCACGTCGAGCACGCGGGAGCGCAGGAGGCGCAGGTAGCTGCTCACCGGCGCTCCGCCCTGCGGAAGCCGCGGCGCAGCTCGGCGAGCTCGCCGATGGTCAGCACGGTGACGACGCCGACGCTGTGCACCGCGGTCCGGGCGCCGGTGACGACCTGGACGGCGAAGGCCCGGGCGTCGATCGGCAGCACGGCCCCGGCGGCGCGCAGGTCGCCCGGGGTCACGGTGGAGCCGCAGACGAGCACCACCAGGGAGGCGCGCTCGACGTCCCGGCTCACCTGGTGGGCCATGCTCACCACCCCGCTCGGTCCGTCGCCGAGCTCCAGGCGGGTGAGGCTGTCGAGGTACTGCCCGGGGGTGACGGCGCGCAGCGTCTCGTGGGTGGTCAGCGTGGTGAGGTCCTTGTCCTCGCGCATCGCCGCCAGCGCCAGCGAGCCGAGGGTGGAGACGGCCACCTCGAACTCCTCCTCCTCGCCGTAGTCGCGGGCGTTGCGGGACATCGCGACGACGAGGTGGGAGCGGCGGGTCTCCTCGAACTGGCGGACCATGAGGGTGCCGGTGCGGGCGGAGGTGCGCCAGTGGACGTGGCGGCGGTCGTCGCCCGGCACGTACTCCCGCAGCGCGTGGAAGGACAGGTCGGCGCTGGTGATGTCGCGGGTGGGCCGGCCCTCGAGGTCGTGGATGAA
>NZ_CALGNQ010000007.1 GCF_937958535.1 uncultured Georgenia sp. | reverse complement strand
GCGCGGCGAGGCCGGCGCCGCCCGGGCTGTGGCGGGTGGCGCGCACGTCGAGGACGGGGGCGGGCGCGTCGGGGCACAACCGGTCGACGACGCCCTCGACGTCTGCGTCCAGCAGCACGTCCCCCACGACGACGTGCGGCCGGGAGTCCCCCTCCCGGGGCGCCTGGCGTGGGCGGCCGGTGGCACCTCCCACGGCTGCGCCGCCGGTCGGCTCGGCGGGCCGTGATCCGGGCTGGGGCGGTGCCGGGGTGACGCCGAGGTGGCGGTCGACCGCGGCGCACAGGGCGTGGACGGCCACCAGGTGGCCCTCCTGGACCGCGGCGGTGGAGGGGGCGGTGATGCTCAGCGCGTCGTGACAGAGCGCGGCGAGCGGGTTCGGGGCCGGTCCCGTCAGACCCCACACGGTCAGCCCGAGCGCGCGCCCACGCGCGGCGGCGCGCAGGACGTTCGGGCTGGTGCCGGAGGTGGACAGCAGGACGAGGACGTCGCCGGGCCGGCCGTGTCCCTCGACCTGGCGGGCGAACATCTCCTCCGCGCCGTAGTCGTTGACGATCGCGCTCAGGCTGGAGGACTCGGCGCACAGCGAGATCGCCGAGAAGGCGCGACGGTCGTGGAGGAAGCGGCCGACCAGCTCGGAGGTGAGGTGCTGTGCCTCGGCGGCGCTGCCGCCGTTGCCCGCGGCGAGCAGCCGGGCGCCCGCGGGGAGCCGGTGGGCCAGCTCCCGGCCCCATTCCTCGACAGTGGCGGCGTGCCGGTGGAGGAGGTCGAGCGCGGAGTCCAGCTCCGTGCGGTGCTCGTCGAGCCAGTCCCGGGCGGTCATGCCGTCACCTCCCGCGCGTGGTCCGCCGCCTGTCGGGCGTGCGGGGCAACGACGTCGACGTACGCGGACTCGGTCGCCGTGGCGACCTGCCGCCAGCTGAACCGGTCCTCGGCGCGGGCGCGGGCGGCCGCACCGACGGCGGTGCGGCGTGCCGGGTCGGCGAGCAGCGCGGTGACCGCGGCGGCGAGCGCGACCGGGTCGCGCGGCGGCACGAGCAGGCCGGTGCGTCCGTCGTCCACGGAATCGAGCAGGCCGCCCACCGCGCTGCCGACGAGCGGACGTCCACAGGCGGCCGCCTCCAACAGCACGATCCCGAACGGCTCGTACCACGGCGTCGCGACGACGACGTCGGCGGAGCGGATGAGCGCCGGCATGTCGGTGCGGGGCACGGAGCCGACCACGTGCACCCGGTCTGCCACCCCGAGCTCGGCCGCCAGTGCGTGCAGCCGGACGGCCTCGGGGTCGGTGTGGATGCGGGAGCGCACCGGGCCACCGGCGACGAGCAGCTCGGCGTCCGGGAGCAGCGGGAGGGCGGCGATGACCGTGTCCACCCCCTTGCGTTCGACGAGGCGGCCGACGGAGAGCAGGCGGAACGGGGTGGTACCGCGCGGCGGGTACCGCTCGCCGTCGGGGCTGAAGAGCCGGACGTCCACACCGCAGGGCACGATCCGCACGCGGGCGGGGTCGACCCCCATCGCGGTGAGCTCGGCGAGCTCGTCGCGGCAGGTGGCGACGACGAGGTCCACCTCGGTGCCGATCCGCACCTCGTCGGTGAGCCGGCTCGGCGGGCTGGGGTCCTTGGCACCCTGGTGGCGCCGCTTCACGGTGCCCAGCGCGTGGTAGGTGTGCACGACCGGCACCCGCACCGCCGCCGTCGCCACGAGCGCCGCCAACCCGGACATCCAGAAGTGCGAGTGGACGACGTCGGGCGCCCCGCGCCGCCGCCAGTGGTCGGCGAGCCACCGCCCGAGCGCGGGCATGAACGGCAGCAGGTGGTCCTTCGGCAGCACCCGGGCGGGCCCGGCCGGGACGTGGACCACCTGGACGCCGGGCAGCATCTCGACGCGTTCGGGCAGGTCCGGGTCGTCCCGCCGGGTGTAGACGGCGACGTCGTGGCCGCGGCGGGCGAGCGCCGTCGCCAGCGCCGCGACGTGGACGTTCTGCCCGCCGGCGTCCTCCCCCCGAGCGCCGCCAGCGGGCTGGCGTGCTCGGAGACCATGGCGACCCTCATCCGACTACCTCCTCGAGCAGTGACTGCCAGTCGGCCAGGAAGCGGTCGACGGCGAAGGCGTGAGTGGCGTGCCGGCGGGCGGCCTGGCCGCGCTCCCGCGCCTCGTCGGGGTCGGCGAGCCAGCGTTGCGCCGCTTGCTCCAGCACGTCCGGGTCGCCCGAGACCACGCCCGCGTCTGCCGGGACCGCCCCGGGGGCCGCCGTCGTCGCCAGGGCGAGGACGGGCAGGCCGAGCATCATCGCCTCGATGAGCGAGAGCCCGAGCGAGGTCCACCGGTAGGGGTGGAGGTAGGCGCGCTGACGGGCGAGCAGCCGGTGCATCCGGTCCTGCCGGACGTTCTCGTGCAGGTGGCCGGTGAGGTGGGGGGCGCGCTCGGCGAGGGCGTCCATCCCCATCCCGTAGACCGTCACCGGGACGCGCTGCGACAGGTCGACGACGATGTCGGTGCCCGCCACCCGCCAGCGGCGTACCGGCTCGTTGACGACGACGCCGAGGCGCTCCTCCGCGCCGGTGTAGAGGTGGCCGGGGTCGAGCACGCCGTGCTCCACCACGCGTGTGGGGGCGCGCCCGGTGTCCCACATGAGGGCGTTGAAGTGGGTGACGTGGACGACCGGGATGTCGCTCCGGTCGGCGAGCGGGTGGCGGGTGCGCACCGCGTCGCCCGCCGGGGTGTTGTGCTCGACGTAGACGGCCGGGACGTCGACGCCGGGACGGCGTCCGGTCCACTCCTCGAAGAGGGCGACCCCGTGCGGCCGCTGGAGGACGACGACGTCGCAGCCCTCCGCCCGCAGCTGCTCGGGGGCGAGCTCGCGGGCGCTCGCCGGCCAGTCCCAGCTCTGGGCGCGACCGCGGCCGTCGGGCCCGCGGTCGGGCAGCACCGGGAGGAGGTACTCGTCGGGGCCGGTGACGAAGGGGGTGTGCCACGAGCCGTGGACGTGCCAGATCGCGATCCTCACACCGTCACCTCCTGCGGGACGAGCGACCGGACGGCCGCGACCACCCGCTCCGGTGGGATGCCCGTGAGACAGGGGTGTCCGGGCACCGGGCACTCGCGGGCCCGGGAGCCGCGGCACGGCGCGGCCTGGTCACCGAGGACGACCACCGGCACGCCGTAGGGCGCCCAGCCCTCCGCCGGCACGACCGGGGAGAAGAGGGAGACCACCGGGGTGCCAACCGCCGCCGCAAGG
>NZ_CALGNQ010000006.1 GCF_937958535.1 uncultured Georgenia sp. | reverse complement strand
GTCCTTGCCGAGGATCTCCATCGACTCGAAGAGCGGCGGGGAGACGCGCCGGCCGGTCACCGCAACGCGCAGCGGCGCGAACGCGAAGCGCGGCTTGATCCCCATCTCGTCGACGAGCACGGCGCGCAGCGCCTCCTGCTGCGCCTCCGGCGAGAAGTCCGTGAGCCCCTCGAGCACCTCGATCGAGCGGTCGAGCACATCGGCGGCCTCGTCGCGCAGCGCCTTGCGGGCGTCGTCCTCCACGACGACGGCGTCGTCGGCGAGGAAGAGGAAGCCGAGCATCCCGGGGGCCTCGCCGAGGAGGGTCATCCGCTCCTGGACGAGCGGGGCCGCCCTGGTGAGCAGCTCCTGGTGCTGCGGGGAGAGGTCGGCGAAGGAGGCCGCGGGCACCACGCCGGCGTCGTGGAGGTAGGGCACGAGCCGGTTGCGGAAGTCGGCCGGCTCGAGCATCCGCAGGTGCGTGGCGTTGATCGCCTCGGCCTTCTTGATGTCGAAGCGCGCCGGGTTGGGGTTGACGTCCGTGATGTCGAACGCCGCGACCATCTCCTCGCGGGTGAAGATGTCGTTGTCCGGGGAGATCGCCCAGCCGAGCAGCGCGAGGTAGTTGAGCAGCCCCTCGGGGATGAAACCACGCTGACGGTGGAGGAAGAGGTTGGACTCCGGGTCCCGCTTGGAGAGCTTCTTGTTCCCCTCCCCCATGACGTAGGGCAGGTGGCCGAACTCGGGCATGACCGAGGCGACGCCGATGTCGAGCAGCGCGCGGTAGAGCACGATCTGCCGCGGCGTGGAGGAGAGCAGGTCCTCCCCGCGCAGCACGTGGGTGATGTTCATCAGCGCGTCGTCCACCGGGTTGACCAGCGTGTAGAGCGGCTGGCCGTTGGCGCGGACGATGACGTAGTCCGGCACGGAGCCCGCCTTGAAGGTCACCTCACCGCGGACGAGGTCGGTGAAGGTGATGTCCTCGTCGGGCATCCTGATGCGCAGCACCGGCCGTCGGCCCTCGGCGCGGAAGGCGGCCTTCTGCTCCTCGGTGAGCGTGCGGTCGTAGCCGTCGTAGCCGAGCTTCGGGTCGCGGCCGGCGGCGCGGTGGCGCTCCTCGATCTCCTCCGGCGTGGAGAAGGACTCGTACGCGTGGCCCGCCTCGAGCAGTCGGTTGGCCACGTCGGCGTAGATGTCCATCCGCTGCGACTGCCGGTAGGGCTCGTGCGGCCCGCCGACCTCCACGCCCTCGTCCCAGTCCAGCCCGAGCCAGCGCATCGCGTCGAGGAGCTGGTGGTAGCTCTCCTCGGAGTCGCGGGCTGCGTCGGTGTCCTCGATCCGGAACACGAAGGTCCCGCCGGTGTGGCGGGCGTAGGCCCAGTTGAACAGTGCCGTGCGGATGAGCCCGACGTGCGGGGTCCCGGTCGGCGAGGGACAGAAACGGACACGGACGGCGCCGGAGCGGGCGCCGTCGTCGGCAAGGGCGGGGCTGTTCTCGGTCATGGTGGCCACCAGCCTATAGAGCCGCCGACGGGCACGACGACGGCGTCCGCGGGCCTGCCCACCCGTGTGTGCACCGCCCGGAGCACGGACCGCACGCAGCAGGGGCGTGCCGAGCGCGCGCGGGACCGTTGCCCGCGCTCGCCAGGATCACCTGCGCGCGGAAGGTCGGCGCGGCGGCCGATGATCGTGCGGGAGGTCAGCGCGGCGGGCCGTGGGCCGTGCCCGGCAGCGTCAGGGCACCGCGCCGATGACCTTGCGCAGGCCCTCGACCCAGCCGTCCTGCGTGGGCCAGGCCGAGACGACGAGCCAGGTGGCACCGGCGTCGGCGTACTCGTCGGCGGGTACTCCGTCACCCCAGTGCGCGACGACGTCCCACGGCTCGGGCTGCTGGGGGTCGGCGGGCACGAGGGCGAGGTAGTCGGCGAGCTCCTGCGGCGAGAGGGCCACTCCGCCCGGGGCGATCGGGACCAGGCCGTCCCACCGCCGCGCGCGGCGCAGCGGCCTGCGGTTGGGCACCACACCGGCGACCCACACCGGTGGGCGGGGCTGCTGGACGGGACGCGGGACGAAGTCGGCCTTGACGCGGTAATGCTCACCGACGTGGTCGGTGGGGCCGCTCCACAGCTGGTCGATGACGTCGAGCGCCTCGTCGAGCATGACCCCACGCAGCTTCTTGTCCGACTCGTCACCGAGGTCGGCGAAGTCGAGGTCGTCCGGCTCCCCGAGGCCGACGCCGAGGACGGCGCGGCCGCCGCTGAGGTGGTCCAGGCTCGTCACCTGCTTGGCGAGGGTGTGCGGACGGCGCCGGGTCGGCGGGGTGACCAGGGTGCCGAGCCGCACCCGCTCGGTCGCCTGCGCGATGGCGCCGAGCAGCACCCACGGGTCGTGGACGGGCATCCCGTGCATCCACTGGACGTGGTCCCAGAGGAAGACGCCGTCCCACCCTGCCTCCTCGGCCTCCCGGCCCAGGGCGATGACGGTGGCGGCGTCGGTGAACGGCGGGATGCTCACGGCGTATCTCATGGCCCGCAGGATAGGCCCGGCACCCGCAGAGCCCCGACAGCCCACCTCCCACCGACAGC
>NZ_CALGNQ010000005.1 GCF_937958535.1 uncultured Georgenia sp. | reverse complement strand
GAGGTGCTCGACCGGCTGGTGGGTCGGGCCGTCCTCACCCAGGCCGATGGAGTCGTGGGTCCACACGAAGGTCGAGGGGATCCCCATGAGCGCGGCGAGCCGCACCGCCGGGCGCATGTAGTCGGAGAACGTGAGGAAGGTACCGCCGTAGGGCCGGGTGAGCCCGTGGAGGGCGATGCCGTTGAGGATCGCGCCCATGCCGTGCTCACGGATGCCGAAGTGCAGCGTGCGCCCGTACGGGTTGCCGGGGAACATCGCGCTGGAGCGCTCGACCGGCAGGAAGGACTGCTCGCCCTTCATCGTCGTGTTGTTCGAGCCGGCGAGGTCGGCGGAGCCGCCCCACAGCTCGGGCAGCACCGGGGCGAGGGCCGAGAGGACCGAACCGGAGGCGGAGCGGGTGGACACGTCCTTGCCGGCCTCGAAGGTGGGCAGCGCGTCGGCCCAGCCGTCGGGGAGCTCGCCCGCCTGCAGCCGGTCGAGCAGCGCGGCGCCCTCGGGGTTGGCGGTACGCCAGGCCTGGAAGGAGGTCTCCCACTCGGCCCGGGCGGCCGCTCCGCGGTCGCGGACCTTGCGCACGTGGGCGATGACCTCGTCGGCCACCTCGAAGTCCTGCTCGGGGTCGAAGCCGAGGACCTCCTTCAGGGCGCGGACCTCCTCGGCGCCGAGCGCGGAGCCGTGGATCGCGCCGGTGTTCTGCTTGGTGGGGGAGGGCCAGCCGATGATCGTGCGCAGCGCGATGATCGTGGGTCGGCCGGTCTCCGCCTCGCCGGCGCGGATCGCGGCGAGCAGCGCGTCGACGTCCTCCTCGTAGGTGGTGTCGCCCTTCGTCCAGTCGACCCGCTCCGTGTGCCAGCCGTAGGCGGCGTACCGGGCGAGCACGTCCTCGTGGAAGGCGATGTTCGTGTCGTCCTCGATGGAGATGCGGTTGTCGTCCCAGATGACGATGAGGTTGCCCAGCTGCTGCAGGCCGGCGAGCGCGCTGGCCTCGTGGGTCACGCCCTCCTGGAGGTCGCCGTCGGAGGCGATGACGTAGACGCGGTGGTCGAAGGGACTGGTGCCCGGGGCGGCGTCGGGGTCGAGCAGGCCGCGGGTGCGGCGGGCGGCCATGGCCATGCCGACGGCGTTGGCCAGGCCCTGGCCGAGCGGGCCGGTGGTCACCTCGACACCCTCGGTGTGGCGGTACTCGGGGTGGCCCGGGGTCTTGGAACCCCAGGTGCGCAGCGCCTTGATGTCGTCGAGCTCCAGGCCGTAGCCGGAGTAGTAGAGCTGGATGTACTGCGTGAGTGCCGTGTGCCCGGCGGAGAGCACGAAGCGGTCACGGCCCAGCCAGTGCGGGTCGGACGGGTCGTGCCGCATGACGTTCTGGTAGAGCAGGTAGGCGGCCGGGGCCAGGCTCATCGCGGTCCCGGGGTGACCGCTACCGGCCTTCTGGACGGCGTCCGCCGCGAGGACGCGCGCGGTGTCGACCGCGCGTCGGTCGAGGTCGTTCCATCCGGTCTGGCTGGGGCTGTTGCTCACTCATTCTCCTCGGTGTACGGCTGGACCCTCCGGCCGGGACCGGTCGGAGGACACGGATGTGGCCGACCCTATCCGTCGCTCCCACCAGGAGCGCGACGGTTGCCAACTCGTGCCGCGCCGCCCACTGTGAGCAAGTCGGCACCGGCGCGCACCGCAGGGGTGGCGGGACCGGCCAGGATCAACCGTAGGATGGTCCAACCCGCGTTGTCCGCGACGGTCGGAACGCGAGATGGGGAGTGGAACGACGCGTGCGTAGTCTGCAATCGGTGCCCGAGCGCCAGACCCAGGAGGTGGCACCCCACGTGTCCGACCGCTCGACCCTCCGGTCCAGCCCCGGGCCTGCCGGCCCGAGCACCAGCCGGGCGGACCGCGTCCGCGCCTACGTGGCGCTGACCAAGCCCCGCATCGTCGAGCTGCTCCTCATCACCACGGTCCCCACGCTCTTCCTCGCCGCCGGCGGGTGGCCGGGGCTGTGGCTCACGGTCGCGACGGTGGTCGGCGGGTACGCGGCCGCCGGGTCGGCGAACACGTGGAACATGATCCTGGACCGGGACATCGACCGGCTGATGAACCGGACCAAGCAGCGGCCGCTGGTCACCGGCGTGCTGTCGGTCCGGCAGGCCGCCGTCTTCGCCACCGTCCTCGGGGTGTTCTCCGTGCTGTGGTTCGGGCTGCTGGTCAACTGGGCCTCGGCCTGGCTCGCCCTGGCGGCGATCGTCATGTACGTCGTCGGGTACACGATGCTCCTCAAGCGACGCACCAGCCAGAACATCGTCTGGGGCGGCGCGGCCGGGTGCATGCCGGTGCTCATCGGCTGGTCCGCGGTCACGGGCACGGTCTCCTGGGCGGCGGTGGTGCTCTTCGGGATCATCTTCTTCTGGACGCCCCCGCACTACTGGCCGCTGTCGATGCGGTTCCGTAAGGACTACGCCCGGGCCGACGTCCCGATGCTGCCGGTGGTGGCGTCCAACGCGACCGTCGCCGCCCAGATCCTCGCCTACGGCGCCGCCATGGTGGCCTGCTCCCTCGTGCTCGTCCCGGTCGCGGGGATGACCTGGGTCTACGCCGTGATCGCCGGGGTCGCCGGGGCCTGGTTCCTCGCCGGCTGTGTCCGGCTGCTCGTCCGGGCGCGCCAGCCCGAGCGTGGCAAGCTCGCCGCCATGAAGGTCTTCCACGCCTCGATCACGTACCTGACGATCGTCTTCGTCGCCGTGGCGGTCGACCCCTTCCTGCCCCTGTAGGGTCCCCCTCGTGTCCCGCACGACGTCCTCTCCGGCCGCGGAGCGGCCGCGCGTGCCGGACCGGGGTCTGCCCGCCGAGCTCGAGCAGGCGCTGGAGGAGTACCTGGCCCACCTCGCCGTCGAGCGGGGGCTGAGCGAGCACACCCTGGCCGCCTACCGCCGCGACCTGCGCCGGTACGCCGCCTACCTGCGCGACCGGGGCCGGGAGCGGCTGGACGACGTCGCCGGGAACGACGTCGCCGAGTACGTCGAGGTGCTGCGGACCGGGTCCGACGGGGGTCGTCCGCTGGCCGTCTCGTCCGCGGGTCGGGCCGTGGTCGCCGTCCGCGGCTGGCACCGGTTCGCCGTGCTCGAGGGGCGGGCCGCCCACGACCCGAGCGCGGACGTGCGCGCCCCGGCGGCGGCGCGGCGCCTCCCCAAGGCGCTGAGCACCGAGGACGTCGAGCGGCTGCTCGAGGCGGCGTCGGTGGGCCAGGGCCCCGTCCCGCTGCGCGACCGTGCGCTGCTCGAGTTGCTCTACGGCACCGGCGCCCGGATCAGCGAGGCGGTCGGGCTCTCGGCCGACGACCTCGACCTCGACGGCGGCACTGTGCGCCTCTTCGGCAAGGGCCGGCGGGAGCGGGTGGTCCCCGTGGGGCGTTACGCCGTCGAGGCGGTGGAGGCCTACCTCGTCCGCGCCCGCCCGCTGCTGGCCCGCGCGGGCCGGGGCACGAGCGCGCTCTTCCTCAACCAGCGGGGTGGGCCGCTGAGCCGGCAGAGCGCGTGGGCGGTGCTGCAGACGGCCGGTGCCCGGGCGGGGCTGGGGGACCGGGTCTCCCCGCACACGCTGCGCCACTCCTTCGCCACCCACCTGCTCGCCGGTGGCGCCGACGTCCGGGTGGTCCAGGAGCTCCTCGGGCACGCGTCGGTGACGACGACGCAGATCTACACCCAGGTCACCGTGCAGGCCATGCGCGAGGTCTACGCCACCGCCCACCCCCGCGCCCGCGGCTGAGCGGGAGGTCGTGAACCGGCCCGTCAGGCCCGGTGCTTGCCCCGGGGGTGCTCCGAGCCGCCGGCGTCGACCTCGGTGTCCGCGCGCCGACGCCCGGAGGGCCGGTCACCGCCGGCGCCCTCGTTGCCGACCCGCTCGTCCGCGGCGTCACGGGCCGCTTCCACCTTGTCGGCGTACTTCCCGCCCGTCACGCGGTTCGCCAGGTCGGCGCCGCGGTCGAGGGCCTGGTCGCTCAGCTGCTCGCCCTTGTCGCTGCTGAGTGCCTGCTTGGCCTTCTTGGCCATGTCGCCGAGTCCCATGTCGACCTCCTCGCCGTTGGTCGCCACCCGGAACGGGGTCGTCGCGACGAGCGCGGCGACGAGCTCCGGACGGCTGCGTACCGACATCTTTGCGTACACCGCCCGCACGTGGTCGTGAACCGTGTGCGGGGAGATGAACAGCGTCGTCGCCACCGCGGCGACGTCCAGGCCCCGCACCCACAGCTCGGTGACCTCACGCTCGCGGGGCGTCAGACCGTGGGCGGCGACGACGACCGGCGCCAGCTCGGAGGGCCGGGCCGGCTCGACGACGACGACGCTGCGATCCTCGCCCAGCCGGGAGCCGTGCAGGACGAGCCACCGTTCGTCGGGGACGAGCAGCCGCACGACCGGCGGCGGCCCGGGGACCGCCCCCTCGGCGACGGCCCGCGCCTGCTGTGCCACCTCGTACACCGCCAGCGGCAGCTCGAGACCACCGGTGGGCACCGGGGCGAGGAGCTCACGGCCCTGCTCGGTCGCCGACATCACCTGTGCTGCGTCGTCGAGGACCACGACACCGGGCCCGGCGTCGTCGGAGGCGGCCGCGGTGAGCAGGTGACCCACGCGCAGGCCGTGTGCGACGTGCCCGGACAGACGGTGCACGACGTCGGCCTCGGCCGCGCCGAACGCCGGCCCGTCCTCGCTGCGCGAGAGGCACACGTGGCCCCACACGACGGCCCCGGTGCGCAGGACGGCGCGCAGCTCGTCCCCGTACCCGTTCGGTGCATAGAGGGTGTGGTGCCGCGTACTGCGGGACAGGTCGCCGCCGGTGGCCGCGCTGAGCCGGGCGACCGGGATCCGCGCGCGCCAGCTGGTGGAACTTGTTGATGTCGGGGTCGAAGATCTCAGTCTCGATGAGGCGCAGGTGCAGCGGTGCTTCGACACCGACGGGCACCACACCGGTGTCGAGCCCGGTGGC
>NZ_CALGNQ010000004.1 GCF_937958535.1 uncultured Georgenia sp. | reverse complement strand
CCATCGGGTCACCGGACACACCGGGTCACCGGGCACCACCGGGTCACCGGACCCACCCATCGCGTCTACCGGGTGACGGTGTACCGCGCCGTCGTCCCGTGCCGCTCCCCCGGCCGCAGGACGACGGCGTCGTCGAGCACATTGGCGGTCTCCACGCAGACCATGGCAGGCCACTCGTCGTCGCCGAAGTCGGCCATGGCGGCCGCCTTGTCGACCCACGGGTTCCACACGACGGTATTCGCCGAGCCCTCCTTCGTCACGCCGATCGAGCGCGCCGCCCCTTCGTCCCGGACGATCACGTCGGCCGCGGAGAGGTAGACCCGGTCGGTCTCGCCGGTGAACGTCACCTCGCCCCGCTGGGTCACCGGATCGGGGCCACCGGTCACCTTGTCGAGGTAGGGCGCGCCGTCCAGGCCGACGACCGTGGTCGTGCGGGCGTCGGAGACGGCGAGGTAGGTGTGCAGCGCCTCCTCGAAGGAGATCTCGCCGTCGCCGGTGTTCTCCACGGTGAGCGCGACGTCGAGCTCGCGGCCGAAGGTCACCCGGTACGTCGCGGTGAACGCGTGCGGCCACGCGGCGGCCGCGGGCAGACCCCGCACGTCGGCGTCGGTGAGGCGGAAGGTCAGGGTCACCGCGCCGTCGACGTCCACCCCGTCGATGAGCCGCCACCCGGTGATCCGGGCAAAACCGTGGGCCGGTGGGGCCAGGCCGGGCTCACGGCCCGCACCGAACCAGGGGAAGCAGATCGGGATCCCGCCGCGGATCGCCTCACCCGCGGCGAACCGGGCGGCACCGCTCACCCAGATCACCGGGTCGCTGCCGGCCGGGGTCCACGCGGTGACGTGGGCGCCGTGGAGGTAGACCTCGCCGGTGGCGACGGCGGTGGCCACCCGGACGACGGGCAGCCCGCCCTCCCCCTCGGCGAGCGTGACGGAGTCGGGAAGGTCGGTCGCGGCATTGCTCATGGCCGGACCGTACAGCGCGAAGCGCTCAGCAGCCGGTGTCGTCCGTGCAGAAACCGACGAGCTTGTGGCTGCCGTCGCACAGCGGCTTGATCGTCGATGCCCCACACCGGCACAGGGCCTGGGTGCGGCGATTGCGCGGCAGCGGGCGGCCGTCGGCGTCGAGGATGGTGACGTCGCCGCGCACGATGAGCGGCCCGTTGGGGTAGGCCGTGATCGTCGGCTCCTCGCGCCGGTCCATGTCGGACTCCCTCACGGGGCGGCGTCGAGGAGCGGGCGGATGAGCGAGGACTCCCCCGCCTGCCACGACCGAAGGATGTGCTCACCCATCGCGCCGTCGACGGTCAGGCAGGCCGCCGCACCGAACATGATGTCGGCGGTGAGCTCGGGCCGGTCCTCGGCGAGCGAGCCTGCGAGGTCCCGGGCCGCGATCTGCTCATGGACCGCGTCGGCCTCCACGTGCTCGTCGAAGTAGTGGGTGATGTGCTCGGGAATGCCGTGCCGGCGCATCCCGTCGGAATAGAGCCGGCACGGGATCGAGGCGGTCATCTCGTAGGCGGCCAGGTGCCCGACGATGGCGCCGAGGAAGCGACGGCTCAGGCCGAACAGCGACATGAGGTTGAACGACGCGAGCGTGATCGCCGGGACATGGTCGAGGTAGGCGCCGTACCGGTCGCTCAGCCCCATCCCGCGCAGGGTGGCCGCGTAGATGTGCTGGTGGACGCGGTCGGTGCGGCCGCCGCCGTACTCGTCGGACTGGATCTCCACAAGGGCGGCCTTGGCGCGGCCGGTCAGCCGCGGGATCGCCCACGTGTGCGGGTCCGCCTCGCGCAGCGTGTAGATGCTGCGCTGGACGAGCAGCTCGACCACCTGCTCGTAGCCGGCCTTCCGCGCGACGTACTTCGCCAGCGACGGACCGCTGGGCTGGGATGTCAGGTCGAAGAGGGCCGCGGCGACGGCGCCCGCCGTCGGCTCGGGTACGGCCGGCTGTGCGACCTGCTCGCGCAGGGCGGCCTCGAACGCCGACTCCAACCGGCCGCGGACGGCCAGGAGCTCTGGCGACCACTCGAGCGCGGGGTCGAGCTGCTCGAGGGAGTCGTAGTGCTGGGCGTACAGGAGCAGGAGGCTGAGCTGGGCGTCGTCGTCCCGGACGATGTCGGTGGCCGCGGCGACAGCCCGTTCGGCCATGCCGCTCAGGGCGTCGACGGGCGCCGCGCCGACGAGGACGTCGAGCAGGGCCGCGCTCAGCTCACCGCGGGCGGAGGGCAGCCCGGACATGGCCGGCGCCGTGCGTGACGACGCGACGAGGTGGTTCACCGTGTGGGGCTCCTTCGGGCAGCACGGCTCCGCCGGACAGCGGCCATTCCCGAGGTTGCCACCGGCCCACCGACCCTGCATCTCGGGCCACGGCCGCGGCCGCGGAGCCCTGCATCTCGCTCACGGCCACGGCCGCGGGGAACCCTGC
>NZ_CALGNQ010000003.1 GCF_937958535.1 uncultured Georgenia sp. | reverse complement strand
CTCGGCGGGAACTGAGCTCTCGGCGCGAAGTGGGCTCTCGGCGCGAACCGGGCCTTCGGCGGGGGCCAGGCGGGTGCGGAGCCAGCGCACGACGGTGCCGGCGACGTCGGCGTCCTCCGGGAGCAGGTGGCCCGCCTCCTCGAAGCGGTGGACGTCGGCGTGCGGCAGGCGGCGCAGCAGGTCCTCGAGGTAACGGCCCTGGAAGACCGGGTCGCGCGGCCCCCACAGGACGAGCGCAGGGACGTCGAGCCGGGCGGTGCCGGCGGCGATCGCGTCGAGCGCGGGACGGCTCGGGTGGCCGGGGTGGGCGGGGATGTCCGCGACGAACTCGGCGACGGCGTCGCGGTCCTCGGCGTACGGGGCGAGGTAGGCGGCGCGCACCTCGGGCGGCAGTGGGGGCCGGGCGAGGGCGAGCGTGGCGCGCAGGAAGGTGCGGGTGGCGTTCGTCGCCCAGCCGTGCACGCTCGGGTGGCCGGCGAGGCGGAGCAGCGCGGGGATCGCCGAGGCGTCGTCGTGGTGGACGGCGGTGTTGGTGAGCACCACCCCGGCGAGCAGGTCCGGGTGCTCGACCGCCCAGCCCAGCGAGACGACACCGCCCCAGTCGTGCCCGACGGTGACGACCGGTCCGCTGAGGCCGAGGGCGTCGGTCAGCGCACCGAGGTCGGCCACCCGGTCGGCCAGCCGCCGCATCCGGCCGTCGCGCTGGGACCAGCCCATGCCGAGCTGGTCGACCGCGACCACGCGCCACCCGGCGTCGGCCGCCGCGGGCAGCAGCGAGCGCCACAGGTAGGACCACGTCGGGTTGCCGTGGACGGCGAGCAGGGTGCCGTGCACCTCCGTGCCGAGGTCGGGGGTGTTGTCGAGCAGGTGCCACCGGGCCGGCGGGTCCTCCCCGGCGCCGGGCACGGTGACGAACCGGCTCCAGCGCGGGTCGAGGCCGGGCAGCTGGGGGACGGCCGGGGTCACCACTCGAGCTCGAGCATCGCCGTGTTCAAGCCCGAGCCCACCCCCATGCACAGCACCCGGTCCCCCGGCTCGAGCGTGTCGGCCTGCGCGGCCAGGGTCATCGGCAGCGACGCCGGCCCGACGTTGCCCCAGTGGGAGAAGGTGATCGGCACCCGGTCGGCGGGCAGGTCGAGCGCCTCGATGACCGCGCGCGTGTACGGGGTGGAGATCTGGTGGGTGACGTAGCGGGCCATGTCGTCCCACCGGAAACCGGCCCCGTTGTTCGCCTCGGCCCACGCGGCGACGACGAGCGGCAGGCCGCCCTCGAGCAGCCCCTTGGTGTCGGTGAACATCCCGTCGAGGCTGCCGACGCACAGCTCGTGGTGCTCGGTCCCGGCCCGCGACACCCCGCCGACGACGCGGTGCCCACCGGGGTGGAGGTCGGCCCGGCCCAGGACGGCTGCGGCCGCGCCGCTGCCGAGGGTGAGGGAGGCGAACTCGCGGTGGAAGTCCTCGCGCGTGGCGTCGTCGCGGCCGAGGCGCCGCAGCGTCGTCTCCTGGGTGGCGCGCGCGTCCTCGCTGTTGACGATGACGGCGTAGTCGATCTGGCCGGCGTCGATCATCGTCGCGGCCAGCATCATCCCGTTGACGAAGCCGAGGCAGGCGTTGGCGATGTCGAAGTTCACCGCCGACGTCGGCAGCGACAGCCCGTGGTGGATCCGCACGGCGACGGACGGCTCGAGGTGGGTCCGGGTCACCGAGGTGTTGACGAGCAGGCCCACGCGGGCAGGGTCGACCCCGACCTCGGCGAGCGCCTTGGCCCCCGCCTCGATGGCCGGGTCGTCGAACCGGGTCCCGGGCTCCCACCAGCGGCGCTCCACGACCCCCGAGACCCGCTCCAGGAGGTTGTCCGGCAGCCGCAGCCGCCGGCGGGTGGGGGCCAGCTCCTCCTCGAACCGCGAGGACGGCACCCGCACCGGCGCCTCGATGTGGGTCACCGCGAGCAGGGTTGCGTTCGAGTAGCGGAACGTCGCGTTACCGGCAGAAGTCACCTGCCGACCCTAACGGGACGCCGACGGCGGACGCACACCGGCAGGGCGCGCGTCCGCCGTCGGAGGAATGTGCCGGGACACCGCCGTTCACGCGCCGCGGGCGGCCGTCGCGCGGTCGAGGAGGTACTCGAGCGCGAAGCGGGCGAAGGCGAGGAGCACGAAGCCCGCCACCGGGCCCTTGATGAGCTCCAGGAGGCCGTCGAAGATGTAGCCCGGGCCGCCGCTGAAGCGGTCCCCCGCGAGGGAGAAGTAGTGGACCGCCGAGACCACGCCCTCGACGGCCACGATGAGGGCCAGCACGAGGACGGCGGCGTACACGACCTTCGCCAGCGCCGGGGTGATGCGGCGCGTGAAGGAGAGGTCGGTGAGCCCGCCGAGGGCGGAGGGCTGGGCCGGCTGTCCGTAGCCCGGCCCGTAGCCGGGCTGCCCCGGCTGCCCCTGGTGCGGGTAGCCGCCCTGCTGCGGCGGGTACCCCCCGTAGCCAGGCTGCGGGTAGCCGCCCGGCGGCGGCGCGTAGGGCGACTGACCGGCCGGCGGCGCTCCCGCCGGCTGCTGCGGGGCCTGCCGGCCCTCGCCGCCGGACGGCGGGGTGGGGCCGTGCTGCGGGTCGGTGGGATGGTCGGACATGTCGGTCTCCAAGGATCGACGACGGGAACAGGGGCGAGCCTAGCCCCGACCCAAGGTCCCGGCCGGACCAGGGACGGCCGTGGCAGCATGGACCCGTCCGCTCCGTCCCTCCAGGAGGTCCCGTGGCCACCCCACACATCGCCGCCGACCCGGGCGACTTCGCCCCGGCCGTCCTCATGCCGGGTGACCCCCGGCGCGCCCAACGCATCGCCGAGCAGCTCATGCCGGACGCCCGGCTGGTCAACGACGTGCGCGGCATGCTCGGCTTCACCGGCACGGTCGACGGCCGCCCGCTCAGCGTCATGGGTTCGGGGATGGGTCAGCCCTCGGCGACGATCTACGCCACCGAGCTGTACCGGGAGTACGGCGTCCAGCGGATCATCCGGGTCGGTACCGCGGGCGGGATCGCCCCCTCGGTGCGGGTCGGGGACGTCCTCGTGGCCCTCGGCGCGCACACCGACTCGGCGATGAACCAGCACCGCATCCCGGGCGTCAACTTCTCCGCCGTCGCGTCCTTCGAGCTCGCCGAGGCCGCGGTGCGTGCGGCTCGCGAGCAGGGCGTGGAGCGCTACCACGTCGGCACGATCATCAGCCGCGACCACTTCTACCTCAAGGTCCCCGGCCAGACGGAGGCCCTGGGCGCCTACGGCGTGCTCGGGGTGGAGATGGAGGCCGCCGCGCTCTACGGCGTGGCCGCCGAGTTCGGGCGCCAGGCGCTCACCGTGCTCACCGTCTCCGACCACCTGCTCGACGGCTCGCAGGACATGACCGCCGAGGAGCG
>NZ_CALGNQ010000002.1 GCF_937958535.1 uncultured Georgenia sp. | reverse complement strand
CGACGTGCTGCCGTCGGACCCCGCCGGGTACTCCCCCAGCGGCACCCGTCCCTCCCGCCAGGCCGCGAGCACCGGCTCGACGATGCGCCAGCACTCCTCCGCCGCGTCGCCGCGCACGGACAGCAGCGGGTCGCCCTCGAGCACACCGGCCAGTACCTCGCCGTAGGCGGGCAGGTCCCCCTCGCCGAAGCTGGTCGACATCACCACCCGGTCCAGGGACCACGGGTCACCGGACCCGTTGACGTCGAGCTCGAGGTTGAGGCACTCCGGCCCCAGCCCGATCTGCAGCCGCGCCGGCTGCGACGTCCCCTTGAGGCCGACCGGCAGGTGCGGCACGGGCTTGAACGTCACCAGCGCCTCCTTCCGGGCAGGTGAGATGCCTTTCGCCGACCGGAGCGTGAAGGGCACACCCTTCCACCGCCAGCTGTCGATGAAGAACGTCACCTCGGCGAGTGTCTCAGTCTCCCGGCTCGGGTCCACACCCGGCTCGTCGACGTAGGCGGGCAGGTCCCGCCGGTCGATCCGGCCGGCGGTGTAGCGGGCCCGCCGGCTGTGCCGCACCGGGTCCCCGGCGCGGGTGGCGCGCAGCACCTCGGCGATGCGGCCGCGCACGTCGCGCTCGCTCAGGGTGGCGGGCGGGTCCATGGTGACGAGCGCGAGCACCTGGAGCAGGTGGCTCTGGATCATGTCCCGCAGCGCGCCGGAGCGGTCGTAGTACCGGGCGCGCCCCTCGAGCGCGAGGCTCTCGTCGTAGACGATCTCCACCCGCTCGACGTGCGTGGCGTTCCACACCGGCTCGAAGATCCGGTTGGCGAACCGGAAACCGAGGATGTTGAGCACCGTGCTCTTGCCGAGGAAGTGGTCGATCCGGTGGACGTGGTCCTCCGGCACGAGCCGCCCGACGACGTCGTTCAGCCGGCGTGCCGAGTCCCGGTCCGTCCCGAACGGCTTCTCGATGATCAGCCGGGTGTCGGCGGGCACCCCGATCTGCTCCAGGGCGAGACACGCCTGTTCGGTGACGGCAGGAGGCAGTGCGAAGTAGATCGCCACCGGCGCCTCGCACTCCCCCACCACGCTGCGCAGGTCCTCCGGCCGGGTGACGTCGGCCTGCCGGTAGACGGACTCACGCTCCAGCCGCCGCAGCGTCTCGGCGCCCGGCTCCTCCGCGAGCGGCGCGAACCGCTCCCAGGGCGCCATCTCGATGCTCGGCGCGACGGCGAAGGCCTCCCGCAGCCGCTCGCGCCACGTCGTGTCGTCCCAGTCCTCGACGCCGGCGCCCACGAGCCGCAAGTCCGGGCTCCTTCCGGTGGCGAGCAGTCGCCCCAGACCGGGCAGGAGCAACCGCCCCGCGAGGTCCCCGCTACCGCCCAGCACCAGCAGTGTGCGGGTCTCCGCCCCGACCGGCGTGGTCGCCTCACCCATGGTTCTCCCCTG
>NZ_CALGNQ010000001.1 GCF_937958535.1 uncultured Georgenia sp. | reverse complement strand
CGCAGGACGGAGAGGGGGACCTCCGCGAGGACGAACTTCGCCGCCACCCGCTCGGCGGCGGAGCGGGCGGCGATGCCCGCCTGCTGGTCGCCGGACTTCTCCTCGTTGGCCTTGGCGAGCAGCTCCTTGATCGAGCCGAACTCGTAGGTCTGCCCGAACAGCTTCGTTCTCAGCAGCATCTGCGTGCCTCCCGCTGTCGCACTGTCCAGCCTCCTTACTCGTAGAAGACCAAGGTCTTGACCGACACCGGGACGACGCGGCCGTCCAGCATCGGTGTGCCGATGTCGATGAAGTCGCCCTCGCCGAGCCCGATCTGGTCGATGGCGATGAGCGGCAGCCCCGGGGTGAGCGCCTTGATGCTCTGTCCCAGGACCTGCGCGTAGTCGTGCTCGGTGACGAGGACGACGGGGGCGTCCCCGCGGTCGCGCCCGAACTCGGCCACCGCCTGCGCCACGCGCTGCATGGCGGGGTAGTCCAGGTGCTCGGGCAGGTCGAGCGCGAGCGCGACGCTGCCCTCCGTCTCCTGGTCCCAGCGACCGACGGCGTGGTCGAGGCCGGCGGCGACGACGCTCACCTCGGGCACCGGGTCACCGACGACGGGCTCGACGACGGGCAGGTTGCGCAGCGGCAGCAGCTCGTCCTGGGTCCAGATCGTCGACCCGGACAGGGTGACGGTCTGGCTCGCGGCCCCCAGCACGGTCGCGCGGAGGGTCTCGGCCGGCCGGCGAACCGGCAGCGCCCGCAACCGCGGGTTGTGCCGCAGCGAGTGCGCCAGGAGCGGGCCGAGATCACCGTAGGCTGCGATCTCGGCGAGCGAGCCGGCCGGGTCGCCGTCGTAGTAGGCCCGGCCCACCCCGCCGGAGAGGAAGACGGCGGTGACCTCGCGGCCCAGTGGTGGCAGCGGCGGGGTGAGCGCCACCCCGGCGGGCAGGCCGCCCGGCTCCCCGAGGAGGAGGTCGACGATGTGGTCGGCCATGGCGTCGCTCAGCTCGCGCAGCGCCCCCAGGCCCGCCCGGCGCCCCTCGGCGAGGTCGATGCCCCGGGCGGCGACGATCGCCCGACCCGGCGGCGCGAGGTGGGTGACGACGCCGGTGGCCGGGTCGAGGGTGAGCTGGCGTCCGCCGACCATGATCGCGGCCGAGGCGACGTGGCGCCCGGAGCGGAAGACCGCGGCGTTGGACGACCCGCCTCCGATGTCGACGTTGACGGCCGTGGTGTACTCCTGCGCCGAGTACGCCGCCGCCCCCGAGCCGCGCCCGGCGATCTGCGACTCGAGGTTGGGGCCTGCGACGGTGACGACGAAGTCGCCGGCCAGCCCCGAGACGGCGGCGAGGATCGCCTCGGCGTTCTTCGTGCGGGCGGTCTCCCCGGTGATGATCACCGCACCGGTCTCGACGTCGTCCGGGGTGACCCCGGCCGCGGCGAACTCCTCGCGCACGATGGTGAGCAGCTGCTCGACGTCGACCTCGTCCGGACCCCGCAGCGGGGTGGGGTGCGGCGGGCTCTGGTGGACGACGGCGCGCGCGTCGACCTCGATCCGCGGCACCATGCCCACCCGGTGGGCGTTGCGGACGGTCAGCCGGGAGAACACCACCTGGCTGGTCGTCGTGCCGACGTCGATGCCGACGCTGAGCAGCTCCCTGGTCGTCGTCACGGCCACATCCGCTCAGGACTTCTCGAAGGTGCGTCGACCGTCGACCTCGATGGAGTCGAGGATCGCCATGATGAGCGCGTCGACCGCCCGTCCCTCGGTGGCCTCGGTCTGCCGCGCGGCGCTGCCGCGGGCGACGAGCACGACCTCCCCGACGCCGGCCCCCACCCCGTCGACGGCGACGAACGGGTCGCCCACCAGCTCGTCCTGCGGGGTGGTCTCCCGGACGAGGAGCAGCTTGAGCCCGCGCAGGCCGTCCACCTTGATCGTCGACACGGCCGAGCCGACCACGCGTGCGATGAGCATGACCGCCGCTCACCTGCCCTCGTCGGTGGACGGGCGGGCCTCGGGCATCGACGGGGCGTCCTCGACCTGAAGATCCGGGGTGGCCACCCGCTGCCCGGGCACGAAGGCCGGGTAGCGCCGTCGGAAGAAGAGGAAGGCGACGAGGACGGCGGTGACGCCGGCGCAGAGCTTGCCGACGATCATCGGGAAGATCATCGTGCGCTCCACTCCGGCGGTGAAGCCGAGGTGGTCGCCGAAGGTGAAGGCCGCGCTCACCGCGAAGGCGACGTTGAGCACCTTCCCGCGCGGGTCCATCTCCTTGAGGATCTGGAACATCGGGATGTTGTTCGCCAGCGTGGCGATCATCCCGCCCGCGGCCTTGTCGTTCATCCCGAGCAGGGTGCCGACCCGGGTCAGCGGCTTGGCGGCCAGGGTGATGATGAGGTGCACCGCCGGGAACGCGCCGAGGAGCATCATGCCGATGAGCGCGACGATCTCCAGGCCGTCGGTGGGCGGGGCCAGCTCCCAGCCCTCGGGCATGATCCGCGCGCCGGTCATGAACTCGAAGACCCCGATGACGAGGCCGACGGAGATGAGCGCGACGAGGAACTTGCCGAACCACAGGAACCCGGTGGTCATCCGGTCCGGGATGCGCCACAGCCCGACCGCGATGAGCGCGGCGGCGATGACGATGGGCACGAGGTTGGCCAGCACCATCGTCGCCGGGAACCCGGCGACGAGACCACCGACGAGGACGCCGAAGGGGATGGTGATCATCCCGGCGAGCACGCCCTGGGCGAGGAAGCTGCGGTCCTCGCGCTCGATGATCCCGAGCGCCACCGGGATGGTGAAGACGATGGTCGGGCCCATCATCGCGCCGAGGATGAGACCGGCGAGCAGCCCCGCCTCCTCGCTCTGCGCCAGCTCGATCGCCAGCGGGTAGCCGCCCATGTCGTTGGCGAGCAGGGTGGTGGCGAACATCGACGGGTCGGCACCGAGCGCGGTGTAGACCGGGACGATGACCGGCTCGAGCAGCTTGGCCAGCACCGGCGCCAGGGACACGACACCGACCATCGCCAGGGCCAGCGGCCCCAGCGCCATGAAGCCCTCCTCGAACTTCTCCCCCAGCCCGAAGCGGTTGCCGATCGCCCGGTCGAGGCCGCCGAGCACCATGCAGATCATCAGGATCCAGACGATGACCTCGTTGACATCCATCGCTGCCTCCCCGCAGCCGGACTTTGTGAGACCCGTCACGTGGGACGGCTAGCGGGAGGGGATCGGCCCTGTACCCGGTTTGGGCCGGTGACCTGCCGGTTCAGTGGCTCCGCGGCTCAGGGCCCGGGCCGCTCGCCTCCCGGGCGAGCACGAAGAGCAGGTCGGAGAGCCGGTTGAGGTAGTGCAGCACCGGCTCGGCGACGTGCTCACCCTCCTCACGGGCGGCGACGGCGTGCCGCTCCGCGCGCCGCACCACGGTGCGGGCGAGGTCCAGGTGCGCCGAGGTGGGCGTCGCCCCCGGCACGAGGAACACCGGCTCCAGCGGGCGGGCCGCGAGCCGCTCGTCGATCAGCGCCTCGAGGGCGGCGGTCATCTCCTCGGTGACGACGGAGACGCCCGGCTCGAGCTTCGCGCGGCGGTCGGGGTGGGTGGCCAGGTCGGCCCCGACGACGAAGAGCTCGCGCTGGACGCGCAGGACGAGCTCGGCCAGCTCCGGGTCGGTGCAGCCGGCCCGGGCGACGCCGAGGACGGCGACGGCCTCGTCGACGTCGCCGCACGCCGCCACCACCGGGGAGGCCTTGGAGATCCGTCCGCCGAGGAACCGGCCCGTCGTGCCGTCGTCGCCCTGCCGGGTGTAGATGCGCGATGCCATGACCGCAGCATGGCACCTCCCGGCGCGTCGACCGTCCTTCCGCGGCGGCACAACAGGGGATATGGTCGGTGTCGAGCCTGACCGAGGGGAAGCCGGTCGAAGTCCGGCGCTGACCCGCAACCGTAGGTCGAGACGAGTCTCGACGAGCCGGAGTACCTGGGTCCGGCTGACGTTCGGCTCTTGTCCGTCGCGGTCTGCGGAGGGAGCCCGAAGCGCCGGCGGCGTCCCTCCGGCGGTCCGGGAGCCTGCCGTGGCCGCTGCCCGAAAGGCGCTTGCGATGTCCTCCTCTCCCCTGCCTCGCGGTGGTCTGGCCGTGGCCGTCCTCGGTCTCGCCGCGCTCGTGCCGGCCGCGCCCGCCGCGGCCATGGACATGGACGGCTGCACCGACGGCGTCACCGTCGTCGTCGACTTCACCGACCTCGGCGGCGAGGTGCGCACCGGCTGCGCGACCGGGGACCCGGCCAGCGGGCGGGAGGCGCTCGAGCAGGCCGGCTTCACCCCGACCGACTCGATCCCGGGCATGATCTGCGCCATCGACTCTCTGCCCGACCCCTGCCCGGAGGAGTTCGACGGGAGCTACTGGTCGTACTGGACCGGCAGCGAGGGCGAGTGGACCGCCCATGTCGCGGGCGCCGACACGGTCGACCCCGCCCCCGGTGACGTCGAGGGCTGGCGGTACAACGACGGCTCCACCGGCCCGGGCCTCACCCCCGCCGAGGCCGCGGCAGCCGTCGGCACCCGTCCTGCCGACGACGGCGCGGAGGGGCCTGCGGCCACCACCGACACCCCTGAGCCCGTGGACGCCGCCGGCGAGTCGGTCGACGACGCCGCCGAGCCGGTGGACGACGCGGCTGACACGTCCGACGACGGCGGCGGGGTGCCCACGTGGGTGTGGTTCGGTGCCGCCGGGGTGGTCCTGATCGCTCTCGGCGTCGTGCGGCTCGTGCGCAACCGCCAGGCCTGACGTGACCACCGACGCCCTCGCCGCCCCGCCGCGCACCACCGCGGCGCGCCCCCGCGTGCGCGAGCTGCACCCGCTCGCGTGGTGGGCCTGGGCGGCCGGGGCGTGCGTGGCCGTCTCCCGCACCGGCAACCCGGTGGGCCTCGTGCTCCTCGTCGCCGCGGTGGTGGCCGTGGTCCTCCGCTGCCGCGGCACGGGGCCGTGGACCCGCGTGTTCCGGGTGTACGTCGCGGTGGCGGTGGCGGTGGTCGTGCTCCGCCTGGCGTTCCATGTGCTCTTCGGGCTGCGCACCGGGGGCCCGGTCCTGCTGCCCCTGCCACGGGTGCCGTTGCCGCAGTGGGCGGGCGGCATCTCGCTCCTCGGCCCGGTGCAGCTGCCAGGTCTCCTCGCCGCGCTGTACACCGCCGCCGCGCTGGCGGCGGTCATCCTGTGCTTCGGCGCCGCGAACACGCTGGCCAACCCCAAGCACGTGCTGCGCCACCTCCCCGGCGCGCTGCACGACCTCAGCACCTCCGTCGTCATCGCGGTCACCGTCGCCCCACAGCTCGTCGCCTCCGTCCGGGACGTGCGGCGCGCCCGCCGGCTGCGCGGCGTACAGGCCACCGGTCCGCGCGCCGCGCTCCAGTACGTCCAGCCGGTGCTGCACGACGCCATGGACCGGGCGATCGCGCTCGCCGCCTCCATGGACTCCCGCGGCTACGCCCACACCCGGGGCGGCGCGTCCCGCGGTGTCAACCTCGCCCTGCTCGTCTCCCTCGTCCTCGCCGGCCTCGGCACCTACGGGCTGCTCGACGCCACCGTGCCCCGCTGGCTCGGCGCCCCGGTCCTCGCGCTGGCCACGGTCGTCGGCGGCGGCGCCGCGGCCCTCGCCTCCCGCCGGGTGCGGCGCACCCGGTACCGCCCGGTGCCGTGGCGGAGCCGCGAGACGGTCGTCGCGCTGTGCGGCGCCGTCGCCGCCGGGATCGTCGTCACCGCCGGGGCCCCCGCCCACCCGGACCCGCTCGCGTGGCCCGGCCTGCCCCTCGGCGCGCTCGCCGCCGCCGCGCTGCTCGCCGTCCCCGCCGTCACCGAGGAGCACCGATGATCCGCTTCGACGCGGTGACCGTCACCTACCCCGGGGCGGCCGCGCCCGCGCTGCGCGACGTCGACGTCACCGTGGAGGAGGGCGAGCTGTGCCTCGTCGTGGGCCCCACCGGCGCAGGCAAGTCGACGTTGCTCGGGGCGGCGTGCGCCCGGGTCCCCCACTTCACCGGTGGACTCCTCGCCGGCCGGGTCCAGGTGGCCGGGCGCGACACCCGCGACCACCTGCCCCGCCGGCTGGCCGACGTCGTCGGCGTCGTGACACAGGACCCGCTCAAGGGCTTCGTCACCGACACCGTCGAGGAGGAGCTGGCCTTCGGGATGGAGCAGCTCGGGCTCCCGGCCGGGGTGATGCGCAAGCGCGTGGAGGAGACGCTCGACCTCCTGGGCCTGGCACCGCTGCGCGACCGTCCGCTCGTCGACCTGTCCGGCGGGGAGCAGCAGCGCGTCGCGCTCGGCGCCGTCATGACCGCCCAGCCGCGGGTGCTCGTGCTCGACGAGCCGACCTCCGCACTCGACCCGACCGCCGCCGAGGAGGTGCTGGCCGCGGTGGCCCGCCTCGTCCACGACCTCGGCGTCACAGTGCTGCTCGCCGAGCACCGGCTCGAGCGGGTCACCCAGTTCGCCGACTCCGTCCTCGAGGTGCGCGCCGACGGCAGCGTCGTCCACGGCCCGCCCGAGCTCGTGCTCGCCGGCTCCGCCGTGGCCCCACCCGTCGTCGAGCTGGGCCGGCTCGCCGGCTGGTCGCCGCTGCCGCTGTCGGTGCGCGACGCCCGCCGCCGTGCCGCCGGCCTCCGCCGCGACCTCGCCGGCACCACCCCGCCCCTCACCACCCCGCCTCCCACCGCCCCCCTCTCACCGACAGCCCACGTCCCACCGACAGCCCAC